>JAUWNU010000024.1 GCA_030612505.1 Methanomassiliicoccales archaeon
TTAAAACATCACAACCAGAACGGAAAATGGGAAAAATATTCTCCAGCCAGAGAACAAGGATTGACAAATCATAACTGGACAATGCGAGAATTATTGACATTTCCTTATCACCAAATATCAACCAATTAGGGGGGCACTACCAAGAAATTATAATCAAAAATAAGATTTCAGGGTCTACCGCTATCAGACCTAATCTGATAGCAGAAGGATAAATTAATAAGGCTGGTGAGCCAAAATTATATCAACCCACCCCAGACAGTAGGATTGCCCCCCACCCTGTGCCGCTCCGCTGGCTCCACCCAACCCCCTGTCACATGCTCGCGGCATAACTAGCCCCTAGACCCTCTCTAACGATAACCAAGTATAGCCCCTAGACCCTTAATAACGATAATTAAACATAGCCCCTAGACCCTTTGAGATTTCAGATATAACATAAGCTTAATCTCTTCAGGAGAGAACTTTGTCTGGCTCTTCATGGCCTCTGCATCTTCCTGGGCCAGCAGCTTCAGGGTTGTGGGCTTGCCCATTGTGAACATGAACAATCTTTTCATTGCCTTCGGGTCTATATCTGGAACGCCGAGAATTTCCTGGCAATGCTCTATGTCCAGGCCGCGAATATGAACCTCTCCAACTGTTCCGTCATCTATGTCCATAATTGTGTAAAATCGCTCATAGAATGAGGTGCTCTCACTGGCAGTAACCAGCAAGTTAAAATTGTCAATTTCCTTAATTGCGGCAATGAACCCAGCCAGATATTCCACAAGGTCGTCAGTTGCTTCAAAATAATTATCCAGCACCAGTATAATCTTTTTACCGTCCAGCTGGGAAGCTAATTCTTCAGGATGCTCAAGTTTTAGCTCTATACCGGGAATCAACTGGTCGAGAATTTTTTCCATTTCCTTCTTGAATTTGGGAAATGACTTGTGCATTGGCACCCAGGCCGCGCTCCATTTCTGGCTATTGAGGTTTAAGAATTTAGATGCCAGTGTTGAGGTTCCATAGCCCTGGCTCCCGTATATTATCATGGCCTTTGACTGGGGATCTTCCAGCATCTGGCCAAGTTTCTCCAGTTCAATTTCCCGGTTCACAAATCCATCAATGGAAGGTATTGGACCTGCCGTGGAGCAGCTCACTGGCCTGGGAACCTCATGGTCACCTGCCAGTGCCAAGAATATTGGTAGCAATTGGCTTGGCTTTTCCTCATCAAGAATATTCGAGACCAAGGTTTCTTTACCCTGATGTCTCACTGATTGAGATTTCAGATGTTTAACCAGTGAATTAACTTCCGCTAACCCTTTTTCTGTCAAGAAATATGATTTGTAACGGCGTTTTTCGCCTTTAATATGCCCCTTGATATCATGAACCAATTCTCTATCAGCCAGTCTCTTCAAAGTTCTTGGAACATGTGTCAGTCGAAGGCCGGTTGCCTCTGATATGCCCTTCTGAGTTACGGCAATAGGAAATTCCCTGTCATTCCGATGATGCCAGTTATCCTTGAGATGTAGTAATACCTTGTCCAAGGTGGTTAGGTCGAGGCTAGTTTCGGAATTCATCGGGTAAAGATGGGATTTCTATGATTAATAAGTTTGTGGGGTATCTGTTCTTGACATGGTTCTAGAGGTGCTTAGAAAATTCTTCAATGCCAATATCTGCCAATTTAAGTAGTCCTTTCAAAGTCCCAATCTTCAATTCCTTATGCATGGGAACAACAGTACCTACTTTTCCATCTGGTGTCATTTTGGACAGTCTAACATGACTCCCCGTTTTTCCACTAATTGAAAAACCCAGTTTATTGCATAATATTTTGACTACTTTTTCTCCAGAAATATTCCTAAGCGGTGGCATCAGTGGCCACCTCAAAGGTTGTCAGTATTGGATTGGCCTCTTTCTTTAGTGGAAATAGGTCAAGGCCAGGTATGAACTGACTATTTACACGGATTATAACAAGGGGAATCCGCCGCATACCGTACATTTTCTAGTGTATCAAATCAAAGCCACATGGCTTTGATAATTAGGTGTGCGGCTAACTTGGGTAAACATACAGCCATAAATGCCCTGGCTGTACTATATTATTAACATAACGCCAGGTCATTTATGGCCTGGTAGTTTACTGGGAATTCTTCTAAATAAAGTTCTGTGGCCTCTTTGAGATTGTCTATTGCCTCTTCTATAGTTTTTCCTTGGCTGGCAGTCCCAACTTCCGGGCAGTTGGCAACATACATATCTTCTTCTTTGTGGATTATTGCTGTGAGGGCACTCATTTATTCACCGAAATATTATAGGTGGTTCTACTACATAAACCTTTTAATTCGTTGGGTGCGAAATCTACTAAATAATCCACTATTTTATACGTTCAGGCGGGTACGAATGCCTTTCCCCTCCCCTAACCTTGCGTTCCTGCGCTGACCGCCCCCTAGCTGCTCGGAACGCTACTCTTTGTTATCTTTTTGATAGATAAATTTTTGAGACTTATCTGCAAACTTGCGGATATTCTCTTCATCACCAAATGGGCCAGGCAATTTACCAGTAGCGTTTTCAATAAGTTTTTCCTTTTCTTCATCTGTGAATTTCCAAGGTTTATCAACAGTAATTTTCACTTTTTCTGAAACATTTTTTAATAATGCCTTTTCCAACCTATCAAATTTATCTTCTGGATTCTCAGTTCCAAAAAATATTAGCCGCGGGTTCTTTGACCAAATAAAAGTACTGGCTATTCCCTCTAAGGATTCTTCTTTTATCACAGTAAATCTAAAAGTTATAGGGACTAAATCATCTTCTTTTAAGGATTCCTTTTTCATTATAGGTGACCTAAATAATTCTTCTCTATTCTCTATAATATACTTTTTTTCAATTTCATTAACTTTTCTTTTTACAATTTCAATTTCCTCAATATCATCGTAAGCTATAAAGAATTCTTTGGATTTAATAATGAAATTCACTGTCCTTCGAACTTGAGGAGCGATTCCATTTTCATAAATTACAAGCCTTTGGTGGCTCCATGTGGAATATGCCATAAAAAGGGAGGTAGATAGGACAAATATCATAAATAATACGCCCATACCATTGTTGAGATCTGGAGTTAATATTCCTGTCTGGAAATATCTTATTATTTCATATCCAGTATACAAAAATCCTCCAACGGATGTAATGAAAAATACGAAGCCAAATATATATAACACTAGGAAATGTGTTTTATCATCCGCAAATACTATTTTTCCTTTCACCCTTCCACCGCTAGCTACTAAATGGACGCACAACCCACTATGCTGTCGCTTGTCGCCTAAGTGGATGAACGAAAGCTGATAAAAATCTTTCGTTTCAAGATGCTTTGTCTGGTGATGGGATGAATAATCGTGTTGGATGCCGGTGGCGACCACATCCCCGCGCTTACTCATGGGGTTACCCTGAGTTTGAAAGGCCTGGCTAGATCGTACCGATGATATGCTAGAACCTTCCCGCCCTCACGGATGGGGCATCCGAATGGCCTTTTGTCACTCGTTTGGTTAACAATTTGAGTACCCCGGGCTCACACCCGGGGCATGTTTCTGGTAGCAAATTATAAACAATAATATTTGCCCAGTATTCTGCTTAATCCTCGTTTCCGTTGGAATTGTTTGTCGGCGGAACAACACTAGCATGTTCCAATCTGGAATGTATTTTGACAGACATATTGTCACCCCATAATCTCTTTGTTGTGAGATTACTGGTCACGAGATTACGGAACTTTTGATTGTGTTTGTTTTCATATTGCTCAATCAGGTCGGGCACTCATTATGCTGGTATTTGCTCCCGTGCCCAACGATTGCTATCAAAATGCTGCGAGCAGTATGGCATTTCATTTAACTCGAAAATTCTTTCATGCCATTGTCGAACGCTTGCAATAAAATGTTAGTTGCGTTCAACTATCTAAATTACTAGCTTTAATCTTCGTTTCCGTTGGAATTATTGGTGGGTGGCACAACACTGGCCTGCCATAATCTCTTTGCTGTGAGGATGCTGGTCACGAGATTACGGAACTTTTGATTGTGATTGCTGGAAAATTACTCAATCATGGCGAATGCTCCTTGTTGTTAAATTTAGATATGCATTCACCGATTGCTATCAAAATGCTGCGAGCAGTATGGCATTTCATTTAACTCGAAATTTTTCTCATGCCATTGTCGAACGCTTGCAATAAAATGTTAGTTGCGTTCAACTATCTAAATTACTAACTTTAATCTTCGTTTCCGTTGGAATTGTTTGTCGGCGGAACAACACTAGCATGTTCCAATCTGGAATGTATTTTGACAGACATATTATCGCCAACAATGCTGCTTATGAGAGTCACATCTTCTTCTATCTGGCAGTTCCTGGAAATCACGCTGTCCCGTATCTTGGTCTGCCACCCAACCTTTGAGCCGCCAAGGATGATGCTGTCCTTTATCTCAACATCTCTGTCAATGAAAACTGAATTGTAAATACACGCTCTTTCTATAACCGAGCCAGCACTTATGTAAACGTCGTCGCCAATGTAACAGGGCCCGATGATCTTCACACCTTTCTCGATGGCTGTATTCTTTCCCAGCATGATGTTTCCCTTGGTCTGGACCTTGTCAATCTTCTGCTTTTTGCCTTCACGCTGAACAATTTCCAGGCTGGCCTCAAGCAGATCTGTTGGTTTTCCAATGTCCTTCCACACGCCCTTGATTTGCTTTCCAAATAGTGGTTTTTTGTCTTCTAAAAGTGCGGGAAACACTTGTTTCGAAAAATCATACATTTGCCCTTCTGGAATGTAGTCCAAAATTTCTGGCTCTAAAATGTAAATTCCTGCATTTATGAGATTCGAAAACACTTCTTCCTTGGCTGGCTTTTCCAGAAACCGGTTTATGCGATTATTCTTGTCCATGCCAACAATACCAAAATGAGTGGGGTCATCCACCTTGGTCAGGGCCATGGTTGCTATTGCCCCTTTCTTTTTGTGATAATCATAAAGTGCACCTATATCAACATCAGCCAGCACATCACCGCTTGCAACAACAAAGGTGGAATCCAGGAAATGAGCTACATTTTTCACGGCTCCAGCTGTTCCTGCTGGCTCTGCCTCGAATGAATAAACGATTGATGCGCCGAATTCTGCGCCGTCAGCTATTCTTTTAATGAGTCTGTCAGATAAGTATCCAGTTGTGATAATATGCTGGTCAAAACCACCCTTTACAAGAGAACGCATCACATAATCAATACATGGCTTTCCAGCCACCGGAATCAGGGGCTTTGGGCGATACTCGGTCAGCGGGCGCAATCGCTTGCCCACTCCACCTGCCAGTATAACCGCCCTTTTGCTTTCCCTCATCTTATCTCAACCTTGCCTTTCTTCATGAGTTGCTGAAGGGCGTCATCAGCGGCTTTATCCAGCTTCTTCTTGTCAGTCAGAGCACTTTTTACTGATTTGTTCTGTTCCTTGATAAGTTGTCTGGATTCCCTGATCTCATCACGCTTGATATTTCGCATGGCCATTAGCTTCTCGCGCATCTCATTGGCCTTCTGGTGAAAGGCATCTGCTCTTTCCTTAAGCTTAACATAATTCTCATGATTCTTGTTTGATTCTGAAATTAAATGTGAAATTGATTTGCTCATGAGGGTGATACGGTCATGAACTTCCTTTGCCTGCTTGTTCACTTCCACAACTTTCTGATGCTCCTCGTCTGCCATCTTGAAAAGCATTGTTATTTTCTCATCAACATCCTTGACATCTGCTAATATGGAGTCCTGCTCTCCCAGTACCTCTTCAAGACGATTAATTTCCACATATTGTTTCTTCAGTGTTTCCAGAAGTTCCTTCTCTTCCACAAGGGTAAGGGGAGTAGTTTCCTGCTTCACCGCAAGCATCTTTGCATCTGCCCTTAGGGCTTCAATGTCTCTGTCCAGGTCCTTGTGGATGCCCTTGCGCTTGCCTTTTTTCTTTTCAATGAGGTTCTTGGCCTTGTTCTGATAGCTGTCTCTGGACTTCTTGTGCCTGCGCATCTGCTTGTTCAGCCCATCGCGTTCATCCCGCAATTCTTTGATATCGTCAATGGTCTCCCGGCGTTCCTTGTTCAGCATATTTCGGGATTCGGCAAATTCTCTAGCCTGGTCGTTCAGCTCATTACGTTTCTCGATAATGCCTCTGTATCGCAGTTCCGCGCTTTGCTCTTCGGTCTGCACTCTTTTTTGCATATTATATCCTCATCAACTATCAGACAAAAATGCCAGCATTATTGTCTGAATGTTTCCCTGTATGGGCCAAGACCCTGCATATTTGAAGCCAAATGCATCAAATATATGGTAGCGGGTGTGGCAGTGGGTAGGGATTGGGCAATAACCAAGTTATATTTAATAATATTTTCTCATAACTGCATAATTTGGCTAATTCTACATTACCAGCCTCACAACATAATAAGTTAAGTGAGGACTTCCCAAAGCTAAAGTATTGGGGTATCTCATCAAATGTGTGGAAGCACTCCTCCAGCTCAAAAGGATGGAGGACCCCTTATTAAACACATGCCAACCCGATAAAATGATGCATATCATTTTGATGGGCGCCCAGCATCCACAAACCTGAAGGTTGCTCTGCTTTCGGGCCGATACCAGAAAGCAGCGGTATTAGGGCGTAGCATATTTTTAATATCATGTTTTCTATCATTAACCCAATGATTGAGTCGGTTATTTCACTTGAACCGCCAGGAGTCTGGATATCCTCTATTTTGCAGGAATTTGATCTGGAACTCAAGGTGCTGAACACTCTACCATATGGCCAGAGCGGAGTCCAGGATCTTGTGGAAATAAAGTTAAACGGAGTCGATCTGGAAGAAGTGAAGAAGTATCTTGAAGGCCGAGAAGATATTGAAGTTGTTGAACTGGAACTGGTGGAAACTGACCGGGCAATCGGCGTTGTGAAGCAGGAGGAATGCTTTGGCTGCCGTGAGCTAATGACCTCGGATTGTTTTCTGGTTTCTGCAAAGTCCAAGGATGATGGCAGACTAGAATACACAATAATATCCAGCCACAATGAATGCCTTCGCAGACTCATGGCCAAGCTTGAAGCGGCAAATGCATCTCCCACTTTGGTGAAGATGAAGAAACTCTCAAGCGATGAAATGCTGACTGAAAATCAAGAAAAAATAGTCAAAATGGCATATCAGCGGGGCTATTATGACTTTCCAAAGCGCATTGGAGTGAAAGATTTAGCAGGAATTTTTGATATATCTCCAGCAACATTATCCGAGATATTACGAAGGGGCCAGAAGAAAATAATTGAGAGCTATTTTGATTCCAGATGAGGATTTTAATAGCCATATTGTTTAGGGTCTATGTTTGGCTATCGTTAGTGAGGGTCTTAGTTTTTATACAAAAGAGATAGGGTCTATGTTTAGTTATCGTTAGTGAGGGTCTAGGGTCTGTGGTTAGTTATCGTTAGTGAGGGTCTATGCTTAGTTAACGCTAGTAAAGGGTCTAGGGTCTGTGTTTAATTATCGTTAGTGAGGGTCTAGGGTTCTTGGCTGGGTGCCCTAGACAATAAATAAGCAAGATTTTGCTCGCCAGCCACACCCTATGGCTAAAGCCCCTGTACTCCAGGATGAATTCTCAGAGTCTCAGTACGTAAACGCTTCGGAGAAAACAACAACTGGAAGAGAATTATTCCTGTCTTTCAATCGGTACTTTGTATTCTTCTGTTTCTTCTTCTTTCTTTCGTTGGTTTATCAACCAAGTAATAGTTATACCTGAAATTAACCCGCCAACCACCCCCAAAACCAACGGCAGCCAGTAATTCGTTCCTTCTGGAATTTCACCAACAGAAACGATGAACGATTGTGCTGTTATTGCCTCGCCATCAGAAACCTCCACAACAACCTGATATGTTTTTCCTTGTTGCTCGTTGGTGGGCGTCCAGATAATTTTTGTGCCATTGATAACCATACCATCTGGACCTTCTGCCAACGAATAAGTCAAAACATAGTTATCTTCATCAGAGGCAACAATCTCATACGCATATTCAACACCAATATCAGCGGTCAGTATTGGATTACTAGCTATAATTGGAGCATCATTGATATTAACAACATTCAAATCGAAAGTTTTGGTAACATGAACATCGCCATCGGTTACATTCACAACCACATTATGAGTGCCTACATCGTCATTGTCTGGCGTGCCAAACATCAACCCACTTACAGGGTCGATGGAGAGAAATACTGGATAAGTGTCTAAAGCGTAAATCAAAGTATCGCCAGCATCAATATCATCTGCATGAATGTAAGCCATGTAAAATACATCTTCGGTTGCATTGGCCAGTATGTTTGAAACAATCGTTGGGGCGTCGTTCACATTTGATACAATGATTGTGAAAGTTTCAGTGTCATAAAGATTGCCAGCGTCCTCGACTTTGACAGTAATCGTATGCGTCCCAACATCATCGTTTGTTGGTGTCCATGTAATGAAGCCAGCGCCATCAATACTCATTCCAGATGGATAAGTTATCAATGAGTAAGTAAGAACATCTCCAGCATCTACATCATTTGCATCATTTTGTAAAATAAATTCTACATCCTCGATTGCCGATTGCTGGCCTATTAGCTCAATTGTGGGTGCATCGTTTGTATTCAAAACAGTTATGTTTAGAACTGTATAATTCACCCCACCGTCATCATCAATCACAGTAACATTCACAGAATGATTTCCAACATCATCATTTGTCGGTGTAAATTCAATCATGCCAGTAACTGGGTCGATGTCGAATAATGTGGTGTTATCCGAGAATGTAAGCGTATCTGCTGGCACATCAGTCGCATTGATTTTCAAAGTGAAGAAACTATCTTCTAATATCGTCTGAGCAGGTACTGGCTCTATCGCTGGTGCAACATTGTTCACAGTTATAGTTGTTATATTCGAATCCACAAAGCCGTTATCGTCTGTAACTACAAGCGTGGCGTTATAATTTCCATCATCAGCGTAGCTATGAGATACGTTCATGCCAGTATCAGAATCTCCATCACCAAAATACCATCTATAAATCAGATTTGATTGGTCTGATGGGGTATCTATTGAAGCACTCGCATCAAACAAAATAGGTTGCCCTTCATCACCAATTTTATTGCCACCTGCGTCAGCACTCGGCCCAACATTATTAACGAAAACCAAGCAAGTATCTTCATCCCACTGGCTAATCGTATCCGTAACATTCAGAGTAACGATGTATGTGCCAGCGTTGGTGTAAGTGTGGTTTGTCGTGATGTTTGTTCCAAAGTCAAAGTTCCCATCTCCGAAAGTCCAGTTATGCCATAGAATCCCAACGTCGTCCGTAGAGCCAGAGCCGTTGAAATTTACTAATTCATCTTCATTTATCGATTGGTCTGGGCCAGCGTCGGCAATGGGATTTTCGTCGGTTTGGAGCGTGATTATGATATACTTGCTTTCATTCATTTCAACATCTGCGTAGGAAGTGAGGTAGCCTGGCTTGGAGACGGTGATGTTATAGGGATTGTAATCAATAAGCGTACTCTGTGTCTGGTAATATTCTCTTAACACTGTCCAGTTCACATAGCCATTTACATCTGTCGTGACGTTCCTGTCGTAAGTGCCGTTGGCATTGTCCTTGATGTGGACAGTTGCGCCTGGAATTGGATTTCCAAGTGTGTCATTAATGTAAGTGTGGAGATACCATTTCACAGTAAGATTAGAAGTGTCTGGATCGAATACCACTTTGCTTTTGTTGAAGGTTGTGTTAATCGTAATGATATGGGATTCGCCATGAGCTTGTAAATCATTTGTTGCAGTATTCTCTATTGTGCAGTTTATGATTATAGGCTTCCCACCACTTCCGCAAACAATACCATGTGCGTTACCCCTAAGTGTATTATTAATTATGAGTGGTTGTGGGTAGGTGCTTCCACTAGTCAGTATGTAAATCCCATCCTCAGTATTTGATGATATATTGTTGTCCTTGATGGTAACATTATTAGCAAACTGGAAGTTGATTCCGTTTTCATTGTCAGTTACAGTATTATTTATTATTGTTGCATTTGCTCCTGTGTCTATTACTATTCCTACCCAACTATCTGAAATATTGCTATCAGCAATCAGCACTGTAGATGATTGTCTGACCATGATCCCTATCGTTTGAGTTGAGATTATTGTGTTTCCTATTATTGTAGCATTCGATGGTCGACAAAGAATACCTAAATAATTATCTGAAAACAAATTATTGAGTAAATTAACATTATCTGTTTCTAATAATAGACCCAAATCATCCATACTAGCTGCATTATATCCACACTCATGCAATTCCGAGTTCTTAATTGTAATATTACTTCCAGCCCTTACCCAAAACAGATATTCAAAGTTCGTGTTGTAGGCAGTTATCTTGGATGCATCTCCGGTAGTTGTATTGTCATTGTCATAATCATTGATATAAAACGAACCCCCTGATAAAACTTCAATATGGAATTCTCCATCAGTTGTGGAGTTCATCATTAAAGTTACATTTTTGAAAGTCAAATTGCCTCCAAATTCGATTGTCAGATTGCCATTGAGAACAATAGTATCATTTCCTACATATGTATCATTCCATATATGCCAGTCTCCGTTCACAGGTGGAGGATAATCGCCAGTTCCTTTCTGGAGTGTTACAGTGATTGCTCGGCTCTCAGTAACGTTAATTGTAGTGTACGATGGCACATACCCTGACTTTGATACAGTTATGTTGTAAGGGTTGTAATCAGTAAGCGTACTCTGAGTCTGATAATACTCCCTTAACACCGTCCAGTTGAAGTAGCCATTAGGATCAGTTGTGAAGTTCTGGTCGTAAGTGCCGTTGGAGTTGTCCTGGATTCGGACAGTTGCATTTGATATAGGAGTGCCATATGTATCGTTCACATGGCTATGCAAGTACCATTTCACAGTAAGATTGGAAGTATCTGGGTCGAATACTACTTTGTTTTTATTGAAAGTTGTGTTTATTGTAGTGATGTGTGATTCTCCATGAGCTTCGAGATCATTTGTTGCTGTGTTCTCGATGGTACAATTTATGATTGTAGGATTGCCTGAGCTTCCGCAGACAATGCCGTGTGCGTTGCCCAAAAGCGTATTGTTAATAATGAGTGGTTGAGGGTAGGTACTTCCACTAGTAAGTATATAAATACCGTCCTCGGTGTTAGATGAGATATTGTTGTCCTTGATGATAACATCATTAGCCCACTGGAAATTGATTCCATTTTCATTGGCGATTACTGTGTTATTGATTACTGTCGCATTGGAATCTGTAGCTATTGTCATGCCAATTTGATTGCTTTTTATAGTATTTCCATTAAAGAGGATTGAAGAATAACCTAAAGTAATTCCTTCCCCCCCAATCCCATTTTGCTCTCTTATAAGGTTGTTGACAACATCTCCATTTGAATGATAATACATTATTCCACTACGATAATTATTTTCTATCGTTGAGTTACTTATTGTTGTGTTGTTAGCATACCAACTTACTATTCCGTTATAGCCCTCTCCTATGAGATTGTGATCTATTAATACATCGTCAGCTTCAATAAATAGCCCTCTTTCTTCATCAGGATTCCAGTCATACCCACACTCATGCAACTCTGAATTTTTCATGGTGTAATTGCTCCCTTCTCTTACCCAAAATAGGTACTCGAAATTCGTATTATATGCTGTGATGTTTGAGGCATCTCCAGTAGTAACATTGTTGTTATCGTAGTCATAAATATAGAATGAACCGCCACTTAGAACTTCAATATGAAATTCACCGTCAAGAGTGCAATTCATTATAAGTGTGACATTATTGAATGTAAGATTTCCTCCAAATTCAACAGTCAAATTACCTGTTAGCACGATGGTCTCATTTGTATAGTTCTCAACGCCATTCACATTCCACTCGCCATCGATATACTGCAAACCGTCTATGCCATCATTTGGCGGCGGAGGCGAGCCAGCGGCTACATTAGTCGGGAAAGAAGCGATGCTGAAAATGGAAGCTAGCAACAGTGAGCAGGCAAATAGTGTGAATGTTCTTCTCATTGAAGTATTAAATGATATTCAGTGATATTAAACCTTTCTCCGTTCTTGTCACTTTCTCACGAAACATAGATATATAGCCTGCAACAATAGCTTCATAAATAATTGGGAGGTCGAAATATGGGAAATAAAACTTTAACCATGAGCAAAATTTTAGCGACTGTTATATGCCTGGCTATGGTCTTATCAACAACCGTGATAATATCAGACAAAGCGAGTGCAGAGATTGTTACTGGCAATGAATTATCTATGCCTGAAATGCCACCATATCCGCCGTTCACGATCTATGGAATAATCCACGATGAAAGCGGTATGCCAGTTTCCGATGCGAGCGTAACCATAACCAATCTCAGAACTGGCGAATCACTGGATGCGGAATTTTATGAAAACGGTGCTTACGAGGGCATCTTGGAAGATTTACCGAGTGGATACGCAGTGAACGATAACATTGAAATCATAGTCACCACGAACTTGAAAACCATGAGCAAAGTAATCGTTGTGGAGAACATGGGTTTTGGTGAACGTGTTGACATACATTTCAACGATGGTAAAAATAGTGCTGGAAGTGAGAACATTCTTGCCACCAATAGCAAAATTCAAAACAATGCTTTAGGGATAGATATATCCAATTACGACACACCCCCACCAATACCTGCTTTTGAACCAGAGATCACCCCTGATGCTTCGGACCCGATAATTATAGATCCTCTTATAACAAATCCCTTAATAGCTGAGCAAGACCCAGACATCATACTTGTGGACATCAGATGCCCGCCAGGATATCGCTACGCTCTCGATGGCCAGAGAACTATGGTGAATCTAACATTAGGAAACATAGGGGATGTTCGATATATCGTCATAGCAGAATTGGCGAACATCAAACCCTCTGGACAGGTGGAATTCATCGACACGCTCACATTTGGAGCTATAATGCCAGGTCATGAAAAGACAAAACGAACGTTCTGGACACCAGACACCATCGGAGAGAATTATATCAGAATTGACATAAGCATTCGAGAAAAAAGAGAGATAATTCCGCTGACTTCGTACGATGCGAGTTTCTATGTTGTGCCAAGTGAAAATGTCATATACTGGCATGATAAAGTGATTGACGAACCGCAGGAGTTCTATGATGTTACGATAATATCCTTTGGGGATTTAGTGATAAATGCTGATACGCTGTTTGATAATTGCACAGTAGTTATCGATCCATTAATAACAACAGATGTGGAAGTTAATGCGACCACAAATTGGAAGGGTAGTCTGGGGACATACCTTATGGATGTTCAAACGGATGGAGGTCTGAGGATAGATGTTACAAGCAATGGAACATTTAACATCTTTGAAGGTGCTCACGTCACCTCCACCGACACCACCACCCCCAAACGCTATCAATTCACCGTCAATGGAGCCCTCAACATCGATTCCAGCACCATCGAGTACGTCTGGGGCAACACAACAGACCTTTCCCTACCGGGGGGCATCCAGTGCTACAATACGAACAATGTGAACATTACTGGCAATTCTGTAATACGGAATGGGGCCACGCACGGCATCTGGCTCCAGAACTCGGATGCGGTGATTACAGGTTCTTATATTCATGATAATGGGGGAGATGGCATAGTATCAATCGATGGCTCCGCCCCAAGTATCGAGGGCAACACGGTCGAGTGGAACGGGAGATATGGGATAAATGCTAATGGCTCTTTTCCAGCCATCAAAAATGCCAACACGATTCAATACAACAGATTAGACGGCATATTCATTGAAAACGTCATCAGTGCGGAAGGCAAGCCTGATTACATTCCGGGGACAAATTTAGGATATTTCATCTGGTACGACGAGACCGGTTGGTATATCAGGTGGAGCGGTGATGGCTCTTTGAACTATTTCAATGGGTCTATCACTTTTAATGACCTAACTGCCACAATTGATGCTATTCCAGTTGATCTGAACCTTGCAGATGAGTTTTCAATAACTGGTACTTCAATATCCTTCAATGCCACAGAGGACTTTGGCGAGGAGGGATTTGATTTCACTTTCTCTGGTGCATCCGTGAACTTCGACCTGTGGCTTAATGGTGTTTATGTAACGAGCAAGATTTTCATCGGCTCAGGTGGAATGAAACCTGTATCAATCCCGTTCGTGCTGGCAGAAGGAGTAACGATAACAGATAACACTATCACGTTGAATATGGCTTCCGGCCTGCATCTCGTGGATACGAATATACCAATCACTGACAACACGATTTCATCGAACGGCCTGGACCCTGTATTCGAGGACGACTTTGAGATAGATTTAGGCTGGACAAATGAGAGTTTGTGGCATCGAATCAGTAACGAGGGCGGGGCAGGGCGTGCATGGAACGTCAGCCACAGTGGAGATTGGAGTTGGCGATATGGGTTATATGACGACCCAACCTATGATAATGGCACACGCAATTGGGGCAATCTGACATCCACAACCATTGACATCAGGAATGCGACATCTACCGCCTTGACTTTCTGGAACTGGTATGAGACAGATACGACAACGGATCAGAGGTGGGTGATAATTCGCAATGATACTATGCCCGATACGAATGTCCAGTTGGTTGGCGGGGATATGAATACATGGACCAGATATATTGTCAATATTTCGGATTTTGCGGGGATGAATATCACCGTTTCGTTCTATTTCGATACAGTCGATGATCTTGACAACGCAAACCAGGGTTGGTACATTGACGACGTGGAAGTTATCACAGCTTATCCAGTTCTTGAGGGACATGGGATTCATTTGGAGGGGGTGACACCGAGCTTGCTCTATAATAATACAATAGAGATGAACAACTGGCATGGAATTTATGGGTACTCTAATACTCTTTCTGAAATCAATAATAACAATGTTTCGGGCAATAGGAAGAATGGTATTATAATGGAGCATTCAAATTCGATTATCATCACCAATAACACCGCCTCCTCGAACAACAACTATGGCATCTATCTCTTCTTCTCCAACAGCAACACCATCGCCAACAACAACGCCTCCTCGAACAACTATGGCATCTACCTTGACTCCTCCAGCGGCAACACCATCGCCAACAACAACGTCTTGAATAAACACTTCGGCATCTACCTCGACTCCTCCAGCGGCAACACCATCACCAACAACATCGTCTTGAATAACCAGTTCGGCATCTACCTCGACTTCTCCAGTAGCAACACCATCACCAATAACAACGCCTCGAACAACTACTTTGGCATCTTCGCCCACTCCTCCAGCAGCAACACCATCACAAACAACATTGCATCCTCGAACAATAACGTTGGCATCAGCCTCTACTTCTCCAGCAGCAACATTCTCGTCAACAACACCGCTTCGAACAACAACTTTGGCATCTACATCTATTTCTGCTCCAACAGTAACACCATCGCCAACAACATATCATCGAACAACTATGGCATCAGCCTCTCCTCCTCTGACAACAACACTTTTGACAACAACACCGCCTCGAACAACAACAACTATGGCATCTACCTCGGAGAGTCCAGCGGCAACACCATCGCCGATAACACCGTTTTGAACAATGGGTACGGCGTTTTCTTTTATAGTGCTACTGGCAACCAGATTATCAACTCTACAATCATTGATTCCAGTTCATTCGATTTATATTTGGAAAGTGACAGCCATGCAACCGCCCTCAACACCGCCTTCAACAAAACCAAGGTCTACTTCGCTGACACCCTTTCCACCCTCACTGTCCAGTGGTTCATGGATGTCTGCGTCGTCAATGAGAATTTTGACCCTGTCCCCGATGCTTCGGTCTGGGTCAACGACACTTTCGGCAATCCAGTGATAAGTTCCATCACGCCAGATGGCTGGATAAGATGGATTCATGCTACGGAGTATGTCCAAGACCAGGCAGGAACAACCAACTACACACAAAATATCACGGCTTCCAATGCCACATTGACCGGGTGGGCAATGCCGGAGCCGTTCATAGACCAGAACAGGGTGGTCTACGTGCTCCTCGGTGCTGGCAATGGATACAACGTTTTCCTCCAAAAAGGCTGGAATCTGGTATCTATTCCGTATGAGCCATATAACATGAGTTCCACAAACATACTTGAAGTGCTGAAATCCATCGAGGGAAAATGGGAGGTCGTCAAATGGTACAACGTTAACGACCCAGCGGATCCCTGGAAGACCCACAAGGTGGGATGGACAAACAATGATCTGCACCATCTTAACCACACGATGGGATTCTGGCTGAGAGCCACAGAACCATGCACGCTGTTTGCCATGGGCATCCCGCAGGCCGCAACAAATATAACACTCTACACCGGCTGGAATATGGTTGGCTATCCGACAGATAATAACGCTGTGAACATAAGCACGGCCCTTTCTGGAATATCTGCATACAGGGATATGCCGGTGGAAGGCTATTTCGCGGATTTCCAGATGCTGATTGGACCTTACGAAGAAGATTACATCATGCTTCCAGGTCAAGGATACTGGATTCATGTGAACGCCACATGCACCTGGACGGTGGATTGGTAAACACTTGAAGTTCAACAATATGAAAATGTATTTGAGAGCCCCCAAATGCTATGGATAGTGTACATTCTAGTTTAGCATCTCCCTCATAATTGGAATATTGCATTAGAAATCTCAGCCAACTGCGCCGGTGCCAGGGTTATAGGCCGCCGGTCAAAATATGGCAGTTTTTCAGCAAGTTCTTTGGCTGCATTTTTGTCAAATCCTAGAACTTTATGTTCCGCAACAATGCCGTTCCTAACTTTTCTGTTTTTATGTGAGAATAAAGCCCTCACTATCAATCGAAAAATTGCATCATCCAGTACTTCAAAATCTGCCTCTCTGGGCAGGATTTTCACAATTGCCGAGTCAATCTTCGGAACCGGGTGAAAGCAGCCCTTTGGCACAAGCTTGATAATTTTGCAATTTGCACGGTAACCTGCCATGACAGAAATTCTGGAATAAGCTCTCTCACCAGGTTGCGCAACCAGATGCTGAGCGAACTCTTTCTGATACATGAGAATTCCCCTATCAAATTTTGTATCCAGTAATTTGAAGGTGATTGGTGATGATATTTGATATGGCAGATTGCTAACAACCTTGTCAAATGGCGGTAATTCGATGTCTAAAACATCTCCCTGTATGACTTGAATTTTAAATCTCTCCTGAATATGCTGGGCCAGTCTTTTATCCAATTCTATTGCAGTAAGATTATCTGTGAGCCTTGCCAATCTTTCAGTGAGCATTCCCAATCCTGGGCCAATCTCAAGAATTTTTTCATGTGATTGAATATCTGCCTGCTGGATTATCCAGTCTGCTATATTCTTGTCTGTTAAAAAGTTCTGACCAAGTCTCTTGGAAGGTCGAATGCCGAGATTTTCTAATTTGGCACCCGTTTCAGAAAAAGTCATGGCATATCGCATTATTCCCCTCTTATAATATCTTTACCATCCTTATCAATACCTTTAGGTATTAGTGCTATATTCAGCACAACCCTGAGGTGAGTATTGATGCCCTACTATGATATTCCGGACACATACACAAAAGAGGTGATGTAAGATGCCGAATGATGTTCTGAGCCGTGAAGCAATTTTGCTGAAAATAAAGGCAGCCGAGAAAGCTGGCCAGCAGAGGCAGTATGCTGCGAAAGAAAAAGCAGCCATTATTCGTGCTAATTCTCAGAAAGAATATGCTCAGATAGTTGACAATGCTGAAAATGAAGGCAGACAAGCCATGAGAGAGCATGTAGAAGCTGCTAGGAAGGAAAAGTCTTCTATCAGGGACAGGGAAGTTCAGGTGGCAAAGGATAGTGGTAAAGATCTAGAGAATCTTGCCCAGAAGAAAATACCTGACATTATTGATTTGATGTTCAATGTATTTAGCAAGGAGTTCAATGTTAAAGACTGAAAGAATGACCCGAACCCTGCTGGTGGGAACCATGGATGCATTGGAGGAAACAGTGGATTTCCTTTACAAATCTAGGTCATGCCATATTATAAATTTCAAGAAGGATGATGTGTATGATATCGGCACGCCTCTTCCATGTGCGGATGAGACATCCAGCAAGCTCCTGAAAATGATGGGCATATCCAAGAACCTGGAACTTGAAGAAGAAGAGATAGGTGTCAATGAAACCTTTTCAACTGCAAAGATACATTCGGAAGTGGACACTGCTCTGACGCATTTTGACCTGGAGATCAGTGCCGAGGTACATGGAAGAATAGAAGTGGAATCGCTTCTCAGTGAAAAGCGAGAGGAGCAATTATTCATAGAACAGTTCTCGCATATTGATTTTCCACTGAGCTTATTGAGTGGCTACAATTCCATGTCAGTCTTCTGTGGCCGTGTAAGGGGTGACCCTTCCAGTGAATTAGAGAAGCTAACAGATGCTCATGAAATTATTTCTGGTAATAGCATGTTTATATTGTTCATTGATGAATCCTTGGAGGATGCGGCCTCCAAGATACTCTCCAGTCATGGTTTTGAGGCTATTCCAGCTCCTGAGATACATGAGCGTCCAAAGGTTTCCATCCAGAGATTGGGACGGGACATAGCTGACCTGGAGAAAAGGCTGGAGAGAATACAAGGCAGACTGGAGAAGCTCAAGAAAAAGCATGGCCTGTTCATAACAGCATCTGTTGAGGAACTCACCATCGAAGCCAATAAGGCCGAAACCCCACTGAGATTCGGAACAGCAAGTCATACTTTCGTCATAGACATATGGGTCCCAAAAGATTCCATTCATGACCTGAGCAAGGGACTGGCCAAGATAGAGGCAGGAGCAGTAGAACTTATTGAGGTGGCTTGTCCAGATGAAGATTCTCCACCTATTCGATTGAAGAATTCAAAGGCAGCAAGACCATTTGAAATGCTGCTGGAGATGTTTTCCCTGCCATCATACAATGAAACAGACCCGACTGCTCTCATGCTTCTTACTTTCCCGCTTTTCTACGGATTGATGCTGGGCGATATAGGCTATGGACTGCTGATACTCATACTGGTGCTTTCCGGCGGCCTTACAAAGCTCATGACCAAGCTTGGCATGGCTGGCGGAGCCCCTGGCCTCACTAGAATATTACTTTATTGTGGAATCGCATCTGTAATATTTGGAATGCTTTATAACGAGATGTTTGGCTTTGAGCTGTTCGCACTACAACATGGGCATGGTGATGTTACAGTATTGTTTCCACAGATATTTTATCCAGAATTTGTCATCCCTAAATTTCTGATGTTTGGCCCAATCCATTTCCCGGTTATCCGAGGAGATGCTGCCATGGTCGCACCCATGCTAATATTCTGCGTCTGGGTTGGAGTTGCTCATATCATGATGGGATACATAATCGGTTTCAGAAATGTCTGGATGCAGCATAATCTCAAGACTGCTATACTGGAGAAAGGTGGCTGGATTCTTATATTAACTGGCTTAACACTCTTCGCATTTTCGGCCATGCCTGATTTAATTGCAGGTGAGGGCATACAATTCACAAGTCCCCAGGTTATTATTGGAATTGCCTTGCTGCTCACTGGAACCGCCATGGCATTTATGGTAGAGGGAATAAACACCCTGCTGGAATTGCCAGGCTTGAGTGGTAACTTACTTTCTTACACCAGGATATATGCAATTGGTCTTTCATCCATAGGAATTGCCATGGCATTCAATGAGGAGATGGCCCTGCCAGCCATAGAGGGAGGAGGTTTTGGTATAGTCATAGGCATAGCGGTGCTTATTGCAGGCCATGGTCTGAATTTAGGGCTTGGTATCATAGGGCCGCTTATTCAAACATTAAGGTTACATTATGTGGAATTTTTCACGAAATTCTACAAGGGTGGCGGGACAAAATTCAACCCGCTGATGTATAATAGAAAACACACAAAGGAGGTATAGAAAATGGCAATATTCGAAGGAGAAGCAGCAACCATTGCAATGGCCGCGGCCGCAGTAATCGGCATGGCAGCACTTGCAACGGCCTGGGCAGAGAAAGAGATTGGATCCGCAGCAGTGGGTGCCATGGCAGAGAATGACAAGATATTTGGAAAGGCCTTGATTCTAATGGTTATTCCAGAAACCATCATCATCTTTGGATTCTTGATTGCCTTGCTCATAGTTGGAAAGATAGTAGTTTGAATGAAGTGAACCAATGGGTCTAGATAAGATAGTAACCAGGGTCGTAGCGGACAGCAAGGCCAATGAGGCCAATATAATAACCGAAGCCAATAAAGAAAGTGAGGCACTTCTACGCGAAGCTGCCAATAAGAGAACTGAGATATTGGAGTCTTTCAGAATTGACATGGAAAAAACCATATCCCAGATGAAGATAAGAGCAGAGGCTGGCATGGAGATTGATGTTAAAAAAGAGATGCTTTCCACCAGGAAACAGATTCTGGAAAATATGTTCCAGAAGGTGCTGGAGCATTTCCGCGAGATTCCAGATGCCAGTAAACGCAAGCTTTATTCTGCCTTGACTTCCAGGCTTCTTTTGGAATTCACCCAGGGCACAATACATTGCCGAAAGGGAGAGGAACATATGTTCAGTGGCATAGGTCAGTTCACAGTAGGTGAGCCAATAGACACGGCAGGCGGCTTTATGGCTGAAAGTGCAGATGGTAATCTGGTCATGGATATGCGATTCGAAGGTTTATTAAAGGAACTTTGGGATGACAATCTGGATAAGATCTCCCGTTTGCTTTTTGAAGATGGCGAGGTACAATGAAAACTCCGTCTACACAGCAGCTCAAAAGTCACATGACGTTGAACTCACTCAAAAGCAGGATTTCATCCCTGAACAAAGGCAATTACCCGTATGTTACAGCAAGGGTCAAGGGCAAAAAAAGAAACTTGCTAACCGAGGACACCTATCCAAAGCTAATGAAGATGGGACCGTCCCAGATAGCCAGGCTTCTCAGTGAGGCCACATACCACAAGGAAATGGTAGAGCTAGCTAGAACATATTCTGGCAATGAACTGGTGGAAAGAGCACTCAATAAGAATCTGGCCAGAACCTACAGGGAAATACTTGATTTTAGCAAGGGTGAGCTGAAACATATTTTGGAAGCATATTTGGACTGGTGGAATGTCTATAATATTAAGATTATTATCCGCTCCCTGCATCATAATATTCCGCCGGAGGAAATTAAAGAATATTTACTCCCAGCAGGTTCCCTTGATAGACAATTTTTGGAAGGTCTTATTGAGCATGAAACAGTTGAAGAGGTCATATCTGTACTTCGGGAACATGGCTATCGAACACCATCTGATGAGGACATGGAAAATCTTCATGAAAAGGGGTATGGACTAAGGCCCATAGAAGATTATTATGACCGTTCTTACTACGTTGCACTTCTGGAGTCTGCCAGGGGCCGTTCCAAGCCCATGAAGATATACAAAAATTACATCCAGAGAACCATTGATGTGCTAAATGCCCAAAATCTCATGGAAATGATGCTGGAAGATGTCGAACCAGATAAGATCGAAACTTATATGATACCTGGAGGGGCTGTATTTTCCCTGGAACAACTGGGTGAAATGGCAGCCAAGAAACCCGAAGAAGCGCTTCAGGATATTAAGGATGCCCTGGGAACTGACCTGGACAATATTGATGCAACCAGTGCGAACATCATATCCATCCAGCTTGACCGTTATATAACGAAAATATCCGAGAAATTATCATATATTCATCCGCTGTCCATCATTCCCATAATAGATTTCATTTTAAG
>JAUWNU010000030.1 GCA_030612505.1 Methanomassiliicoccales archaeon
GGGAACTGACCTGGACAATATTGATGCAACCAGTGCGAACATCATATCCATCCAGCTTGACCGTTATATAACGAAAATATCCGAGAAATTATCATATATTCATCCGCTGTCCATCATTCCCATAATAGATTTCATTTTAAGGAAAGAGAAAGAAACCAGATACATTCGAATCATAGTGAAGGGCAAGGAACATTCCCTGCCAGAAGAGAGGATAAAGGAGTTGTTGGGCATATGATGCAGATAGCTGCCGTGGGAAGTGATGCCTTTATCATCGGATTCAGATTAGCTGGCATAGATAATGTGTTTTCGGCAACTGTGGATAATATAGAATCTACATTGAAGAGTGTGATGTCAGACCAGCGATTTGGCATTATTGTAGTACATAATGATGAGGTTAGACACATATCTGGAGCAACAAAGGATATGATGCTGCAGAGCATTAAGCCAGTACTTATTCAGATAGGTGGAGAGGAAGGAGAATTAAGAAGAAAGGTGAAGGCCACCATAGGCGTGGACCTTTACAAAACGTCATAATCATAAAATATCATAGGTGAGCAAATGAGCGAAAAAGGTGAGGTATACAGTGTTGCCGGACCGGTGGTTACAGCCATAGGCATATCCCCAAGCATGTCCGACGTTGTTCTAGTCGGAGACATGGAATTAATGGGAGAGGTCATAAAGATCGAGGGAGACAAATCCATAATCCAGGTATATGAGGAGACATCAGGAATAAAGCCTGGCGAACCAGTTGTAGATACTGGTGAGGGCATGATGCTGGAATTGGGCCCTGGACTATTGAGCAGCATATATGACGGCATTCAACGTCCTCTATCTGTTTTAATGGAGGCGGAAGGCGCTTTCTTACAGAGGGGCATGACAGCTGATGGACTGGACAGGGAGACTGTCTGGCCAATAACAATCAAAGTTGCGCCTGGCGACAAGGTAAGCGGTGGAGATATCATTGCAGAAACTAAGGAAAAGAACCTCATGCACAAGATCATGGTCCCACCAGGCATTAGTGGAACAGTTGCCCAGGTGTTCCCTGGCGAGAAAAAGGTAGAAGATATCATAGTCAAACTGGACAATGGAACCGAACTAAAGCCAATGCACAGATGGCCAGTGAGGGTTCCGAGACCTGTCAAGAAACGATTAATGCCTAATGTTCCGCTGACAACGGGTCAGAGGATCCTTGATACTTTATTCCCGCTGGCCAAGGGCGGTACTGCAGCAATTCCCGGCGGCTTCGGAACCGGGAAGACAGTCATCCAGCAGCAATTAGCCAAGTGGAGTGATGCAGATATTGTTGTTTATGTGGGATGCGGTGAAAGAGGAAATGAAATGACTGAGGTTTTAACCGAGTTCCCTGCACTGAAGGACCCGAAGACCGGAGAATCTCTAATGAACCGAACAGTTCTCATAGCAAATACCTCCAATATGCCAGTGGCTGCCAGGGAAGCATCTGTTTACACCGGTGTGACAATAGCCGAGTATTACAGGGACATGGGTTACGACGTATCTCTAATGGCAGATTCCACGTCCAGATGGGCCGAGGCCATGAAGGAAATTTCTTCAAGATTGGAAGAAATGCCAGGAGAAGAAGGTTATCCTGCATATTTGGCATCAAGATTATCCCAGTTCTATGAGAGAGGCGGGCGTTCAGAGAATCTCAATGGCACTGCTGGAAGTATTTCCATCATCGGCGCAGTATCGCCGGCAGGCGGAGATTTCTCCGAACCAGTTACACAGAATACCTTGAGAATCGTGAAAGTGTTCTGGGCATTGGACACCAAGCTCAGGGAAAGAAGACACTTTCCAGCGATTAACTGGCTCACATCATACTCGCTATATGGAAACACTTTGGATACCTGGTACCAGGAGAATGTGGACCCAGAATGGAAGGCTCATCGTGAATGGGCCATGTCATTGCTTCAGAAGGAATCAGAATACATGGAAATTGCCCAGCTTGTAGGTACAGATGCCATGCCCCAGGAGCAGCAATTAACTTTGGAGATGGCTAGAATGATCCGTGAAATATTCCTTCAGCAGAATGCTTTCCATGATGTGGACACCTTCAGCCCCATGAAGAGGCAATTTAAGCTGCTAGCTGCCATTAAGATTTACTCGGATGCCGCAACAAAAGCATTGGCAAAAAATGTGCCATTAAAATCAATATATTCATTACCAATTAGAACCGAGCTCACAAGAGCCAAGTTTGAAAATAATATTGATGAGATACTTGATGATGTGATAGGAAGAATTAATATTGAAATGGACAAGCTTTCCTCTGATGAAACTGGGGGTATTGCATGAAAGAATACAGAACAATCACAAAGATCGCAGGACCGCTGGTCATAGTCGAGAAGACTGATCCAGTCATGTATGGTGAGATGGCACAGGTAATTTTGCCAGATGGCACTATAAAGAGAGGCCAAGTTCTGGAAACGTCCAGGGATTATGTTGTGGTCCAGATATTCGAGGGGCCTGCGGGTATTGGCCTGGATTCCAGGGTAAAGTTCCTGGGTGAAACCCTTAAAATGCCAGTTGCAAGAGACATGCTTGGAAGGATTCTCACAGGTTCTGGAGACCCATTGGATGGTGGACCCCCGATAGTTCCGGAAAAGAAGCTTGATATCATCGGTGCAGCTATAAATCCATATGCCCGAGATTCTCCGAAAGAGTTCATTCAGACAGGAATATCCACAATAGATGGTACCAATACACTGGTGCGGGGCCAGAAATTGCCAATCTTTTCAGGTTCAGGTCTGCCGCATAATGAAATTGCTCTCCAGATTGCCAGGCAAGCTAAAGTGCTTGGCTCGGATGATGAGTTTGCAGTGGTTTTCGCTGCAATGGGCATTACCAATGAGGAAGCAGAGCATTTCATGGATGATTTTGAACGTACTGGAGCACTCAAGCGTGCAGTGGTATTCCTCAATCTGGCAGATGACCCAACTATTGAAAGAATCATAACTCCAAGATTGGCACTCACAACTGCAGAATATTTGGCTTTCGATTTGGACATGCATGTTCTGGTGATCATGACGGACATTACAAATTACTGTGAAGCACTCAGGGAAATAGGCGCAGCAAGAGAAGAAGTTCCAGGCAGGCGCGGCTACCCCGGTTATATGTACACTGATCTGGCCATGCTGTACGAGCGTGCCGGAATGTTGAAAGGTAAAAAGGGCTCAATCACCCAGATACCAATCTTATCAATGCCTGGCGATGATATAACACATCCTATTCCTGATTTAACTGCCTACATAACCGAAGGCCAGATTGTGACATCCAGGGAGCTGCACATGAGAGGTATATACCCACCGATTAATGTCTCGGCCTCACTATCCAGATTAATGAATGCTGGCATAGGGCCTGGCATGACCAGAGAGGACCACAAGGTTGTTGCTGACCAGTTATATGCAGCATATGCAGAGGGCAAGGACCTGCGGGGAATAGTTGCCATTGTGGGCGAAGAGTCTCTATCAGAAAAGGACAGGCAGTATCTGAATTTTGCAGAGATGTTCGAGGACCAGTTCATAAGACAAGATTTGAACGAGGACAGGTCTATCGAGAATACTATTGAACTGTCATGGAAATTATTGGCCAGCATCCCTGAAGAAGAACTATCCCGAATAGATGAAAAGTACATTCGGAAATATCTCCATCCTGCAAAGGCAAATTCAACCCCTCGTGTGAAAAAGGACAAAATCTCCCATGGGAGGGGATTTAAATTGGTTGAACCAATCTCCCCTAGGAGTTTAATGAACGCAAAGATAAAAAGGGCAATGGACAGTGATGAATAAATGTCTGTGAGCGATGTCAAACCCACACGCACAGAACTCCTGGCTATTAAAAAGAAAATTGCGATATCCGAGAGTGGTTACGATCTCCTGAAAATTAAGAGGGAAGGTTTGATAATGAGCTTTTTCAAGATACTGGATAAGGCAAAATTCATAAGAAAGGAGCTTATGGAGCAACATGAAATAGCCAGGCAGGACATCACAATAGCAGCCACAGTGGACGGGGACATGGCAGTTAAAACCGCCTCATTCGCAATGTCAATGCGCCCGGAAATAGCTCTCAGTTCCAGGAACATAATGGGCGTACCAGTTCCAGTCATCAAGGGTACAAAAATTAAGCGAAAGCTTGAGGACAGAGGTTATGGTTTAATTGGCACATCGCCTTACATAAATGACGCAGCAAGGTCATATGAAAATCTCCTGGAGCTTATTATAAAGGCCGCAGAGGTTGAAACCACCATGAAGAAGCTCCTGGACGAGATCGAGAAGACAAAAAGACGTGTGAATGCACTGGAGTTCAAGGTTATACCCCGGCTGAAGGACGCAAAGCGTTTCATTGAACTTAGATTGGAAGAACTTGAGAGGGAAAACACCTTCCGCCTCAAGAGAATAAAGAACAAGAAAGAAAATCAGGCGGGATAATATGGCAGAAATAATCAACAATATACTGGACCAGGAGCCAGCCCCGGACCTGAAGAACTTCCAGCGTAACCGGCGTCTGCTGTGGCTTTCGGCAGCAATTTCTTTTATACTGGCACTTGTGGGTTATATTATAATATTAACTCTTGTTTTTTGATTGGATATTATTAAAAATAGGGTCTATGTTTAATTATCGCTAATAAAGGGTTTATGTTTGGTTATCGCTAGTAAGGGTCTCTGTTTGGTTATCGTTAGTTAGGGTCTCTGTTTGGTTATCGTTAGAGAGGGTCTGCATTTAGTTATCGTTAGTTAGGGTTTTGGTCCACCGGCCTCATTAATTTTCCCTAGACCCTTCTGCTTTCGAGCTAACTCGAAAGCGGTGGACCCTGAACCCTAGCCCCTGCTAAAATTTATTTCCAAGTGATTTCGTACTCACAATGCGAATCGCCTTTTAGCTGGCACTTGGTTTTTAGAACTCTGCCCTTTGAGTGTGTGAGCTCCAACATCCCCTCAAATGCACCTTCCCATCCAATACAATCTTCTGGTATCTGGCTTACATCTTTCAAATATACTTCCGCACCCCTTTCAGTTGGTGTCATGCTAACCTCACCAAAAGAGTAAGCATCACTGTACAAGTTCTTTGCCTTTTTCAACATGGTGTCCATGGTTGCAAATCTTACAATATATGCCAGAAGACCTAGATTTTGAACAGTGTGCTTGCCTGCCTGTTTCACCCTGGCCATGCCATGATTATCTGAGATCCAATGGATGATGGCCAGAAGCATATCATGATTATATTGCTGGCCATCGCTAATTTTAATATCATTTACCCGGGCTTTCCGGCTACAATCATCATATCCATCTTTTCCCCAGGTCTTTTCAACATACTTGAGATAACCATTTATGACACTGCCTCTAATCAATCTTTCAGTCATTGTACCTAAATGGTTTTGAGTTGGTATAAAGATTTTCTATTTTGTACATAATTAACTATTTACTGAACATGTCACGCCTGAATGCCACTGCTTTCGGGCTGATACCCGAAAGCAGAGCTACCTTCAGGTATGCGGATGAAAGGCGATGAATAGTTCAGTTATAGTGCTTCCCACTCTAAGAATACAGTTAGACATCCCTGAATATCATTGATGACAGTATAACCAATCTTCATATGTCATTCAATGCGTGTAATTGATGGGGATGCCGCTGCTTTCGGGCGTTAACCCGAAAGCAGACCACCCTTTAGGGTTGGGGAGCCCTCACCCACTTACGAAAGTGTTTTATCGACTGTTATGGATTGCCTCTCGGTGACAAAATGGTCAAACTAGGAATCATGGGCGGCTCTGGAATTGCAGATGCTGGCTTCTTCCAGGAAGTTGAGAGAAAGGAAATGGACACGCCATACGGCAAGCCTTCGGCTCCATACATAATCGGAAAGTCCGGAGATGTGGAAGTAATCTTCCTGCCCAGGCACGGAATCGGTCACACAATCCCACCCCACAAAATCAACTATAGAGCGAATATCTGGGGTATGAAGGAGCTTGGAGTAAAGCAACTTATCTGCCCCTCGGCAGTCGGTTCCCTCCGGGAAGACTACAAACCAGGCGAGATTGTTCTATCAGACCAATTTATAGATTTCACTAAACGCCGCGAGCTAACATTCTTCGACGGCCCAAAGGTTGTTCATGTTTCCACTGCTGACCCATTCTGCCCCGAACTAAGAGGCATGCTGGCCGACATTTGCGAAAGTCTCAATATTCCCTTCCATAAAACTGGGACACATATATGCATAGAGGGGCCGAGGTTTTCAACAAGAGCAGAAAGCAGAATGTTCAAGAATCATGCAGACATAATCGGCATGACCATAGTTCCTGAAGCCCAGCTGGCCAGGGAACTGGGCATATGCTATTCAAATATGGCAATGGTTACAGATTATGATGTGTGGGCAGATAATCCGGTAAACGTTGCAGAGGTCATGAAGACCATGAAGGAAAATGCTGGCAAGATATCAGATATAGTGGCAGAGGCAACAAAACGGCTGCACACCTGCGGCAGGAATTGCCAGTGTCAACAAGCTGCTGATGAAGCCCAAATGTAAACCATGGGCCGCTGGACTCGGAGGCTTGGCCAAGCATGCCTTTTCTATCTAGTTGAATTCGTTTTACAATTTATCTCCAGAGAATTCGACAATGGCATGTGAATATTTTCCAAGATAAATCAAATGCCATATGGCTCACATTTAACTGAAAACAATTATTGGATTCGGTAACTAAATTCAAACATATGTAGAATCCGACCTGGTATGTCTGAAAATAATCTTCATGCAAATATCAGAAGGCCCGCAATCACATTTACGTAAAATAAGCGATTGCGGTGGGACTTCCCGGCCAAAGCTTAAATATTCAGAATCATAAATCAGTGGCTGATTACCATGACAGAATACATCATCCAGACAAAAGCGCTGGAAAAGAAGTTCAAAACAGTTCATGCAGTTCGAGGCGTGGATTTGAATGTTGAAAAGGGCGATATTTATGGCTTCCTGGGACCCAATGGTGCAGGAAAGACCACCACCATCAAGATGATCCTTGATCTGGTGCATCCCACTTCTGGCGAGGTGTTCATTAATGGCATAAACACAAAGGAGCAGGGAGTGCTGGCCAGAAAAGGTATCGGCTATTTGCCGGAGCGCGCTCAGTTCTACCGGAATCTAACAGCATACCAGACCATGGAGTTCTTTGCCGAGCTCAAGGACGCAGACAAGGCAGAGTGCGACGAGCTTCTGGCCAAAGTAGGCATGGACAAGTGGCGCGATGAAAAGATGGGCACATTCTCCAAGGGAATGGTACAATTGGTAGGCGTGGCCCAGGCATTAATTGGCAATCCTCACATTTTGATACTTGACGAGCCAACTTCCGGCCTTGACCCCAGATGGGCCAGGGCATTGAAGGATATATTTCTGGAGATGAATGGCAATGGCACAACAGTCTTTTTCTCATCTCACCTATTATTTGAAGTTCAGGAACTATGCAAGCATGTTGCAATTCTGAACAAGGGCCTGGTTGTTATTGAAGACACAATGCACAGGGTAAGCGAGGGAATGACTGGCAGGCCGAAATTGGTAGTCAGAATTGCAGGCGATGTCAATCAGGCAACTGAAGTGTTGAGGAACGGCGGATTTGCCGAACTCGAGATACACGGCCAGGTTATCGATGTATTCATACATTCAGAACAAAAGGCCCAGGTGCTTAAACTACTGGCACTGGCAGATATTGATGTTGAGGACTTCAGAACCGAAGATGGCAATCTGGAGGATGCGTTCATGGAATTCATTGGTGAAGATAGTTCCCCTGGAGGTGAGATGCGTGGTTAATTTCAACAATATCAAGACAATCGCCAAGAAGGAGTTCATGGACAATCTCAGAAACAAGTGGATTATCGTGCTGACTCTTATTTTCATACTTCTAACACTGGCAATGTCCTTTGTCCAGGGCGGCGGCGGCATGTCCAGCGCTGATATTACTGTGATTGGCATTCTTGCCATAGCATCCATGCTTGTTCCAATTATTGCCATAATGCTTGGTTACAATACCATAACCGGCGAGGCCGAATCCGGTTCATTACTTGTTGTACTGTCCAACCCAATAGATAGATTTGAGGTGCTCATTGGAAAGTTTGTTGGACTTGGTTCGGTATTGTCCACATCTATTGTTCTGGGCTTTGGCCTTGCCGGAATTGTGATAATGGCAGAGGATTCGTCCAGTGCTGTTGGCTATGGAATATTCATGGTACTTACAATACTGCTTGGTCTGATATATCTCAGCCTCTCCATGTGTTTCTCGGCTTTGCTAAAGAGAAGCGTTGCATCCCTGGGAGCTGGCATCGGCCTGTTCTTCTGGGGCATGATAATCGGCACCATCCTAATGGGTGTTTATCTGGCCACAACTCCAGGCAGTAGCCTTGAATCTATGATGACCAATATGCCAGACTGGATTATTACTGTAATGGTCCTTATCAGTCCAGCTGATATGTACCAGACATCTGCAATGCTTGGATTTGATATGACCAGCTTAGGTGCCTCTGGAATCTCTTTTTCGATTCCAGGCCATATCACCCTGGCCAGGCTCATGATAGTCTATGCAGTATGGATAATTGTGCCACTGGTTATTGGATTCTACTCCTTGAAGAAGAGGGATATTTGAGGATGGCCAGTCAGATGATTGACACTGTGGAATTGAAGAACAAATCATACCAATGTCTGGACAATTGTGCCATGTGCTGTTTATGCCAACCTGAGATTTCCGGAGAGGAACTGGCTAGATTCAAGAAGCACGGCCTCACAGCCGGCCTTACCAGGGAACATACCCAGGGCTATACAACAGACAAGCCAACAGCCATAAAACTTCAGGGCGGAAACGGTGCCTGCCATTTTCTGAAAGACCGCAGATGCACAATACACGAACAACGCCCAGCATTCTGCCGCCAGTTTCCTGTTCATGTTCATGCCCTCCATAGAATTCAGTTAAACGGTAATCTGTCATGCAGAGGCATAACCCTGGGTGACAGTACTCTCCTGAAACATGGCGAAGAAGTGCTTTCCAGCATATCCCAGGAACACATGGACCAGGTCATGGCTGAAGTCTCACAGCGGCTGAGCCAGTTCCAGGAAAATGCAGAAAATTATGAAGTTTACCAATCTCTGGAAAGACTCAGGGAAACTGTGACTGCCCTTTTGCCCAATCTTGCAGAGGAAGGTGGAATTGGCCGGCTTCTTGCATTTGCAGATTCTGAGCCAGTGATTCAGGACATGCCTTCTGCTGAGATTGTTGACATGATTTTGGGCTGCGACCCTGCAGATGATTTGCAGAATGTGGCCAGTAAGGGAAATTATGAACATCTGAACTTGGATAACCCCGCCGGACTTCCTGCCTATGTAGGTTCAGACTTTCAATGGCTGGTATACCGTTCCGAGGACAGCCAGATAGTGTTCTACAAACTGGAGCCTGACGGTGCCCTTGAAAAATTTAAAGAAATTGATTTACAGGATATTGAACTAATGCAGCCAGATCCTCAAGCATTAATTGTTTTTGCTGGGTATGCGGCACTTCTTAACTCCCGGGACCAGTTTCTAGGGTATGCATATCAGGTCTGCCATGACCAGGAATATGCCTATGACCTCATGACTGTCTATCTGGGACTGCTAGCCACAACACTTCTTGATCTCTGGTGGCGCTCCTGCCTAATTGGAAGATTGCTTGGAAAGAAAGAGCTTGATAAGGAACTTGCAGAGGAAGGGATAAGGGCTTTTGACATGGACTGTCTGGATATGCCTACCATGGGAGTTTTTTTCTAACTTAAATTCGTTTCAGCCCAAACTCGGTCTCCAGCAGTCCCATAAATTCTTCAAAATTGCTGAATGTGTAATCCGGTTCTATATCATACTTGTTCTTCTTCCACCACCATTTGAGCCAGGCATTCATCATTCCTGCGTTTTTGGCTCCGCGAATATCAAAGCCCACAGAATCTCCCACATGTAATGTCTTTTCGGGCTTTGTGCCCATTAATTTCATTGCTTCCTGCAATCCTGCTGGATGGGGTTTTAATTGCCCAATATCCTCTCCGTTGATTATGGCTACCCATTCATATTTCATGAATCCCATCTTTTTCATTTTATCATGTGGCGGATAATCAGAAATCACGCACATTGGAATGTCATTGGCAACGACCATGTCCAGCATATTGAAGACATTCTTTAGCGGCTTGATATTATCAAATGATGAGTTGAAACCATCGTACACAACTTTATCAATATGCTTCCTTGTCCACTCGATATCCTTGTTCCATCTAGCTGCCATGACTTCAACCTGGCGCTCCCGGAAATTCTCAATATGGCCTTCAGAACGAAGCTTCTTCCGTTCCTTGGTCATGTCCCAAATTAGCTTTGTGTGCGGCCCAAACCTATGCACCAGCTTGCCTACCATTCGGGGATAATTGTAGAATGTAGCATCATAATCGAATGTTATGCCAGATAATTTTTTCACCATGTTCTTCCAACCTCAAATGCAGAAATCAATTAAGTAATGTTCCCCAGGAGTATTCACAGTTGCCATTCCAGTTTTCGCCAGTTTCCTTGTGGATCTTGCCATTTTTATCCGTGTACTCAAGTTCAACAATTTCCGAAGGAAACTCATTGTAAAAGAAACGATTGCGCCAAATTTTCCATCGACTAAATGTGTAGGTGGTCTTGGCAACAGTGATAACTTTCACCCGGAGCTTTTCCTCACCTAGTTCTCCAGAAACCTCGAAGCCAGGCAATCCGTTATCCTGCCTGAAAACCTTGTACCGAACATGCTTGAATCGCTTTGTTTTTTCACCAATTGGCGTATAGTTTAAATTTTTGTTCAGGAACTTCATCTTGCTGTCCCACTTTGGTTTGCATTTTGAATTACGCCTGAGCAAATGCCGTCCAATATGTGATGTGAAGTAGGTGAAATAAGCGCCATCGTTCCTGTGAAACACACCCCAGAGCCAGGGAATAGCTGGCGTATTCAGGCAGATATGCTGCATGTAAATACTGCCTTTTAGCTCCCGTGAATTACCCTTCGTGCTCAATTTTCCCGAGAACCCAGCCTGATAAATTTTAAGGGCATCGAATCCCAATTTCTTTGTCATCATGGTGCGCTTGTACCCAACAACTGGGGGTTCAGGATTTGCAAATTTTATGTCAAGATCGAATTCATTACCCCGGTGAAACCGAAGCTTCGTAATCTCTCGGTTGGCAATCATATGCACATCATGGGATTTTATTTCCGTGTCATTGTCCCTGGCAACTGTGGTGAAAATCATGTTTTTTGGCTTGATTTCTTGAAAATCTTTACCATCATAATACCAGGCAGTTACCATGCCATTATAAGTGAAGTTTTCCGGTGTGCCAGCAAGCTCGGCTTTCGGCCCCCAATTGACGCCATTTACTCCCACATTTTTGTAGTTCTTGGTGGTCCAGAAGGCGACTATTTGTTTTTTAATGCCGTCTTCCTCAAACAGGAACATCCACCACCACCACACAAAACTACCTTTCTTGGAGAACATTCTGGCAGGCGGAAAATCCCTGATGAAGTCTGAAACTTCTGGAGGTGTGTATTTATCGATTGGCTCGAACATGATAATTGTCTGGATATGAACGAGAGTAATAATGTTTATGGTTCCGCAATCGTTTATTTTACTCGTGTGTGATTGCGGGCTTTTTGATATTCTCTACTAGCTGATTGTTTTCAGCCATATCAGGTCGGGTTCGCGAACTGTGCTTAAAAAACAATTATTATCCAGTTCGGTGGAAGTTTACAACAATATATTTGCAGAAACTCCATCTGCTTTGATTTAATTTAGGCATCGAACCCAACAATTGTTTTCAATTTATTTTGAGCCATACGGCATTCAATTTGTTTCGGAAACGCTCTCATGCCGTTGTCGAACGCTCTGCGTTCAACGAACTAAAAATATATTGACCCACCCTAAGAGGGCATCCCCCCACCCAGCTCCTGCGCTGGCTCGCCCCAACCCCCGCTCACCTGCTCGGAGCCTAATTTTGATAACCAGAATATATCAACCCACCCCAGCCAGTAGGATTTCCCCCCACCCAGCTCCTTCGCTGGCTCAGCCCGACCCCCCTTCGCATGCTCGGAGCTGATAATTGACATTTATAATTTAAATCTTAAAAGTAAGATGCAGGGGGAGAGATTTGAACTCTCGAAGGACTAACCATAGGATCCTAAGTCCTACCCCTTTGGTCTGCCAGTAGTTTTTACTACCTGGCATTTGGCCAAGCTCGGGTACCCCTGCTTTTGCGATTGCACTGCTGCTAGATAATTCACAGGATTTAATATTTTTCTAACACATAGATATTTATTTGAAATCGTTTTCCTGCGGTATAATGAAGCTCACAATCATTGGCTGCGGTTCCATTGGAAAGACGCTGGCCAGGCATCTGGAACTTGAGGACAATATAGAATCAGTTTGCATTCTGGACCGGAAGAAAGAAGCTGTTGAATCACTCATGAAAGAATGCCAGAAGGTGAGATTTGCCAATAATATTGACGATTCCTTTGAGAAATCAGATTTAATTGTGGAGGCAGCCAGCCAGCAGGCAGTAATAGAGTTTATTCCAAAGGCTCTGGAAATGGGAAAGGATGTTATTGTTATGAGCGTTGGAGCCTTCGTGGATGATGATTTCAAAGAAAAATGTAGAATACTGGCCAAGCAGAACAATTGCAAGGTCTATATCCCGTCTGGCGCAGTTTGCGGAATCGAGGGAATCGGAGCTGCAGCAACCGAGGAGGTGGAGGAAATCATCCTCATGACCTACAAACCGCCAGAGGCCTTTAAAGGTGTGGAATACCTGAAAAAGAAAGGCATTGACCTGACAGACCTGAAACGACCAAAGGTCATTTTTTCCGGCCATGCTGAAGACGCAGTCAAATACTTCCCACGAAACATCAATGTTGCTGCAACCCTGAGCCTTGCTGGCCTGGGAATAGAGCGCACCACCGTGAAGATAGTTGTTGACCCAAAAGCTACTCTAAACCAGCACCGAATAATTGCCAAAGGCAAATTTGGTGAAATCGAGTGCTGGACTAGGAACACTCCATTTCCAGATAATCCGCAAACAAGCTATCTAGCTGCCCTATCTCTCATAAGCGCGGTGAAGAAGATTGCCGGGAACTTCTGGGTTGGAGTTTGAACATCTGACATCCCCGCCCTCCAACTATTAAACCACTTTCATTCAGACGGGGCATATTGCTTTAATTAGCTAATATCCGTGGGCATATGCTTATAACTAATACCATAAGGCTTATTAACAAAGCTAATATGTAAGGTGAATTCCCATTGGTGATATACCATGAAATACACAAGATTTGAGAAGGCCCGAATTATCGGAGCCAGAGGTTTGCAAATAAGCATGGGAGCCCCGGTGCTGCTTAAGGTTCCGGACGACCTAATCGACCCTATAGACATAGCAATGATGGAGTTCGAGAAAGGCATGCTGCCCATAACTGTGAAGCGGCCTGCAGATTAATCGGAGGAATGAATGACACTTATTGAGAGCGTACTGGCCAGAAAAATTCTTGACAGCAGGGGCAACCCTACAGTGGAGATTGAGATTCTGACAGATTCAGGATATGGCACAGCAGCAGCTCCCAGTGGTGCAAGTACCGGAGAGCATGAGGTCCAGAGCTTCCCCAAGGAGGGAGGAGTGGATGCATCTCTGAAGGCCTTCGCAGATGAAGTTCTGCCTCAAATTTTAGGCATGGACACAGCTGAACAGCGAATATTGGACAAGATGCTTCATCAGATTGATGGAACCCCTAACTTTGGCAAGATTGGAGGCAATCTGGCTGTGGCAATCTCACTTGCCGTGGCAAAGGCTGCAGCTTCAAGTTATGGCATGCCGCTGTACCAATATATCGGCGGTGCACTGGCTCATGGTTTTCCAAGGCCCATGGGCAATGTTATCGGCGGCGGAAGACACGCCATCGGTGGAACTGACATTCAGGAGTTTTTAGTAATTTCAATGGCAGATACTGTAACAGAGTGCGTTTTCGGCAATGCTGCCACCCATAAGATAGTCAGCCAGATGCTGAAGGAAAAATTACCAGGTCATGCAATCGGAAAGGGCGATGAAGGTGCCTGGGTTGCTCCATTGAGCAATGAGGATGCTTTATCTTTACACAGGGAAGCATGTGACCGCGCTTCCTCCGAACTAGGATTTAAAGTTCTACCATGCCTGGATATGGCAGCTTCCGAGTATTTCCATGATGGAAAATATCATTATAAAGACAAATCTTACACGCCAGAAGAACATGTAGACTTCGTTACTAGCATTATCGAGGAATACCAGCTTCATTCTGTCGAAGACCCAATGGACGAAAACGATTATCAGAGTTATGTGGCACTTACCAAGGCAGTTGGAGAAAAGTGCATAATAGTTGGGGATGATCTTTTTGTCACCAACAAGGCGCGCCTTGCCAAGGGAATTGAAATGGGCGCAGCAAACTCAATCTTAATAAAGCCCAATCAGATTGGGACCCTCACTGACACGCTTGAGACCGTTGAGCTGGCCAAGAAAAACGGGTACAGCACAATAATATCTCATAGAAGTGGTGAGACAACTGACGATTCAATAGCGCATCTGGGTGTTGCCTTTGGCTCCTACGCAATTAAAACAGGAGTTGTTGGCGGCGAGAGGACCGCTAAATTAAACGAACTAATCAGAATCCAAGAGGACCTAGAGGGATAATATCGGATATGTTAATATCCGATCGTCACGCCTAATTCAGAGAATTAGGAGGAAATAAAATGGAAGACGCTGAAATAGAGCAAGTTGAAAAGACAGTCGAACAACCCAAAGAGGAAAAGCAGCCATTGCTGATTCCGGAGGAGAGCTATCTCAGTTCCGGTGTCCACATAGGTACTCAGCAGAAGTCCGCTGACATGAAGAAGTTCCTTTTCAAGGTCCGTTCCGACGGATTGTATATGCTGGACTTCAAGCAGACCGACGCAAGAATAAGAACAGCAACAAAGTTCATGGCCAGGTTCGAGCCTGAGGATATTTTAGTTGTATCTGCAAGGCAGTACGGACAAAAGCCAGTCAGGACTTTTGGAAAGAAAGTCGGCGCCAAATATTTTGCAGGTCGTTTTGTCCCAGGCACATTAACCAATCCAAGCCTCAGAGATTACGTGGAGCCGCAGATTCTCCTGGTAACAGACCCGGCAGCCGACCAGCAGGCAGTTCGTGAAGCAATTACTGTAGGCATTCCGATTGTAGGATTATGCGATGCCAATAATGATACAAAATATATGGACATAATCATCCCAGCAAATAACAAGGGCCGAAGGGCACTGGCAACAGTGTACTGGCTCATGGCTCGCGAGTACCTGAAGAGCAGGGGGACTGTCAAGTCAGACGATGACTTTGGCATGGAAATTGAAGAGTTTGAAGCAGTACTTTAGGGTTGCTTCAAATTTCTTCTTTTGTTTTATCTAAACAATAGCTAGCTGAATTTAGATTACAATTTTTGTATTGATATTGTGGAAACTGGATTGCTAGGGCTCCTGTTTGAACTGTTCCATGGGCTGTATGCCGGTGGCGACCACCTCCCCGCCCTCACAGGCGGGGCATCCAAATTTTGAAAGAAAAAGAATACCCTGTCACCAGGCCAGAATCAAACATTCTGGCCCACAACCCCGCCCTCACAGGCGGGGCATGATGGGTTAGATTGGAGTTCTCAATACCAGATTATGCCAGCTCATCAGTAAAAGAGACAACACGGGAATAAATTAACTAAATATAGCATAATAGGCTGATACAAGAATCAAGGTAATTCCAAGGAGCCAGACCGTCCTAAACAGGATAGCTCTATTTCTATAGTCCTTGTTTTCAGCTGGTAATGCTTTCTGTGGCGGGAACATAATTAGATATTGTTTTTGGCTGTATTTAAGTAGATTGGTACAGGCTTTTGTAAAGCAATTCTTATATGGATTCTGGCATATCCTGGTTCATGTCTCTGAGTTTCAAAGAAATTACCGCTGACAATTATCATGAATTAATCGATCTGGAAGTCAAGCCGGACCAGAAAGATTGCTTTTACTTCAAGTCCACAAAACCCAATGTGATGAGTCTTGCTGAGGCCTATGTTCACAAGGGTTCCAAAGTTCTGGCTGTCCATGACGATGATACAATGATTGGCTCGATTTTCTACAATGTATACAATCTACCAGACGGAAAAAAAGAGGCCTGGATTACTCGTCTGATGCTGGACCACCGATACCAGGGAAAAGGATTCGGCCGGGAAACTATGATAATGCTCATTGACCGGATAAAATCAGAAGCTGGTGAAAGCCTCAGGATTGGATTGTCCTATGAGCCTGAGAACATTCTCGCGAAGAATCTGTATGATGGTCTGGGGTTTGAGGCCAGTGGGGAGATGATTGGGGAGCAGATTATTGTTTGGCTGCCCTAACTTGGCCATTCATACTCATTGATTTTTTTACGAAGCTCCTCAACAAATTCCTCAAACTCATTGCCCTTGTAAACTGCTGGCTCAACTTTATTATAATCTATGGGCCCGCCAGGGAAAGGGTCATCCATGTACCTTGGAAATAGATGCATGTGCAGATGCGGAATGGTATTTCCATGAATTTCATAATTTATTTTCTTGGCATTTGTCACTTCCTTCAATGCCTTTGATACAATTTTTACCTCTTTCATGAATTCTGATAATATTTCGTCTGGAATTTCGTAAATCTCAACCGCATGACTTCTCAGGGCTATACAGCAAGTTCCTTTCAAACATACCTCTTTATAGGCCAGTAACCATGAATGTTTAAATTCTGCTATTATTATTTCTTCTTCCGGTGGCGGCGAATCCGCATCACATATTGGACAATTTTCTTTCTTTTGATATTCTTCCCACTCTTCTAAATCATGATGAAAGCTCATTTCTACGTCCCCATATTTTGCTATTACATTAATGCACAAACACCTTTAAAACATTTTTGTTTGTCATGAAAATTATTTTCTACCATAGTCAGCAGGAATCTCGCCCCACTTGGCAGTGTTCCATTTCACAATCTTGCATGAATACTTATTGTTCCGGAGCCAGTTCAAACCACTATCAATCATTGCATGAATTTCCATTGTCTTATCATTATCTTCCAGAGTGGTATTACATTCCTTCTTCCGAACCCACCCAATGGCAACCTTGGAATCCGAATAAATTATACTATGTTTGCCAGTTTTTGCAATGTATTTCAGCCCCTCTATGATTGCCAGAAATTCTCCAATATTACTTGTTCCCACATCGTATGGCCCATATTCGAATATCATTTTATTGTCAATCAAATCAATTCCCCGAAACTCCATTGGACCGTGGGCCCCCCGGCAGCCAACGTCCACTGCAATGCTATTTTTCTGGACTTCGTCGGGATATTTTATGCTTGTACTGACTGTGGCCTTTTTACTTCCCCAGTAATTGTCCGGGCCTTCCCTGAATGCGGCTTCTGCCGCCTCCTGGCTAGAAAATTTCATGTATCGTGAATCCTTATAACCGTTTACCTGAGCCTGGCATTCTTCCCATGTATCATAGATTCCGATTTTTCTTCCGACCCATACTACGTATTTCTTTTTCATGATTTATCCTGCCTGTTAATCTATTTTGACTCAATCTTATCAATGTAAAATACCACACCAGTGGCATGCCTGAGTACATGGGCGGTGGCTGCCGCATGGCCGCATGCCCTGGCGGTGTTAATGGCATTTGCATCATCAGCTTCACGGGCAGCAGCATGGGCGGCTGAAGCTGCCTTCCTTGCCTCACCGCATTTGATTTCGTCTCTGGCCCAGGCCCTAGCTGCCTCAATTGCTTCTCTTGGTCAGTTTTCATATGGGTATTTATATTCAAAATAATGCAGATATTTTTCAGCATAATCTGCTGCCCAGATTGCCAGTTCCTTGTGGTCAAGGGTTTCAACAAGTTTTTCAATCTCTGCTTTGTTCATGTTCTTAACCTTTCCAGATACTGCCCGCAATTACTGCCAATCTGATTCTCTTCCATCTCCCCAATACTGAGAATGACCTCGAATCCTTTGGTTTCAAATTCTGAAATCAATTTCTGGATGGTTTCCGGTTTTTCAGGGTCAAAGCCAGGATGAATTTTGAAGTAACTGGCGCGGTAGGTGGGGTTCAGCGGCGTAAGCTTAATTAAAAAGTTCTCGCCGTCAAATAATTTGGCGATTCTTTCTGTATCTATTGGCACATCCTTCATCACAATAAAATTGAGTGTGATTTTTTTATCGCCAGGGTTTCTGAACTGCCTCCCCAGGGCGGCAATTTCTGGCAGTATCAGGCTCTTTATGGGTATGAGTCGATGGCGCGCCTCATCGTCTGTAGAATGAATTGAGAACTGCAATTGAAATTTACCTGCAAAGCCAGCATCTTTAATTTTCTTCAATTCCTGAATGAAAGGCGCGCAATTTGCCGGGCCCACGGTTGAAAGGCTTATGACAAGATTTTCATGCTGCATATCCGCAAGCTGTCTCAGGAATTCCAAGACTGCGGGATTCAGGGTTGGCTCCCCCATTCTGGCAAGTTGTACTTTCCACATTTTTGTGCTTATTCCGCCAGGAAAAGTTTCTCTGGTCAGTATGCTCAATTGTTGATGCATCTCACCGGCAGTCAAATGCCTGGCAAAGCCGCCTCCAGCATCGCACATCTTGCAAGCCACTGGACACCCAACCATTGTGGAGATAACATTCACCCATTTTTCTTGCTTTGTCCTTGGGGGCTGGATTGATTCTACAAATTCTATCTTGTGGCCGTCGTCAAGCTCTGCAATGAATACTCTGGCAAGGTCTGGATTTCCCTGCTCACTTAGTATTTTCATGATTTATTCCTCAGGTAATTATCAAGAATCATTGCCATCTCCACTCCATCGCCAACTGCCATTGCTGTCTGGCCAAGACCTCCTCGGGCTGCATCTCCGGCAATAAGGAAGCCAGCAGGCAAATTCTCAATATCAAATCCAATAAGCTCTGGTAAAGTTTTCTGGCGACCCACAGCAATAATAATCAGATCAAAGGCCAGTTCCTCATTCTCAAGGGCTAGAACTGCCTTATTTTCATGTAATCGAGCTGCTTTCACGACACCTTCATGCCAGACAATATTTTCCTCGGCCTTTGCAGTGTCCAGAAGCGATTTTATGCCCCTTGGCTCGGAGCGGTGAATAATGGTTGGCTTCATTCCTGCCTCGAAAATGCTCAGGGCCATGTCGATTGATGCCTCTCCGCCTCCAATTATGGTAATTTCTTTTTCGCCATGCCAGCGCTCCAGAAATTCTATGCCGTGGAATAATAAATTTGAATCTGCAAGTTCATCCTCACCTGGGAAACCTGCTTTCCTGGGTTCTGTGCCTGTGCAGACAATGACCCCTTCAAATATCTCGCTGGAAATTTCATAGCCAGCATTAACTATTTTGATACTGCTCACACTTTCAGGTATTATCTTTTCAATATAATCAAAAAGTTGCTGCTCCATGAGCCGTGCCAGATGCCGCCCGGTTATGCCGCCGGGAAATCCAGGATAATTTTCCACCATGCCAGCATTCCACAGTGTTCCGCCAATGCGTCCATGCTCGAATACCTGAACATCATGGCCTTGCCTTACCAGTTGAACTGTGGCTGCTATTCCTGCAGGCCCTGCGCCGATGATTGCGATTTTACTCATGCACTTCCCCCATTAGTCTAATGATATTATCTGTATCTATAATATAGGCAAATCCATGGGC
>JAUWNU010000005.1 GCA_030612505.1 Methanomassiliicoccales archaeon
CGCTCAGCGATAGAAAAAAATATACGGGTTAATTGCATTCTTATGTCTGCCCTTCCAAACATCCTAGAACGTTTGTAAGGGGTAAGCACCACATGGTACTGGCTCTGTCCAACACCATGGCTATATGACCATTCCATTTTCATGGGAAATACTCCTGGCGGTTCCTAATGCGCCCCCCCTCACCAGGGGGGCGCGCCGCCAGACCTTTATTTTATTTCAAAGCAATAAGAATTGTGGTTGATTAGATATTCAAAGCCCTGTATCCGCAGACCTAAAGGTCGCGGGATTAGGGCTTACGTCTGTACTAATCATGAATAATCACTTCCGCTCTCTAGTTAAGATATTCAATGGTATTCCCTTATTAGATATATATCTATTTCTAACCTTTTTAAAGATAGAAAAGTTTTTAATTATATCAATATATGAACTGCCTGTGAGAATATGGGAATTCGCGTTATTTTGAGCAATGCATTGTCCGAGGACAGTTCCAGCATACAGTGTGAGGTCGATCCTGGTGAGAAGGTCAGTGGATTAATCGATACTGCTGTGGGATACTGGGGACTGGAGAAAGATATTTCTTATGGCGTCAAATGTGGATCCATAATCCTGCCGCCTGAAAAGGTAATCACCGATAAAATCATAAAAGAAGGTGAAAAACTGGTTGTGGTCGATTCTAACCTGTGGCAGGCAAACCTTGAAACAGTGAAGAACTGGATAGCTGATAATCTGGATGCAAAACTTGAAGAACTGGAAATGATAAAAAGCATTGAAAAGGGAAGCAATCATACCGAGTTCCTGTTCAAGAATACGAATAAAAGTGATAGACATTACATGATTACATTAAGTAACGGAGAAGTGGAGAGCTATCGCCCATTATGAAAATAGAGGTTTGAATGCTGCAAAGAAAATTGTTTTCAGATGAAAATGCAATATCATCATTTTCCCTGATGGCCATAATTTTGTTGCTCTTTGCAAGTTTTTCCGTATCATACCTTTCATATGTCACCCATATTGATTCCAATTATAGACTGCGCATGGAGGATATCACCAAGATGGAACTCAAATCCCTGGAAATTATTCGTGATTTGGAGTATCATGCAGTTTTTCTAGCCAGGGAAAAGATTCAGGAAGGAAATGAAAATGATTTTGAGGATGATTATTATGACTACATTGAAGAGATGGCAGAAGAAGGTTTTGATATCTGGCTAGGGGGAGATGTGAGAGCTACTGTCAATGGCGTATATGCGGTCATTGGCGGAACCGTCCGGGAGAATTACACTGTTTCCCTTACTCCTTTAGACAATGGTACATACCTTGTTTCAGGTTCCTTCAATGTGACCATAAGCAATCTGAGGACCGACCTTGTTCTGAAGAAGGTAGTGAACTTCGAAAGACAAATTAGTACCGCTGACCTGACCTATGCAGGCGGCCTGATTCTACCCTAACTTATGATTATAAAATATTGGGGGGATTCGCTGACATTATCTGGGATATCCCTGGCTATTATTTTATAAATGACAGTTCCGGCAGATGAGAAGGTCATATCAATGGAATATAGATCGCCACTGACAAGATTCATCTCGAACTCGACTCCCGAAATAACTAGTCTCACATATTCCACACCATTCAAATCAGTCACGGTGGCACTGAAAGTAACAGTCTCATTCACAGTCCCGGGATTTGGAGATGCCGATACGCCACTTATCACCGGTGGGGTGGTATCCTCTATGATGAAATTGTAGGGAGAGGTGACTCCCCAGTTCCCTGAGGGGTCAATGGCAGAGAACACATATGAGTAGGTGCCAGTAGGTATAATTGTCTCGCTGTATGTCCATTCTTTCCCTGTAGTGTGGGTCATATGGCGTGATTTAGTTCCAGCTGGGGAAGTGATATTGATATAAACTTCAGCCACTTCATGATCATCCAAAACATCCACATAAAATATGATATTTTCACCGCTCTCCTGAGGATTCTTGTTTATCCTTACATTGGACAGATCTGGAGGTTCAATGTCCTTGATTGTAATGGTATAATCATCTGTAAAATCTATACGGTCAAAAATATCCGTGGCCCATACCTTATATGAATACTCGCCAACCATGGTGTAGGTTGTTTCATGATAATACTGTAAACCTGGACCCTTCAACATGGTGGTGGTTATCTTTTCTCCATCAGGGTCGGTGAGGGAACAAAAAACACGCCTTATATTATCGCCTTCCACATCCACGGTTATATTAACTCGCTTATCGAGAATTTGAGGATCTGGGTCATCTGAAACATCACTGATAGATGGAGCCTCACTGTTCCCGTACAGCAGCTGTTTGCCCTCATCATCATCTGGAGAATAAAATACAATGTCTGTGAACATGAAAACAAATACCTTGTAGGTCATTTTACCTTCTATCTCCACATAACGACTGGCCACTCCAAAATCCTGATTGGAATATAATGACAATTTATTTACATATGAATTCTGGGGATTCTCAAGAAGCTCCTCCAAGTCTACATTGGTCTGATTTCCTATCTGTAATGGCTGAATATTGGTTCCGAATCGCATGGGTATGTCCATATCGCCAGACGTAGCTCTCATATAACTTTCATAAAAAGTGAATTTATAGATATCACCGTCAACCTTGCCTGGCAGGTAGAATGCCCGGTAGGAATAATATCTATCAAAGGTGAAATTGACAGTCATCTCTCCATTTATCCCGTCCAGTCTCTTGATGACTCGATTCACCTCCTGGGTGGCACCCTGGAGAAGATTCTCATCAATGGAATCTGTCTGTACCTGGAAGAACCCTATGACAAATGACATAATCAATATTGATGTCACAAGCCAGGTCATCTTGGAAAGGACAAAGTCCAGCATCAGCCATCTCCTATTTTCTTACCGTAGAGGTCACCAAAACCAGAGTCACTTCCCTGGCCTCCACCTTTATCACTGGATGAAAGAGTTTCCTCCCTGGGGAATAAAGTAGCATCCAATCCTGTGTGAAGGGTCATTCTCGGTCGAACGCATACAAGTTCCATTTTTCTAGTTTTATCATCCATGACCACTGCCAGACCTCGTCTGAATTCCATTGTCGAAACCAATCTGTCAAAGTCCTTTGTTCCGGAAGTATAGGACTGTTTTGCCATCTTCAAGGCTTCTATATCCGGTGCCGCAGTAACATTGTGGGCGATTATCAGATCTGCCTGCTTGATGGCACTCTCATGAAGTGCTGATGGCTCCTGGGTGGCCAGTATCAGCGAAAGACCAGGGTGACGCCCCAGCTTGATCCAATCAATCAGAGCATCGGTGGCAATGGTCTTGCCCTTGGCTGGAAGGAAAAGATGGGCCTCGTCTATCATCATGTACACCAATGGATGTTCCTTTGTGATGTCCTTGGCCACCTTCTCATCTATGAGATTTGCCTCGGCCTGCATCTCCAAAGTGGTATAAAGCGTCCTGGCACGCATTAAATGATTGGCTATTATGGATACTATTAGATTACGTACATCAAATCCGCCTAGACGTCCCAGGTAACTGATATCCAGGATAGTTGCCCTGCCTGCCTTGATAATGTCTGAGAATGGAGTACCCTCCTTGTCGAAGACCCCTATGTCCTCCACCATCTGGATGGTTCCCTTGAGGCTTTCTTTGGCCTCTCCGCCATCAAACACATGCTGATTGTCTATTTCCCTGTAAATATCTTCATAGCCATAGGGTTCGTTCTTTTGCTTAAGGATCCTTATCACATTTATCAGCAAAGTTCCCACAGGGTCAGTTATGGTAAGATTGAACAAATCCAGCCAGTCCTGGACGCTTATCTCATGCAGCGGAAGCTGGAGAACCTGGTCATAGAGAATTTTATGCCCATCCTTCTCCAATTCATTGATGGCCAGTTTTGGCATGAGGATATGCACATAATCCCCCAATCCTTTCGGCGTTAAATTATTGAACTCTTTCAAGCGTTCTACTTCATAAGAATTGGTATTGGCAGTCTTCAGACTATGAAAGACGCTCATTGTATCAATTATAAGAACAGATAGCCGGTTTTTCTGCTGGTCGTCCAGCGTCCCAAATGACTCGGCAATTACACCAAGAGTATATGACTTTCCGGTGCCTCTCTTTCCCAGAACAAGCATGCAATGGGGAAATGCCAGGTCCAAATGAACCTCTCCAATCTCTTCATAACGACCAGCCGGGTAACTGACTATCTTGCCAAGATAACCGCAGCCCCTGATTCCGTATTCATTTATGTCCTTGTCTGTCCTGCCAAATATGACTTTTTGTGCCATTCTCTAACCTCCCATTATTGATTGACTCAGAATTGTAACTATTGCGAAAGTGACTGCAGCAACAGGCAAGGATATTCCAATGGAATATTTTACCTCAATGGGATCATTGCCATTCTGTATTCCCACTGCAAAATAGCCTGTTATTCCCACTACCATTAGCAGATAAATACCGATAATAAGCACGAAATCGGAGGGGGCCATCATGGCTGATGTGAAGGGCAAATCCTGAAATTGATTGTAGAGCATGAAGTAAAGCCCAATGGTGATTCCCATGACAATGGGAGAGAATAGAATGGCAGTTGTTTTCATCATGTCAACAACCGAACTCAGCGAGTTCTTTATTTCCTGATCAACCTGAATCATGTCCCTGAGGTAATTGGATATGACAACAATTGTCTGGCCGGCGGTGGCTGCGTCCTTCTGGACTGCCTCAACCACGGTTTCCATGGTGGCCCTTATTGTTCTGGAATGCACATCTTTCAGAACACCTATGTTTCTGTTGAACAGTATCTCATTGAGTGGTGCCCTTGTCATTTTCAGGTTGTATGAGATAGTGCCAAAAAGGTCGGCTATAAGGGTACCCTTGAGCGTATCGGCCACTTTCTGGAAGGCTGATTCCAGCGGCTCACCCTCGGATATACGGTTACCTAATTGGAACAATGCGTCTGGGAATTCTACTTCAAGCTTTTTGGTCTCGTCCCTTTTCTTCTTCTGGTATCTAGTTGTGGTCAGAAGATAGAAGGATACGCCCACTGCAATACCAACAATTATGGGTGTCACACCAAACATGTCGAAACCTATGTACTCATACACGAATGGCACACCCAGTATCCCAATGCTCACAGCAAGCACCAATCCGGTAATCGCAATGCTTCGTTTCTGTTTGATGGTGAAGGGGGATGTGATATCTGGCGGAGTTGTGGTTCCAGGCCTATTGCCTAATACATAATATGAATATACAAGAGTAATAACCGGAAATATAACATCCAGCAGAAGTACAACTGGCAATATGCTGACTTCTTCCACGCTGGAACCAGCAGCCAGAGTATCCTCCATGCCAGCTCCGTCAAAATTCATCATGTCGCCCATGTTCATGGAAAGCATGGGAAGCATGGAACCCATTATCAAAGGAAGCAGAACTCCCAGGGCAAACACTATCATGGTGGGCCCACTAAGTGAGGCAGCATAACCTTCCATTCTGGTTTTGGTTCCGGTGAGAATAATATCATTGGCCTTATCCAGTGTGCGCTTGAGGCCTTCATCGGTCCTTTCCAATGTAGCTGTCCTGATGGTATACAGGGCTCTTCGGAAATCCTCATTCCACTGACCCCATCTCGATGCGAAGTCAACAAGCCCATCCTCTATGGAGGTGTACTTCCTCATCATGAGATCCCATGAGAGTTTTTTAAACTCAGAGGCAAGCGGTTCATCTGTATGATTTCCAGTAAAAAGAATGGCCTTGTCCAGTGTTGGAGAGAGGCGCATTGACATAACAAGGTAATTAATGGCCTCCGGAGCCCTTCCAAGACTTTGAATTCTGACCCTCTGGGCTAGGCTCTCGGGATATGTGGCAAAGAATCCCAGCACAATCAATGGGAATATGAAAACAAATGGTATAGCATACAATAGGGAAGTGCCACCATATATCAAAAATATAGGAATTGTCATGACTGCATTGAGGGCAAATGTGATCAGGGTCATTATCTGACTGAATGCCAAAACATCGAACTCATCTATGTCCCAGCCCAGAAAATCCACAGAAGCATGAAACTTTTCCTGTTTATAGACTGCTTCTGCCTTTTCAACCTTCTTCCTGGCTGCCTTGTACTTATCTTCTGCTCTCTTGAACTCCCTGGTGGAATCATCACCCCGGATTCTGGCCTCATTCACTTTTTCAAAGGCTTCATTGGCAGCAAGCTCGGCATTCTCAAAGGCATCTCTGGTTGCCTCACGTTTTTTCTCCTTCTCGTCCTCGGAAGGACCAGCCGACTTCAGGATGCGCCTGGATAGTGATATATACCATGCACCATAGGGTGGTAAATCTCTTTCCAGTCCCTTATTATCATGCATACTTGGCACCTTCCAGGAACCAGGTTCTCCATTGTTCCAGGATTATATTGTAATCAAGATTGTCATTAAGAATGGCATTCTCACGCAATGCCCAATATTTATTGTTCATGCGTGCAACCCATTCAATTCTCAAAAGTTGTGGCTTATCATGCTCTCTTGCATACTCCACCGCGTCCAATCGATATCTGGCTCTGGCCTTAATATCATTCAGGGCATCCTCCATAGAAATGCCCCATTTTCTAGCGATTTCACCGATACGCTCGGATTTGTAATTGAATATATCTGTTTCCATCAGCAGGTCATTATCGCTATCGTACATCATAAGGTCATTGAACTCTCCAGGGACATCCGATGTCTTGACAGTTTCCGCAATCTGGGTGCAACGCCTCAGCAGCTTTTGAGAGCCTTTGGACTGCGTAAGTGTCTGAACAACTATGATGTCTGTTGCCATAAACGATGTCGCCGGGATGCCCATATCACTGGTGGCTCTATCGAAGGTGGCCTTTGCAGAATCAGCATGGAATGTGCCCATGACAGATGAACCTGCAGTTCCAGTCCTCATTGCCTCATAAAGGGTTCTGGCCTCCTGGCCTCTTACTTCTCCCAATATCAAGGCAGATTCACCCAATCTGAGCGAAGTTCTTAATGCATCATCAGCAGTCATCTCACCCTTTCCACCCAAGGTAGACTGGACAAACATTCTCTGAACCTTGTATCCCAAACTCTGCATCTCCGGTACAGGCAATTCCAGCGTATCTTCGATGGTGAGTATTCTCTGTATAGTTGGGAACTCCAGTAACAGAGCGCCTAAAAGCGATGACTTACCGGAACCCCTACTTCCAGATATCAGCATGGTACAATGACCCTCGATGAGGAATGAAAGAAGACCCGCCGAAAGAGGAGATACTGTTCCATTATCAATGAGCTTTAGCATGGTCCAGGGGTCGGTAGAATGCCTGCGGAAGGCTATAGCTATACCATCAGGGCTCAATGGTTTTCCTATGGCGGTTATCCTGGTCTGATGCTGAACAAGGTCTGTTTCCAATACAGGCATGGCCTCGGAGAATGGTCTGCCACTTTCATATCTGAATCGGGATACCATGCTCTCCACATCTTCATTGCTAAGAACCACATTGGTGACAAACTTGTCATATAATTCCTTCTGATTCAAACCGCCCATACTGGCATGGACAGAATTCTTCGGGGCCGGGGCATCAACATAGATGTCCTGCATGTACGGGTCTTCCAGGAAATATTCGAATAGGCCCAGGCCAACTGTGTATCTAGCAAGTATGGAAGTAAGGTTGTCCAATACCTTCATTTCTTCCTCTGGTGTGCGGCCTATTTGGATAGCATGCTTGTTTGCTATCTGATATAGTATCTTTTTCCCGAAGGTTTCCACATAGAGCCTGGCTTGCCCTGGCCTGTCCAATTGAATATGCCTTGGCCGATTTCTCAAGAGTTCTATCTTGGCAAGATGTATGAGCTTCATGTGTTTCGATGGAAGAGAGTATTCCTTTGGTTGAAGATGATAATGAGAGTAAGTGATGTCCTTGATAGACCACAGGCTTGCGATGGCATCTCCCACTTTGTATTCCAGTATCTTTTCAGAATTTTCTGGTGGTTCTGGGCTTACCCAAGAATAGGAAAAGCCAGGGCGAAGATCATAATATTTATCCATTATCTGAATCATGGCTCTATGAACACGTTTTCTGTCAATGGTCAGCGACCCCTTGTTCTCAAGACAGTTAATTACGCCATCTAGGGTCGTTATTTTACCAGTTACCTTTGCCTTGCTGGCCTTAATAATAGAAGGTGCTTTTTCATCTTCAGTTGAAATGATTTCTATTTCCTTCTTTTTGATGTTCGTATCATCTGGGTAAATTTCTTTCGGTTTCTTTTCATCTTGACCAATTATTTTCACCATTCATTTCACCCCTAGATAACCACATTGAATCCTTCATAATACAGGAAGGCTCTGAACTTCTCTGTAAGATTGAATATATAAACCAAGGCCTCGTCAGTTGTCTTGACACATGCCCGACACTCTGCCGCCTTTGTTTTTCTAACTGCCTTCGAAGAGATGAGAAACTCATCATAGAAAACCTCAATGTCCTCCAATAGCATCTTCTTCAGACGTGGAAAGATTACCTGGGGATTGGCCTTGCAATTATTGCAGATTGCCCTCCTCTTTTCCTTTGCACCCTGGGCCTTGATATCTTTGAAATAAGTCCTGGGTGGATTCCGCATAGAGAGATTATCAATTTCATTGGAGAGGTCGATGAGAGTCTTGAGCATTTTCATGGACGGCCCAGAGTATCTTAATTCTGCATAGTCGCTCAGAACCACATTATCTGCATTGTAATTATCTGCAAGAGCAGACAGCACGCCTTTCAGGCATTGCTTATTTTTCAGGCTGGCCCTCAATTGACATTCCTTGCAGTCGAACACCAAGCGCATCTCCACAGTGGATGTTTCAATATTGTGATTGCAGATTATATCGGTCTTCTTATCGACTTTCTTTTCATTCGTTTTCACTTTTTCTGTGTCTGCTGCTTTCGCACCCATAACAATGCCTCCAGGCCTATTCCTCTTCCTTGTCACTCCTCTGTTTCTTGATATAAAGTATAAACAGCACCGCAGCTACCAGCAGCAATATTCCAATCATTGACGCTGCATATATTATGGCCATGGTTCCATCATTGTCATTGGCCGGGTCATAATCATCATCTTCCCAGGTTCCGAAATTCAATCTTTCGGATGCTTGATTGTTAGTCTCGTCCTTCTCGATTATGTAATCCATAGGGTCAACAGTAACATACACTGTTCTTGCTCCAACCGGAGCTGCCCACTCATAATAAAGCATAGTTTGAACAGATTCATCCAGCTGCGTGATGTTCACCGAATGAAGTAGAGTATCGTTTCCAGCATTGTAGCTTCCATAGAATTCCACCTCTATTCCAGTCAGATTGCCATAGCCAATGTTCGAGACATTGGCAGTGATGTTCAATATGCCATTGTCATGTTCTGCAATTATCAGGTCGACGGTGAGGTCCTTGGAAGAAAGCACTGCCAGATTTACTACCTTTTTGTTTTCAGCTTCCTCGGCTTCCATTATATTATCGGTGGGGAAGGCCACTGCATAGATCTGGTGATTTCCTACAGGGGCCTGCCAGTCCATGGAAACGCTTGCTTCCTCACCATGTCCCAGGGAAATGAATTGACCATCGATGAAGCCCTCAAATGTATAAAATTTCACGAATATGCTTTCGGAATCTGCCCTTCCCTCATTCTTGAGCGTCGCCGAAACGGTTGCTCTCTCACCCTCATTGATGAGTCCACTGGATATGAACAGGGCAGAGATAGAAATATCTGGAACAAGGGAAACCCTTCTGAAGGCCAGATTATTATCTGGAATAAGGTCGCTTATATTAAGGTAAACGAAAAGCTCGTGGGTGCCCAGTTCTGCAGTCCAATAGGTGGTCACGGTTATATTTTCATCCATAGCCATAGATGCAATGGTTTTCGTATCAAATAGTTCGCCATCAAGTGTAGGGTCACCATCATAGAATTCCACCAGGACATTGGACGCAGAAGTATAGCCAACATTCCTGATCATGGCGGTTATAGTAACAGTCTCACCCTGGTTTGGCTCATTCGGGCTTAGAACTATATTTTCAAAGGATATGGAAACATCCACTGGACACGTGATTGTGCAGTTGAGCCTATTATTGCTCTCAACTATCTCGGCAATGATATCTTCATAATCAACAATGAAGAATACCCTATGAGAACCGTCTGGAACCACCCAGTCGATGGATATGTTAACTGCCTCATGTCGGCCTATGGAAGAAACAGGAACCTTTTCAATTAGCATTCCTCCTGTCTCGGGCTCACCATCAAAGAAGCTCACATTGAAGGCCTGGGTAACAAGATCTCCTGTGTTCTGTATTGTCGCATTTATCTGGACGGTCTCGCCCTCCCTGGCAATAATTCCCGAGGAATTCCCATTCACTAAAAGTGAGCTAGCCTCTATGTCCGGCAGGAAATATATGTAAATAGTCACTTGCTCCTCAGTGTATTTGTCGGTGGGGTCTGTAAGATTATTGTAGGTATATACCACAGTGTTCCTGTCAAATAATTCTGTATCGCTCCAGAAGTCCAGGAATCCAATATTTGTGACAGCTACCAGCCTTGGTTCACTCCACTCAGCATTGCCCCTGAGGTCAATGGTGGAATAGTAAATACCAGCCTCTCTTGCACTGGAGATATTGATTACCTGGCTACTCTTCCAGACTACGGCAGCCAGTCCATCAGGATTAACCACCACCTGTGGAAGCTGCACCGGTCTGGTGGTGTAGTTCATCATCTTGATTTCAGACCAGGTATCAGTGGCAATATCATAAGTGCAGTATTTGATATAGCAATTATCTTCCCAGTCTATTGCCAGCCAGACCAGAATAACAGTGTCATCATCCACTGCAAGGGAAGTGGAATCCACGCTGAGATTATCGTTTGTAATAAACTTGTAATCAGTCCAGTTGGTGCCATTGAATAGCGAATACACTATCTGCTGGTCATCATATGTATTGAAATGCTCGTCATAGTCCCGGGTCCAGATGGATAATACATCACCGTCAGGTAGGCTCACCATCTTATTATCGTAATGGAAGCTATTGTGGATTGTCTTGATGGCGGGTGCAGTCCAGTTGGTACCGTTCCACACTGAATACATTGTACGTTGGTCACCAGTGGTCATGATGTCGCCACCAATATCATGAATCCAAGTCAGGGTGATATTGTCATCGTTCATCAGCACCATACTGGGCTGCAGGTCAGAACCGCTAGTCTTGGTATATATGGTGTCCGGGCCATGTACCAGGACATTGTTCTCGTCTATAATAGCGAATTTCATTTCCGCATCATTCATGAAATTGACAAGGCCGATACTTGTTGACGTGAGGTCAGTGTTGTCTATCCCTTCATTCCATACTACGAATGCGGAACCAGTCTTATTGTATATCACCTGAGGGTCTATTTTAATTCTATTATTGGTTGTCAAGATATCAGAAGGCAACATAATAGAGCCGTCTGCCCTGGCCTGTATCTGATAATTCGGGTTGTGGATACTATTGTTCAGGTCCTTGCTCCTGACAACAATGTTCTTTCCATTGAAGGTAGCGGTTGATGGTCCAGTTGGGAAGTTGATGGTACCGTCCTCGTCTGCCAGCGAGTCCAGGTCATCTTCTGGTTTCTCGAATGAAGAACCTCCATCATCTGTTCCCTCGAAGACATCAAATCCCCAGTTACCAAGGTTATATTCACCTTCCCAGAAGGTCCAGGTCTTGGTGAACCATAGGAATTCAACATAGGCCCCCAATCCAGCTGCCAGGGTCACGTCCAACTCACCATTACAGAATGGACTGAATCCTCCTGCCGTGGTAGTACCATGAATGTCAATGGTTGGAGTTTCATATATGAAGCCAGTGTCCAGAGTTAGTGCCGGGCGGCCTTCAATCCAGCCTTCTATTCCGCCGCCTCCAATTCCGAAATCTATACCAATACGGATCGCACATCTCAGAGTCAGGCCGAGACCCAGTTCGAATCCAGCCTCAACATAGCCAAATTCCACACCTGAAAGCGTGGCCGATATGCTGGCTTCAGTATGCGCCATTGCCGAGAAATCTGCACTTACGTCCACGGTAGCTACAATAACAGGGGGCATAATTGGATACTTAGCACTGAATATATCCCATTCTTTCTCAATGCCAACTTCTGCACCAACAGTGGCCTCGAAGCTCACCAGGTCCAGCATGCTAGCCGGGTTGTCGGCGACATCCATGATGGTGCCCCATACATCCTTTATGGTTTCGAAGGTCTCCATATATTCTCCGACTATGTCAGTAATATTTGATATGGAATTGGTTATGCCGCTGAAATCCTTCGAGCTGTCATTGGACTCATTTTCGGCAGCACTTCTTGTTTCATTTAAAGCATTTAACAAATCAGCAGCATTGTCAGGTTTCAATACATGCTTCCACACTTCACCAATGGTTGTTCCATTAGCAGTGACCGTATCCTTTAACATGGGCCCAAACTGATTCCAGTTTGTTATCAGGTATTTACCTTCCCTGATAAGGTCAAATATCTTGGTCAGATCCACCTCAATATCCGGAAATCCAACATTTATTGCAGCATCAATATAGGCTCTGCCAGTTACTTCCATACCCATAACACTTGATTCAAGTGTTTTCTCCTTTCCAAAGGTTATGGAACCGCCGATTGGTATCTTAAGCTCAAGCACATATTTCTCGGATTGCTTATTGTCCTGACCAGCAACATATGGAGTGCTGTCAGAGGCCGGTGCCTCTTTGCCGTCATTGAGGGTCTGGGGAAGTTCCAGCATCAATGTGAAATAATTCAACTGGGCCTCGGTGTTCCCATTTCCCCCAGTGGCGTCACCGGATTCCGCAGGAGTGAAGCTATCATCTCTTTTTCCGGTTTCCTTTGCAGTCGCCTTTCTTGCCTCATCAGTATTTTCCATCCAGCGAGGTGGAAATTCCATGTAAATAGCCGTGTTATAAGGGTCACTTCCAACACCAGCATTATCTATTGCAGCAATGGTGAGGTTGGAGGTGCCATTGATTCCACCCATGTTAATGTAAGTTGTGAATATATCGCCAGCCTTTTCCATGAGAATCTGGGTAGGTGGGATGTCACGTTTGTATGGATCCAGCGAAAATTCATCATCGCCATACCACAGAAGGGTCTGCCAAACATAGCCATTCTCATCTGTCGCATTTATTGTAAACCTATTGAACACCTCTATGCCCCGGACAAACACACCAATTCCAGGGTCAGGGTCATCATACTGCGCTTCTACCGAGTTGATTACCGGTGGAATCTCAATATGCAGATATTCTCTATTATTGTTTTTACCATTGATTTCGTCAATATTATCGCCATCAATTATTTCGCTGGTCTTATTTTCCTCATCTACTTCATATTCAATGAAATCCACCTGGGCAATTACTTTTCTATTCAATAGTGTTCTATCAAACGCATCATCATAATACAAATAATCCACAATTCTCCATGGTGCAGGGTCGCCATTTGAAAAACTGGCCGTGACTGCGATTTCCTCATCAGGGTCCAGATGGTCAATTATTATAGATTCCCCTATCTGTCTGGTCTCATTACGTTCCACAAGATAATCAATGAACCTAACTCTTATGACCCCGTCATCCTTGCCTATGCCATCTACCCATTTGGATTTTGGATCATCTGTGGCCAGGTTACCAATATTCTTTATCACAGCAGAAACCTGATAACCAGGAGGGACATCGGGAGTCATCATCGGAGGGCTGTATGCATCAAACACGTCATCAGACACTACATAACTGTCCTCTGGCGGATTGTTAAGCACGGATATGGAGCCAACATATAGATCAGGCATCCTAACCTCGCCTTCCTGACCCTTTTCCCTGACAACTACAAAATCAGTGAAACCGATTGTATCCTTCTGGATTATCAAATCCCACTTGCCATATCCTTCCAACAGAAAAGCGCTGTTATCTGGAGAAGTTATTGGGATATTAGGGTCAGTGACCACAATATGCTCCCAGGTGCCCCATAGCTTGTATGATATGGTGGATTGATTCATTCCAGGATGCTCTCCTATTTTATCACCTATCACTATGGAGTCGAGACCTGAAAATCTTGAACTACCAAAATCGAGAGTAACCTCTCTTGATTCCAATGTACCTTGACCATATACAAAACGAATGGCAGTTACCAACTCATTCATGGCATCCTCTATATCATTTCTGGTCTGTTTTTCTGCATTAACACTCAGACCATGATATACTGCTGGCAGCAAGAAGCCTATAGCAACCACGGTGACAAGTAATTTCATGGGCATTCCCTCGAGACCTCTCATGTCACGACTGATTCCTCTTTTCATTTTACCATCTCTCTGTTTATTTCATATATGAATGTAATTTTAATATACCAATCCTACCTCAACCACCCATGAATACATGGCTCCGTCTCCATCTATATCCTTCCCAAGTGTATATTCATCCACTGTTCTGACCTCTATCATTCTAAGGCCATTACTTAATTCAAACATACCTGTCATGTTTACCATGGCAATATTGGGATTGGTAATCATAAAATATTGTTCCACGCCACCATGAACTCTATAACGGAAACTAGACAGGTTGGACCAGACATCATTGGGAGTTCCACCAATATACATGTAATCCAAACCAGACACTAATCCACCTTTGAGTTCCATCTCCACCACCCTTACATTACCCGGGCCCATGGAGTAAACATCCCTTACAGCAGCTTCAAGATAATCCAGTTGCGTGTCTATTGTCTGCTGGGTCTGTTGCACTGAATACACCTCAAGATAATTCCAGGACATAGGAACAACCATGGCAACAACAATGAACATTATTAGAAGCTGAAGAGGGAAACCTTCGATTCCCCTCGAATCTATTCGCTTCATTTATTCACTGCAATACTCTTGGTGACAACGTTGCCACCACCAGATACTGTCACTTTGATGAAATCTGAGTTTGTGTTGGGAGGCAATGTGGGGGTTACACCCGTAAAGGTGTATTCACCATTATCATCAGTAATCGCCTTCATATCTATACCCATTCCTTCTATGGATATCTCACAACCACTCATTGTTCCCTTGTCATTGTAGGCTATAACTGTAATATCAAATGTTTCATTTACAGTATTCACATCAGTGACCATTGTCGGCGTTACCTCTATGTATTCAAGAGGCGGGGTCAAAAGAAACATCCATGACAGTATGATGCCTATGGCAACTGCTGCAATTACTACCATTATCAGTAGATTCAGCGGTAGCCCGAGTACACCACTGTCATCTGTCCTAATGCTCCGTGGGGTCCTTATATTCTCTCTGTAATTAGTCATTTATACCACTAGGCATTAAATCCCAATAATGTATTTAGATGTTTCGTAATACATATATATATTATGTTTATAGGATCCAATCTCTGTGATTAATCAGGGGTTTTTCTGAATTTTAAGACAATATAAGCCTATATTACCCCCCAAGATATTTATAAAATCATCCTATCAAGTCATCAAGAGGTAGGGAATATGGAGCTCAGCATTGTGAAATCGGATAGAGGAGAAATTGCAATCAACCCGGACGATGCATCCCACATAGGTGCCAATGCAGGAGATGTAATCTCTCTCACCCACACCGAAACAGGAACCAGGATTTTAGGAATAATGGGACTTCAAAGTGATATTGAATCAGGTACTGTGGGAGTGAATCCTTTGCTGTTAATTTCTAATGGGCTCCAGGAAGGAATAAAAATAGACACGAATGTCTGGAAAGATAGCCTGGTTCATATAGATTCAGTGGAACTTGGAATAGATAATCTGGCAGATTCAAAGAAAAAGGGCGATGTCCTCCAGCGATTGAGAATGAAAGAGACTGAACTTGTCAAATTAATGAAGAACAAGGTATTCCGAAATGGAACTTCTTTTATTTTGAAAAACTTAAATTTACAAGTAACCATCAACAGCACAAAACCAGAATTAGCAGAGGGACAGGCAGCACAATTCAATGGTATTAGAGATTTTTCCTATACATGGTCCAATGAACAAAATGATGGCTATGATAGTGTATTAATGATTGACCTTTCCGGCAGCATGGACACAGAAGACATGAGAATGGATGAGACCGCTCATGATACTATAAAATCCATTGATTCAAAATTCAAAAGCAAACACGGTGCAGTTCTGATGGAGCGGCTCAAGGATAAGAATGTGGTGTCCAGAATTGACGGAACAAGCCTTGCAATATTGAATTATTCTCAGAGCCAAAGCAATTCATTTGGCCTTGTTTATTTTAGTGATGAAGGAATTCCTGTTACATTCCCCGACGGAACTGGACATTACAATGCTGGTTCGAATACTCCAGTTGCAGAACTCGGCGAAGCTATGCTGGGAGAAATAGCCAAAAACTGGCATGGACAGACAAACCTAGCAGATGGTTTGATAAAAACAATAGAGATAGCAAAGGAACTAGATCACGGAAAGAACAAGATGATTACGCTGCTCATGGATGGCAAACCAAAAGATGAAGAAAAATGCCTTCAGATAATTAATAGTAGAATTGCTCCCAGAAAAGATATGATTATCAATACCCTGGGATACGGTCCAAATATAGATGAAGGTTTTCTATTAGATATCGCAGAAAAGACAGGAGGAAAATATCAAAAGGTTCAGAATGTTGATGAACTGATTCAGATATTTTCAGATATGGCCATTAAGTTTAAAGTTCATGGGTCCAGAGAACTGCTTGACCTTCATTCCATCAGAAGAGAAACTGTCAAAGCTGATCCAACAGAGGTTTATTGCAAGAAATGCGGCCAGCATGCATCATTCTTTGGTAATCATGGCCGGTGGTATTGTGATGAGTGCAAAAAGTATCTGGAGAAGGGAGATTTCAAGAATAAATGCATAAAGTGCAAAAAACCATTGACATTCCTGGGCAACACAAAAAGATGGTTCTGTTACGATTGCAATGAATTTGATAGAGGAAGCAGGTAAATCGATGACAGGGCAGATGAAGACCAGGAAGCAATCAGATAAGGCATCTGCCATGTTTAGAAAAGACCGTTTGCATCTCAATAATGATGGAGTCGCCGGGTATTTTGAAGATTTACCCAAGTTATTATTCATTCTCTTTGCGGTGGGTTTGTTTGTAACTAGCACAGTTATTGTTTACGGATCATACAACCGATTCAATGAGCACACACAGATGATGGACAATCTCAATACCTTCTCAAATGATGTTCTGAACTGGGACAATATTACACTTAATAATGAAGGTGTACTGAACGGTAATGCATTGAATAATATGGACATAGATGATTGGGAATACCAGTTCCCACCTGAAGTAAAATATTTTGAATATCAGATCATAGTCATGGACAGGAGCCAGTATAATCTGACATATGGTCTCGAAAGGCAGGATTATGGGCCCATAAGCACCGAGGCACGCCCTGTTGGAGTGGACATATATTCGAAGTCCACCCCGGTTGTAATTCTGGATGCCGATGGGAATTACAGGGCTAGTTATCTGGTGGTGGCAATATGGAGGTAGGTCGAATGAAAAAACGATGGAATGATCATGGTATGCTATCCCTGCTTGATGCAATGTTGTTCTTTGTTATCATGCTCATCACTTCTGGCCTTTTTCTACAAATCGGCATTACCATGTCAGAAAGCGCAGAATTGATAAGAGACCAGCAAAGCGCAGAGTACAATGATTATGCAAGACTGGCCTGGATGAGTTCCAGCATACCTCTAGTGACATATAATGACACTCTAGGCATGCAACATATACTTAATAATCTCAGTGTGCAATTTCTGATAATGGAAGAATTTTATCTAATGAAGAATGAAGGTCTTAAACCAGAATATATTCATTTCAATGAAAATATCCATATGCAGGCAAACCTCATCATAGAACCAATATACGAATGGGCCTTCTGGGCTGAATCCGGTAGTATCAAGCTATCAATGAACAGGACATCTATTAACACTGAGCCAAACTTTGAAGATTTTAAAGATAATCTTGGTTATGAGGTTCATTCATCTTCATGGAACTCATTGATGTTCGGAGGAGATGGGGATATCAAAATGAATTTTTATACCTGGTAAATATCGGATTCTGTCCAGGCATTCAGTTAAAAAATGAATTACTGAATTACAATCTCCTTAAGATATAAGGATATTTTTTCAATTCTTGCGGTTTCAGCTTTCTCCTTATACCATTCAAGTGCTTTCTCCAGCAGAGGTTTTGCCTTGTCTGGATCCTTCTTTTTCAGATACATTATACCGAACTCTTCCTGGGCAATAGCCAGATAGTCCGGCGAACGGATCTTTTCTACCAATTCGATGCTCTTCTGAAACTTCTCGATGCTATTACTCCAATCCCCACGCTCACGATGATATTTGCCCCACATGCAATTGAGCTTCGAGTGCGCAATGGGATCGCTGAAATCCCTCAGGGCCTTATCGGCTCTGTCAAGATGTTCCCTGGCTTCATGCACTTTCCCATACTCAACAAGAGCGCTGGCAAGATTTGTGATAGCCCAGCCCTCCATTCGAAGCTCGCCTGATTCCTTGGTGAATTTAATTGCACGCTCATACCTGTCAATGGCCCGGGGATAGTTTCCCATCTCCTCATATACTCTGGCCAGATTGTTATATACACGGCCAATTTCAGCACTGTTATCCAGGCTCTTGAAAATCTCGATAGATTCCTCATGGAATTTGATTGAAGCATCATAGTCCATCAGGTCCAGGTACACATTGCCCAGACCAGACTTCATCAGGGCCTCGGCACTTTTCTTCTTTATCTTATCGTTCCTGGACTGTGCCCCATAGGGTGCTAGTGCCTTCAATGCACGGTCATAGTTCTTCAGGGCATCCTTATGTTCGCCAAACCTCCATGAAATAGCTCCCAGACCGGCCCAGGAAAGGGCTACATCATAATGCTGGCCAGTACCTTTTCCCATACGGATAGCTGCCTCATATTGCTCAATTGCATCATCAATTTTCTCGGTGGAACGGGCCAGTGCCCTTGCTATCAATCTGGTTATTCGGACCTCGAATAATCTGGCATCGCTCTTTCTCATGCCTTCAAGGGGTAATTTTGCGATCTCCAGGGCCTCGAGGGCTTCGTCAAGCAATCCAACGGCCATTTTCTTGCTGGCTATTATCAGCTGGGCATCTATGATTTTCTCGGGCTCCTCTCTCCTGGCAACAGCATTGTCAACAACACCCAATGCCTTGCGGTAATCAAGTATATCCCTGCGGATCTCCTCTGCACGTTTCTCGCCAGTATAGCTCCTGATTGCCCAGGAAACCTTCTTGGCCAGCTGCCCAAGGTCCTCGTAAGAAATATGATTCGGGTCTATGTCCAGAGAACGGCACTGCTTCTCCAGAATGAATTTGCCGGTGAATCCTACTTCCTTTTCCAGTAATAACGTAAGCTCTTGCTTCAAATCTAATTCTTCCAAGATATTCCCCTACCTAGGTTAAAAATGCCTAAGGTTAAATGGTATAAAAACCTGGCTATTTAGGAATGCTGAATAGTAAAAAATACCGTGCTGGAATGTGCAATTTTACAATTCTGAAGATTTAACGACCCAGTATAGCTCTGGAAATAACTATACGCTGAACCTGGCTTGTTCCCTCGCCAATCTCCATGAGCTTTGTGTCACGCAGCATACGTTCCACAGGGTAATCTCTTGTGTAGCCATAGCCACCATGTATCTGGATTGCGTGGAGACAATTTTGAGTTGCACGTTCTGATGCGTATAATTTTGCCATTGAAGCTTCCTTTGAGAATCTTTCTCCCTGATCCTCCATCCATGCTGCACGGTAAACCAGAAGCCTTGATGCTTCGGTCTGGGTTGCCATGTCTGCCAGCATCCACTGGATTGCCTGGAATTTGGCAATTGGGCGGCCAAATTGTTCGCGCTCCTTTGCATATTTAACAGATTCATCCAAGGCTCCTTGAGCTATTCCCACGGCCAATGCGCCTACTGCTGCTCTTCCTCGGTCAAGAATGTTCATTGCGCCAGTGAATCCTGTTCCTGGCTCTCCTAGAATATAATCCTTGGGAATGCGGCATTCTTCGAAAACAAGTTCTGAGGTATGAGAGCCCCTGAGGCCCAGCTTGTCCTCCTCGGTTCCCAGGCTGTATCCAGGTGTGCCAGTGGGAACTACAAAAGCACTGATTCCCCTTGCGCCCTTTGACTTGTCAGTGACTGCCATAACTGTAACATAATCACCAATTGCGGCATTTGTTATGAAGATTTTAGTTCCATTCAGCACCCACTCATCTCCATCTGGAACGGCTGTTGTGCACATTCCGCCAGAGTCTGAGCCAGCACCAGCCTCGGTTAATGCCCATGCAGCTAATTTTTTTCCAGATGCAATATCCGGAACCCATCTTCTGCGCTGCTCTTCGGTACCGCGCTCGAATATATGGCCCAATCCCAGTGAGTTATGGGCCTCCATGACTATTCCTGTGGAGCCGCAGACCCTGGCTATTTCTTCCAGTGCTATCATATATGATATCTTATCGCAGCCAGCGCCGCCATACTCCTTTGGGACTGTCATGCCCATGAGGTTCATCTCACCCATGCGTTGGAGTATTTCCTTTGGCACGTCTCCATTCTTGTCAATGTCACCAGCTATTGGCTTGATCTCTGTCTCTGCGAAGCTCCGGACAGTGTTCCTGAGCATCTCATGTTCCTTTGTGGGGTTAAAATCCATTATGCCACCTGGGGCGCAGAAAGGCAATCATAGATAAAAAGATTAGTTAACAATATACCTAACTAATACATCGAATTTTTAGTTTACAATGCTTCTGACAATCCGCCTATCGTTCTCAAAGGTTAGCATTTTCAGGGCTTTGGAAGGCTCTTCCCAGGCATGAGTGCTGAAATCTGGCTCCAATTTCATTTCCTGCTCTGTGCCGTTTATGTGCATGAGAAAATAATGTACTGTTTTATTGTAATTCACATTGTCTGGCCGCCACAGAAAAATGTACCGAACCAGACCAATCTCTCTTATAATTCTTAAATTTGTGAGGCCGGTCTCTTCCTGAACTTCACGAAGGGCCGTTTGAACCAGGGTCTCGCCAGGCTCTGCCTTGCCCTTTGGAAGGACCCATGTTCCCTCCTGTTTTCTCCGGAGAATTAGCACCTGACCTTCATGGTTGAGAACTACACCACCAGAGGATGTAACTGGATGAGTTGGCTTACTTGGATCCGGCCGGCCGGTTAGCTGTTTCTCGGTCATGCTATTAACACCGCCTGGCTTGTGCCGTCGCTGGCCTCGGAAACCTGAATCACATTGCCCATTAGTTCCTTCACATCCTCAACATGGGTTATAAGGAATATTTGCTTAAATCTATTGCTTAAACCGTTCAAGGTGGTTAGCAAGGCTCGTTTGCGGTTTGCATCCTGACTGCCAAATATCTCGTCCAGAACTATCATGTCAAAGCTATTTGTTCCATGTCTGGTGGCGATTATTTCAGAAATCGCCAGCCGTAGGCACAAATTAGCCAGGTCCTTCTCACCCCCTGAGAACCTATCAAGCTTGTGCATTTCCCCGGCATCCCGAATACTTATGTCATAGTCCTCGCTTAATTCGATTTCATTATACCGGCCTTCGGTGAGTATGCTCAAGAGTTCTGATGACATGCTGGCCAGTGCAGGCCTGATTCTGCTGATTAAATGCTTGCGAAACTCACCCATGACTGTTTCCAGTGCTGCCAGTATTTCAGCTTCAGCCTTTTTCTTGTCATAATTCTTCTGAACTTTTTCAAGTCTGGCCAGGTCCTTATTATGGGCCTTTTTCCGTTCCTCAAGCCTGGCCAGTTCTGATTCGCATTGCATTTTCTCCCTGTCAATGGTACGAAGCTGGGAGTTCATATCATCATAGGCCAGCTTTGCCTTGTCATAGGAATCCTGGTCAAAATTAATATTATCAAGTTTTTTCTGGTCATCAATAAGCAAGTTTTCGAGTTCCTTGAGCTTGGCATCCAGGCTATCAAACTGCTTCTGTAGTTTGGCCCCGCTCTCCATCTTTGTCTGCAAGATATCAAAATTCTTCATCTTCTCCCGAAGCCGCAGTTCACGCTTTGCCAGTGCCTCGGAAAGTGCCTCTGAAGCACCTAGCTTCTTTTCAGCGGCTGCAAGTGCAGATATAAGTTCCTGGCTTTGAACCTCATGGGCCACCATTTGTTTTTCAAATGCATCCAGAAGTTTTTGATAGGTCGCGCCAAGTTTTCTCTCGCATGTGGGACAGTCAGAATCCGGGCCCATATTTCCAATCTCGGACATATTGGCCTTAATTTCATCTGTTTCCTTGGACAGTTGCTTGATGCCAGCTTTCAATTCTGCCATCTCAGCCACAATGCCTTCTCTTTCCTTTCTGGCAGTTTTATGTTTTTCCAGCACATTAAAAAGGTCGTTCTTGGCCTTGCTGGCCTTGGGCTCAAGTTCCTTGAATTGAGTTTCAAGTTTCTCATATTGCTTAAGCTCCTGGACAAGTCCCTCCTTCTGATCCTTCAGGGCAGAAAGCTTCGCCTCAAGTGCATTTTTACTTAATTCAAGCTTCTCTTTCTCCCTGGCCAACTTTTCCTGGCTCTCAAGTTCCTTCTTCAACTTCTTGTGCACGCTTTCTATTTTCTTCAGCTCGGCCTCAAGCCCCTTCTTTCTGGAAACCAGCTTTTTATCCTGCTTTGCCAGGCTTGCCAGTTCCATTTCCAGCTCCTCAATTACACTGCCGCCGTCGGCACTTGTAAGTTCATCCCTGGCACTTTGAATTGCATTCTTGGCATATCTTGCGTCCTCACGAATACGCTTGATGGCTTCATCAATGCTTTCTATGTCCAGTAATCGCAGAACCATCTTTTTCCGCTCGCCCTTGGGCTGGCTGGTGAGCGCATTGAGTTCTTTCTGCCTGGCAAATACCGAGATAAAAAATGATTTATGGTCCATTCCAAAGAGCTTCATCAGCGCTTGACTAACTTCTTCTGTACCCCGGGCCATGAGATTATCGCCTGCATACATTGATGCGTTCATTGTGAGGTTCTTGCCCTTCATTGTGCGCTCAACAATATACCCCGTATCCTCAAAATCAAACTCTATTCGAACCATGCAAGGGTCGGTGTGAACAGCACCCTGACGCTTGATGCTCTCCTTGCCAGTACGTACTATCTCCGATTGATTGCCAAATAATGCCCAGGCAACTGCCTCCATTAATGTTGATTTACCGGAGCCATTGTGGCCGATGATGGACACCATGCCGTCCGGCAGTTCAAGCTCAGCAGATTTATACCGGCGATAGTTCTGGAGCTGGATGGTGCGAAGCCTCATGATTCACCTCCTGCCAGATATTTAAGACCAAGAGTTTCAATCTCCTTGGGGTCTGCATTCTCAATTGCAATCTTGGCCAGATAGATAATATATTCTCTTTCCAGGGAATCAAAGGTTGCATCCTGGGAGGCAACTTTCTGACCTGCCTCTATTGCTGCTGGCCTAAGCTCGAAATGCAAAGCATCCTTGGTAATTTTGCGGGTGAAAGATATGTCCAGAAGTCCCAGTTCCCGACGGTCTATATCTTGAAGCTTCTGGCGGATAATTGCACCTTTGATATTGGCTTTATCCACGTTCTTGCGAATTATACTGGCTATATCATCTGCCTTCATATCAATGCAATCTATTGTCTTCAGGTCAATCATTTGTCGAATTTTTATTTCATGGAACTTCCACTTGTTTTTATCGGTGTCCAGCATGACAAAACCCTTTGATTGATTTACATGTCCAAACCCGAACCTTTCAGTTGAGCCAGCATAAACAATGTTCTTTCCAACCTCGCAATGCTCATGATAGTGACCCAGTGCAACATAATCCCAGCCACGGTTCAGCTGGCTGTCGGTGGCCATTAGCTCATTGAACTCGTTCATGCGGAACACTGCAAGGCCGGAAACAGCAGAATGAAGCATTGCAATATTGTAAGAAAATTTATCATCGGGCTTCATTGCGTTTAACTCATCCTCGAATAGCTCTTTATCTGCACAATGTGGCAGTGCATGAACCTTCAAATCGCCGAATTCAAATGCCTGGCATTTGCCGGTGTACGCTAAATGTAAATTCTCAATATGCTGGAATACCTTGAAGACTGTGCCAGTTTCCCTGAGCCGCGGTGTCTCATGATTGCCCGATATGATGATAGTGGGAATTCCAGCATCTGACAGCCGAAGCAACTCACCCATAGCGAAGCTGATTGCACGATTGCTGGGCCGCACAGTGTCGAAGAGGTCCCCGGAATGCAGTACCAAATCCACTTTCTTTTCAAGAGCATAATCCACCACCTGGCTAAAGGCATTGAATACATCCACCTCGCGCTGATTTATTCCATTATCGTCAAGCTTATTGTAGGCAGAATAGCCTATGTGGGTGTCAGCAAGGTGTAGTATTTTCATTCAATCAAAAAAAGTCGCTGTCTACAGACTTTTTATCCTCCTTCGGCCCTGAAGCCAGTTCTTTTAAATAAGTTTCATACAGGTCAATTTTCAGGGGCAGTGCAAATGGTGTATTTGGTCCAATCACCAGGCCTTCGCCAGTCATTAATGTCTGAATCTCATAATCCAGCTTGGATATGTCCTGGCGAGCAGAACTGCTGAGCCGCTCACGGTCTTGCCTATCTGCAAGGCCCAGTATCACCAGGGTATTGAATTGCGACATTACCTCATTGTCAATTAGCTTGGGTTGTTGGCTAATTGCACATAGGCCAGTTTTGAACTTCCGGCCTTCCCTGGCAATCTGCTGGAAAATGCCGCCCCAGGCACGGTTGAAGACTCTTTGCGCTTCTTCCAGTGCTATGAGGCAGGTTGGTATTTCCTTGAATTCTTTTTTGTTCTTAAATTTGCTTTGATTGGTCTGGAAAATCGCCCGGGCCAGTATACTAGAAATTAGCAGTTCTTCCTTCTCAGACGCGCCGGCAAGGTCCACCAGAACAACCTTGCCAGAATGCAATTGTTCGATGATGGTTTTGGTCATGGAAATTCGATTGTCCCGGGTTATGAATTGTGAACGGTTCAGAACACTGGCTCGACGCTTTACCACCCCAATACTGCCTTCATGAAATTGTTCATTGAAATCCTGGTAAATATGAGTCCCTTCCGTGTCAACAATATATGGCAGCCAGTTCTCCCGCTCCCTTGCCCAAACTGCATTCAACAACTCTATCTGAGGCTGGCTGAAAGGCCATAGGTTCTCCATGTCCTGAACTGTTATTTCAGTGGATGAAATCTTAACGCTGGCCACATTGCCTTCAACTTCCCTGGTAACATAAACTTCAAGGTTGCTGGATGCCTTTGGATGATGCATCAGGCCCCGCAATTCTTCCTTGCCGCCGTCAATGTACTCTCCATGGGGGTCCAGTATGAGAAGGCCAATAATGCCAGACTCCATTACCGAACCAGCTAGACGTTTCATTAAATTACTTTTACCCATGCCAGTGGTTGCGAATATGCCCATGTGCTGGGCAAGATCCTTCGAAGCCACGCCAACAGGAACATGCCGAATTATCTGTTCACCGGACCTCAAACTGCCAAGTTTAATGTTCCCAAGATACTTCTCCAGAAAACGATAATCATCATTGCTGGCCCGCCTGACCTGCGAAAAGTGTGATGGTATAGTTTTCGGGCTGCGGAATTGTACGTCATCACCCTGGCCAATTAGATAGCCCAGCGGTGCGCAGACAACATGATTGTAAAGCCTTCGGTCGGCATCATATACATGATACTCTTGATCTTTAGTATCGCCGTCCATGAATGCTCCTGCGGTTCTTGGTGCCCAACCGGACTCGCTGGCCTCATTGCCGTGCATTATGTTTATCACCCGCAATATGAATCTTCTATCAGAGTCCTGGCAGTCGCCTATGAGCATCTCGCCCAGGAAAATGTCCTGGTCCCGATAGGCCCGGAATATTATCTCGGTTACATCTTTGCCAGTTATTCTGCCGAGGTTCATTTTTTCGTCCATATCAATCATCACCTGCTTGTATCTAATATTTCGTGGAAATCCTGAAATGTCAGCTGCCATTCCTTGGGATTCATGCCTTTTTGCAGAGCCTCTGCACGAAGCATTGCCTTGAGATCATTGACCTCCATTCTGGAGAAAGCAATATCATTATGCACCCTGGCCAGTGGATACGGATATCCCACATAGGTAGGGTCATCTGCATAGTATGCCAGCTTGCCGAATGCTTCCTCCGCCTTGACTCCGTCAGGAAGGCTCAGGTCCACCCGGAACACATATTGCGAACGGGAATGCAGTTTTGCCAGATAGATTTTTCCAAAGAGCTTTTCAGAATAATTGCCAGTCTCCAGAGGATAATGCCATGTAGCTTCTGGCAGTACATCATCTCCAAGCATCTGGACCATGGGAATTAGAGGTCTTGAACCTTGTGTCAGCATACTCTTTTTGCTTATGCCGCATAGGATAATTTTCTTCTGTCTGGCTTGCTCCACAATTCGTTCCAGGAGAGTGCCGACACCCTTTATTCCGGCCCACATTGCACCGTCAAAGGCAAGTACCACACCTTCTGGAATGTCTTGGTAAAGAATTTTCTCCACCTGGCTCCATTCCATCAATGCGCGAATGCGACCCACTGCCTCTTCAAGTCCTTTCGGGTAATCCGGAGGTTCTCCTCCCACAATCTTTTCAAAGAATATCTCATAGTATTTTTCAAGGTGGCCAGATGCTAAATGGAGCAGGTGAAATTCGGGCTCGCTTGCACTGTTAAATTGTTTTTCATGAAACTCAACATGGCCCACCCTCATACCAGCCACGACAAAAGAGCCTGCATTGAGAATAGTGGCGCTTCCACCGTCCACTGCCAGCATTATTGCATTTTCTGATTTGGAAAATCCCTGAAAATTACTTTCAGCAATATCTCCTTTGATTTCGATTATACCCTTTTCCTGGGCTGAACCAGGCTGGGGCTCGTCCATGTCCGAAACCATCTGGCCAACTACGTTTTCCAACTCCTTCTGATTAAGTCCTCTCAGCATCCGGTGGAAATTGGGGGGAGCGTACTTAAGGGTTGAGTAGGGGTTGGTGAAAGTAATACTATCGTGCACCGAATCTAAACTCTTGCATAGTTAAAAACATTTCAAGCTCTTGCATAGCCGCTGCTGTCTTGCACCGTATCCCTACATTTTAGTACCTAAGGTCGTAAGACGTGTTTACAGAATTAACAAAAGCGAAAATATAATATCATGCTTTGCTTAGTTATCAGCATGAAGCTGCCAGAGCCACTGGAGAAAATCAAAGACATCAAGCATGCAAAATTAATTGGTCTAGCAACAACCCTCACTTTGGATATTGTGTTGATGGCCTTTGCACTGTTCTTCATGGACCCATATACTGGCTATTATATTCTTATGATAGGCCTGGTGGCCATTAGTTTTGCTACGCTCTATATTTTTGGATGGAGGAAAGGAAAGCAACTGGTCATAGTTGGAATTGGTATCTTCATATTAATCGGGGCAATCTGGGGGCCCATGAAGGTCCATTATGATTATGGGTTGCCAGAGCCAGAATCAACTCAGTCATATTCACATATAAACTGGTTCACAAGAAGTATCACCGAACTGGATATTGGCAATTACTCGGTAGACGGGACTGTTTACGCAGAAAACGTGGGCATCTATGAAACAGGAGGGGTGGTATATGCCCTGGACAATGGAACTCTGACACCCTATCAGGGCGCGGTTGGAGAGACCTATGAATTCCGAATAACCCTGTATTCCAATGGAACATTTACTACGCAGCCAGAGGTCATGGTGGCATATGCATCTTCTGCTTTCGGAGAAATCAGCACAGAGTTCATGGAGCCGGTTGATGCCAATGATACAATCTATGAAGATGGAAAGGAATTCTATTACAATGCAACATTTGACAAGCCAGGCATTTATTCCCACACATTCAGCGTGAACTTCCAGGGAGAGCACAGGAACAGCCTCAATACCACAGTTGAGTTTGGACCCCTGGTAGGCGACGAGTCAGAAAGTTATGGAAGATACGCACTTATTGGCATACCATCGATGTTCTGCAATATCGGAATGCTGTTTATCATTCTGGTGCTGCTATACTGGTGGATAGGAACAGCAAAGGAAAAACGCAAGGCCTGGGATCTGGACCTTATTGAGAAGGAAGAAGAAGGGGAAAAAGAACTGGCTGATGATGGTGGTGATGATGACGACAAACCGTTCACCTGCGACCAGTGCGGGGCCAGCGTCGGCACGGATGATAATTTCTGCCCCAAGTGCGGGGATCGATTTGATGAACTTGAGGACGATGAATTAGAGGTCATACCAGCTGAAGGCATTGGGGAGCCAAAGAAAGATTCTTGAACTTCAAAAAAGGAGAGTGAAACGTGAAAATATGCATATATATCACAGTTTTTCACGAAATGCCGGCTTTGAAGAAGGCGGCATAATAATGAGAATATTCCGGGCCTACAATGTCTGGCCAGATTTTCCATCTATTTCTCTTAGCGGCGAAGCCTGCGCCCTGAACTGCAAGCATTGCGGTAAAGTTTATCTGAAAGACATGGAACCTGCTATTTCTCCCGAGGAATTGGTTCAGCTATGCCAGCATCATAAAGAAAAGGGTGCTAATGGAATTTTATTATCTGGCGGTTGCGATTCCAAAGGTAATTTACTTTATCTCAAAAAATTCTTGTCAGCAATACGGCAAATTCACGAAATGGGCTTGATAATCAAACTTCATACTGGCTTTGTTGATAAAGAACTTGCAGAGACCATAGCCAGTGCTGGTGTGGATATAGCATCCCAAGAGATGGTTGGCGATGCTGGCACAATAAAGAAAATATTTGGCATTGATGCTTCACCGGAAGATTATTTGGCTACCTTTCAGAACCTTCAGAAGGCGGGAATACCGCATATCTGCCCACATATTTGCGTGGGGCTGGATGAGGGAAATCTCAAGGGCGAAATAAATGCCCTTGAAATGCTAAGCCAGTATATTACTATAAGCACACTGGCAATCATTGTTCTGCGGCCAACAAAAGGCACTGCTCTCTCCAATATTCCGCCTCCTAGTGGGGATGATGTGGAGAAGGTTGTTACTTATGCCAGAAAGTTATTTCCTGACATCAAAATCATTCTTGGGGCATTGCGGCCCAGGGGCTCCGAGGAAACAGGTGGAAAGGCTCAGCGCCTAGACATCGAGATGGGCGCATTAAGAGGCGGCATTGACGGTGCGGAAGTGCCTTCCCAGGAAATGCTGGACGCTGCTGTTTCAATGGATTTTTCAATTAAAAAAATTCAGGCCTATGGGGTTCTGCCGGTGGATTATGAGGGTAGAGTTAGAACAGATTAATTATTCCTCATAGTCGTAGCAATCTTCTTCCCCAGGACATTCGAACTTGCCATGCTTCTTGCAGTACCCGTCTCCCCTGAGATGCTTGCATCCGCTAAGTTTTGGTCCTCTGGTAGAATCTAGGCACTTATCTCCGATACATCCGAATCCCTTGTACTTGCCCTGGCAGATACCTTCTTCGTCGAGGTGCCTGCAATCGACCTGGCTCACTTCAATGTCTCCATGTGTTCGGCCAGCGCATTATGATAATGCTCGGCAGTGGCACAACTACCGGATTTACAGCCATCCGCTCCTCCGGTACAGTAGAATCTCTGGTAATGGGGGCAGTAAACTCCCATCCACTGGCTCATAGAATCATCCACTTGCTTATCCTGAACAACTATGGTACTGAGCTTTAATTCTGGCATTGTGGCCTTCCCTGCGACCACATTTTCAGAACTATGCTGAGGCTTGTTAAGAAATTCGCAATCATCCTCGCCAACACAGAATGGTTTCTCCATCTGGCTATTGGCACAAAGACCACCTCTGTAATAATACTTGCATGACATTCGCATCCCAATCCTTGCTCTTGCGAGCGAACCTATATAGGCTGAAATAGATATAAATGTTTCGATTGAAAAAATAAAATGCTGGATTAATAACAAAAATCTAGATTAGGCCATGAACAATGATGGGAAAGATATATCTATATGAGAAACATTACGTAATCTTGATAGAGCACAGGGGATTGATGCTTAAATGGCTAATATAATGGCACTAGAGGAGATACTGGATAATATAAAACAAACCGGAGCCGTAACCGATGCGGTTCTAGTATCTAGAAGCGGTATGCATATTGCCGGCAAGGTTCCTTCAGGCGCACATGCAGAGACCTTTGTAGCCATGTCTGCGATTCTTATGGGTGCGGCAGAAACATCAACTTCCGAGCTAAAAGAGAACCTAAAAATCGTCACAATAATACTTGAAAGATCTAAAGTGGCAATTGGAGTTGTCAGCCCCAAAGCAGTTTTAGTTTTAAAATCCGAGTTAACAGAATCAGACGAACATCTTCTGGAGATACTGTCTGGTAATATCCCAAAGTTCGAGCGCGCATTAGAATAATTATCTTCTGTCTTTAGAGGTGGTTCCTCTAAATCAAGAAGATATATCTTCGGTCTTTAGGGGTAAATCCCCTAAATCAAGAAAATTAGATTTACTTTATTTTTGCACCAGGACCTAGATTCTTATCTGTTCCGATGTTTTTACCATCCACAGTAAATGGAATAAACTTGCTGCCAATAATAGCTCCCGCATAGCCATCATGACCAACCTCAAGAGTGTATTTTAAGAAATCTGGAAATTCAATCTGTTTTGCCTTGGTTGTCCCATCAAGCTGAGTTCCTGGCTCTGCGCTTTCCGGCGGTAAAAGTAATGAAACTACATCGCCTTCAGAAGCTGCAAGTAACATACCCTCAGACATGATGCCTCTGAGCTTTGCTGGCTTGAGATTGCACACCACAACAATATTCTTGCCTACGAATTCCTCCAGGGAATAATGCTCTTTCAGACCGGCGCAAAGTTGACGGTTTTCCTGGCCCAGGCTGACATTTAAAACTATTAATTTGTCAGCATTTGGATGGTCATTGGCCTCTATAACTTTACCGATTCTCAGGTCTAACTTGTCTAATGTCATTTTGGGCTCCTTTTGAGGTTCATCAACTGGCTCATCTTTTTTTGGTGGGTCTAATTTCTTAAACATTGGCTCTGGTCTTTCAAGCTTTGTTCCTGATTTCGGGGGTACAAGTGCGTCCTCCCAGCTAGCCTCATATATCTGGCCATCTTCGCCAAGCGCGTTCCACAATTTCTGGGATGAGAACGGAAGGTATGGCGCGAAGATAATTGCCAGCGCCTTTGAAATGCATATTGAGGTGTAAAGAGTTGCGGCACAATCTTCTCTTGAAGCTTTCAATTGCTTCCAGGGTGCCTGTGCGTCTATGTACTGATTGCCGAACCTGGCAAGTTCCATTGCCCGCTTTATGCCCATCTTGAACTCGCATTTTTCAATATGCTGGGCTACTTCTTCCAAGGCTGATTTAATAGCCTTTTCTGCTTCCGGGTTCAGCGGAGCATCCGGTATCTCGCCAAAGTTCTTTTGCGTGAAACTTAAAGTCCGATGAACAAAATTGCCGTAGGTTGCCACGAGCTCGGAATTATTCCGGGTAACAAAGTCCTCCCAGGTGAAGTCTGCATCCCGATTCTCCGGCATTGTGGTTGCCATGTAATAACGCATTGCGTCAGGGTCATATTCCTCAACAATATCCTTGATTGAGACTGAAACTCCTCTTGATTTTGAGAATTGCTGACCTCCAAATTTCAGGAATGCATTCGCCGGAACATCGTATGGTAGGTTCAAGTCCCACTCAAGGGCACTGACAACTGCCGGCCAGAATATTGTGTGAAACGGTATATTGTCTTTACCAAGGAAGTAATAATGCTTGCAATCTGGGTTCTTCCAGAAACTGTCCAGCTTTGCCTGGTCAAGGTTGCCGTTTTCATCCATGGCCCACTTTACTGCCATTGTGTAATATCCCATGAATGCCTCGAACCAGACATATATTCTCTTATCATCATGACCATCAATTGGAATTTTAATGCCATAAGTAGTATCACGAGTAACCGGCCGGTCCTTTAGCCCCCCTTCCAGGAACATTCTTGAGAAATTGAGAACATGAGGGCGCCAGTAATCTTTATCAGCCATCCATTTTTTCAGTGGTTCTTCTAATGCGCTGAGTTTGAAAAAGAAATGATTGCGCTTGACAAATTCAGGAGTGGAGCCGCAGGTTGTGCATCTTAGATTGATTAAAAGGTCTGGGTCCATGAGCTTCCCGCATTCTTCACATTGGTCGCCTCTGGCATTCTCATAATGGCAGAATGGGCATTCCCCTTCAACGTACCGGTCTGGAAGAGTTCTATCACATTTGCTGCAGAATGGCAGTTCCATTTCTTTCTCGTAGAGATGGCCAGTCTCATGCAATCTCAGAAATAATTTCTGGACAATGGCAATGTGGTCAGGGTCTTCGGTACTGTGAAACTCGGTGAATTTAACCCCGAAATCGTCAAAGGCCTTGACATTTAATTGATGATATTTTTCTGCTAATTCCTCTGGTCTCAGGCCTTCCTTCTCGGCCCTCACTGTCACCGGAGTGCCGTGCATATCAGAGCCAGACACCATTAAAACTTCGTTTCCACGCATGATATGATATCTGCGAAATATGTCCGGCGGCAGATTGCAGCCTGCCATGTGGCCCACATGAATGGGACCGTTGGCGTATGGCCAGGCGACTCCTATGAATATTTTTGACATTGGTAATCTGCCGAGAATATGAAGCATAGGATTTAAAAGTAATCTGTCCTATATAGCCTGAAGAGGGAAAAAATGGATATTGGAGACTGCCGCAGGATAATCGAAGCCTGTTTTCCGGATTTTATTGTGCAGGATATCCGGTCGATGCAGCAGGGCTGGGACTCTTTCGTGGTATTGGTCAACAGCAGTCATGTCTTCAGGTTCCCGCTGCGCCCGCAAACAGAGAGATGCCTGAGGTCGGAGATACGGCTGCTCCCCCAGCTGTCGGAGGTTCTGCCCGTTGCAATCCCAGAATTCGAGTATGTCTGGCAGGGGGATGACAAGCAGTCACTGGCCTTTGTCGGGTATCCCATCATTCCCGGGACGGCATTGTCGGAATCGCCTCCCTTCAGGTTGAAAAATACCGGGCAAATCGCTGAACTCCTGGGCAGGACGCTGGCATCGCTCCATTCCTTCCCTGTGTCAAAGAGTGCGGAAGCAGGGCTCAAACCCGGGTCTGCCGAACAGTGGAGGGAATCCTACCGGGAAATGCTGGCCAGGCATGAGAAAAATTCTTTCCCACTCATGGAAGAAAGGCTGCAAAGCAAATGCACAGGTATCTTCGAGGACTTCCTGGAGCGGGATGATTATTTCACCTTCGAGCCGGTTGTAATACACGGCGACCTGGCCCCTGACGCCCACATCCTATGGGATCCTGAAACCGAGGACATAACGGGAATAGTGGACTGGGGGGACATGAGAATAGGGGACCCGGCACTGGACTTCACAGGCATTATCAGTGATTGCGGCCCGGATTTCGCCTTGATGGTATATTCGCATTATGGATTTTGTAATGACCCCACGTTCATGGACAGGGCAGCCTGGTACACAAAATTCTTTGGATTCTATTTCATCGAGTACGGCCAGATAATCGACGATGACTCATACATTGAATCCGGACTGAAAATGCTGAGAGAGGTATAGAATCATTTCAGGGCCTCCCTGGCGATGACCATCTTCTGGACCTCGCTGGTGCCCTCATAAATCTCGGTTATTTTTGCCTCACGATAGAATCTTTCCACAGCGTAGTCCTTGGTGTACCCATACCCGCCATGTATCTGGACAGCATCGGAAGTAACTTCCCTGGCAATCTTCGAAGCATACAATTTTGCCATTGCACTTTCCTTTGTGAAGGGCTTGCCAGCTTCCTTCAAATATGCAGCATGATGAACCAGGAACCTTGCAGCTTCAATCTTGGTCGCCATCTCTGCCAGCATCCACTGTATTGCCTGGAACTTGCCTATTGGTCTGCCGAATTGTTCTCTCTCTTTGGCGTATTTAATTGACTCGTCCAATGCGCCCTGGGCTATGCCTACTGCCTGAGCAGCAATGCCCATTCTGCTGGCATCCAGTGTTGTCATTCCTATCTTGAAGCCCTTGCCTTCCTGCCCAAGTAGATTATCCTTGGGAATCCGGCAGTTCTCGAATACCAACTCGGTTGTTGCAGATGCACGGACACCCATCTTGTCCTCGATTGTTCCGTAGGTATAGCCTGGTGTTCCTTTCTCAACTAAGAATGCACTTAAACCTCGCACTCCCTTAGATAGATCGGTGGACGCAAGAATCAGAACTGTATCTGCCTCGGAGCCAGATGTTATGAATATCTTGTTGCCCTGAATAATATACTCGTCACCATCAAGAGTGGCAGTTGTCCGAACTGCACCTGCATCTGAACCAGCACTTGGTTCGGTGAGTGCGAAAGCTCCCAGTTTATCACCAGCAGCCAGTGGTTTCAGGAATTTCTCTTTCTGGGCATCAGTGCCAAATAAATAAATCGGATAACAGCAGACCGAATTATGCACAGCCATAATCACGCTGGTTGAGGCGCAGACCTTGGCGATTTCCTCGATTGCCATCATGTAAGAAATAGTATCAACACCGGCGCCGCCCCATTCCTTGGGAATTGCCATGCCCATGATATTTAGTTGGCCCATTTTCCTGAGAACTGGCCATGGAAATTCTTCAGTGGCATCAATCTCCTGGGCTATGGGCTTGATCTCGGCCTCTGCAAAACGCTGGACCATGGACTGAACCATCTTCTGCTCCGGGGTATAATTGAAATCCATCAAGGCAAGGGAATTATCCAATGGATAAAAACTTTCGTTTTTGGGAACCCGTGGGAATTCCCATAGAAGGTTTTTATTAGATTAATTGCATCTACGTATTAAGAGAGAAATGTCGTGAGGGAGTTCAACAAATGGAAAAGAAATTATTAACTGGATTAATAATATTATCAATAATAATAGCAGCAATCTCGCTAACTTTGGTATTGTCTAATAAAACAATTGATAATGATATGCCAGTTATTGAATCCGGCATACCAGTTATTGAATCCATAATAATCACACCAGAAAATCCAACAGCAACTGATATTATTACTATAACAGCAACTATAAAAAATCAAAAACAAATTGACAGGCCCATTTCATATAATGATATTTCATATACAGAAATCATAGGGGCAAGGATTAATTATTTTAAATTTGGTTCAGTTGGTGGTGTTGGATCAATTCCTTTAAACTATATAAGTGGGAATAATTATTCAATTTCATTTGATCTATTTGATGATAATTCTCTGCTATACTTTTTTATCACTGGCTATAACGACACGGGTTATGAAGTGAAATCTGATTGGATTACTGTTTTAATTGGAGAAGAAGTGAATACTCCTTGGGATATTCAAATTAATAATATACGTATTGAACCTGAAACACCTTCCTTAGAAACAGGATACCAAGCTTATGCTTCAATAGATAGTGATATTGATATAACTAATGTGGAATTTTGTTACCTATATGGAGCAAGTGAATCAGGTAGCGGTTCTGGAACTATGAGATTTCAGGATAATGAATATGTGTTTTACGAATACAGTAATGATTTAGAGATGTATTCAAATGAATTACCTATAAAATGCTGGATAGTCATAAAGAACTCTAACAATCAATATTATTTTTCTGAAAAATCAACATTTACAGTGTATCCATAATATTAAGTGGTGGAATAGCAGCCAATATTTCTGTTGATGAATAGATTAGGCGCCCAGGTCGCCATCCAACTGCCTACGTGCGTCCTTCTACACCACTTTTTTCTTTGGAACCCGAGCCAGCGCAGAAAATCGCTAAAAAATGGCTGTTCAAGCGCCCAAGTCGCCATCCAACTGCCGTCTTGCGTCTTTCTGCATGACAAGTTCCTCTTCCCACTGGTCCAATGTGTCCAGTGTCTCTTTTAATTGCCTGAGGCAGTCAATGCATACCCAGCGTTTGCCAACCATCTTGCCTGGTATTTTTCTATAACATATGGAATTGCACATCCAGCAGACGTTCATTTCTTTTGTGCGGTGCTCGGCATAGGCCTCCATCTTTCTGCCTTCCACTATGGATTCGATGACCATCCTGCGCCTTGCACTGTCGGTTTCGGTTGTTTCCTGCATGCTATTCCATTTCCTTATAATCATTTTAGATATAATAGTATTTCCCAGTAGAGGTGATTTTCAGCGCTATTATAATAATAATAAATATCACAAAGTTGATATAATAAGCCACATTTGCAGTCAGCGAGGGAGATTATTCCTAATGTTAACGAGACAGGGGGCAAGGCATCCACAAAGAGGAAGCAAATAACAGAATATTTTATTTCAAGGCCTAATCAGCTTATTTCATCTTCTGATGTGGCAAAAGAGCTGAACATGAACCTGAACACTGCAAGGGCCATAATCAAGAAACTGGCCAATGAGGGGGCCATTGCAAAAGAGGGACGTGGAAAGTATGTGTTCCGTGAAGTTGAGTTAACAGATGTCGAGGAGCAGATAAAAGCCGAGATGAAGGAGTTGGAATCTGACCTGAAAGAGAAGACTATCCAGCCCGCAACTAAATTTGAGATTGATGAAGTAGATGATGAGGTCAATGACCTTTTGGATGAACTGGTACTGGAAGAGCCCGGGTCTGAAGAACTGGAAGAAGATTGGGATCTGGGACTTGTGGGTGCTGGCAAGAGCCAGGACGATGAAGATATTATTCTTGACCTGGATGAGATAATAGAAGAGGCAAGAGAAGGAACACACCCAGCTGATAGAAAACCAATTGAGATGGACCTAGACGATGATGATATTCTTCTTGACCTGGAAGGGATAATAGAAGAAGCAAGAGAAGGAACACAACCAACTGATGCAAAACCAATTGAGATGGACCTAGACGATGATGATATTCTTCTTGATCTGGATGGAATAATAGAAGAAGCAAGAGAAGGAACATCTCTAGTTGATGCAGAACTCATGGATCTGGAGGAAGAATTGCCGGATGTTCCAATACCAACATATGTGGATACTCGGAAGATCGAAGATGAAGCAGTACTTGCATTTGAAAAACTGATAGAAGATTCAGAGATGGAAGATGCCATATCATCTAAATGTCCAGAATGTGGTGCCGAGCTGGATTATGATTCATCTATTTGCAGTTCTTGTTTTACCATCATTGGTGGAAAGAGAGAACCAGATTCAAGGACACTAGCACCTGGTTTGATTGGCAGGAGAGGGCATGTCAATGGTCTGACAAATGGCAAGATTAATGGACTTACTAATGGTTTAACAAATGGCTTGACCAATGGGCTTACTAACGGATTGACCAATGGGCTTACTAACGGATTGACCAATGGCCTCACAAACGGATTGACCAATGGCCTTACTAATGGTTTGACCAATGGATTGACAAACGGACTCATAAATGATAAAGGAAGAATAAATGGATTGGTCAATGGAGAAGGGAGAATGTATACTCTTAATGAACCTTCAAGCTACCCACCACGTTTAGGAAGAAAAAGACATAGGATTCATAAGCTCACAATCCTGACTTCCTTCATAATACTGGCAATTATTATTATAAGTATGTTCAATTACGTAGGGAATGTTCCGCCGCCGCCACTGGATATCCAGATTGATGGTGTGTTCAATGATTGGTCAGATTTTGTGATTACAGAATCTTCCCTGAATCCCTCACCCTTCAACCCTAATATTGATATCTTACAAAGCTGTGCTGAAAACAATGGAGATAGATATCTAGCACTGTACTTGGAGGTTGAAGGCAATATACTTCAAGGAGAGCCAATTGCAGAGAATGCCAGACAAGACACTTTCTATGCATTTTTTGACACAGATAGAAGTGATGCAACAGGCTATCTCATAAATGACATTGGGGCAGATCACGTGCTGATGATTTCTGGATGGAATGGAAGGGTCCACAGCTCAGTATTTTATTCATTCATGCCAGATTATGAACCTCATGATTGGAATGGTTTCCGTGGAGGCCATACTATCTATTCCGGGGCCAATGGCAGTGCCCTGGAGTCTCAAATTGGCTGGGCTGTTCTTGGTTTGAACGGGCCAAGCCACGTGAACACATATTTCTGCTCTCAAAGTTGGGACGGTTTCCAGGACACGGCAGATTATATTATCAGTACAGACAAGGGTGTTTTGCATGGTGTCCAGCATAGCATAGGCCCAGAGATTATTACTGGGAACACGGAGAACCTGCTACGCATTGACCTTACTGCCAGAGATATTGACATGACCATAGAAACAATACAAATCAAATTTGATGGGTCCTTACCAGTCGAGGGAATTGCGCGGTGTTATATCATGGACGAAAACTCCAATCTATTAGGTGAAACAAATGATGTCACAAATAGACTGGCATCTATTAGTTTGGGCGGAATTACTATCCCAGAGGATGTTTCTACATCTATGTTCATTGGAATTGATTTGAGTTCTATGTCTTTCCCAGGAAGTACAATCAGGGCCAGTATAGCGATGTCCAGGGATATTGGAGTGCAAAATGGAACAGTCACATTGAATACCGAAGCCTCTGATTATGATTATTCTTATGTCAGCTCAATTCTTTCTGGAATAATTATTGACGGGGGATTTTCTGACTGGACAGATTTAAGTTTAGACATGGACAATGACATTTCTACAAACAACAATGATGATATTGATATCAGGAGATATTCAGCAGATTATGATGATGTTGAGCTAGCTGTGTATATGGATGTTGACGGAAGCATGTTTGGCGGAACATCAATACCTTCAAGGAACACTGGAATTGTTTCGCCTGCCTCAAATCAAACCCAAATAATTCAAGTTGATTCAGACCGTGACGGAATACTTGATGAAAATGAAATAGGATATGAATTCGATTTTGATAATGACGGTATTTCTGACATACAGGATACAGATGATGATAATGATGGTGAACTTGATTATACTGATGGTGGAACAGATATGTGGTTAAATCTTACATATACTGGAGTATCAATATACATCGGGCCTCCTGAACCAGATATACCAGTCATGGGAGATGATAATGCAAGAATCTATCTGGACTCGGATAATAATTCCTTTACTGGCTTCCGTATAGGAAATATTGGTGCCGAATACCTGATTCAAATTAGTGGAAAGCACAATAAGATTCTTAATGAGTCTTTGTTCTCCTATCATTACGGGGAAAATGAGCCCTGGGTATGGGAAGAGCAATCTGTTGAGATAGATATTGCAATAGATTCTGCCAGGATGGAACTCTCAGCACCTTTTTCAATAAGTGGTGCTTTCAATTTATGGTTTGAAACTACTGGTTGGGGCGGTGCCTATGATGAACTAGATGAACAATTAGAGATAGGTTACACAGATCAAACTAAAGCAGGGACCAGGGCCGGTGATAATCCGCAACCTACAGACCCAACTTCTTTGATATGCTACAGTGGAACAGCTGCAACCATTGATGGAGATTACAGTGCAGCAGAATGGGCAGACGCAGATTATTATAGTACTGGCTCCGTCAGAATATACACAAAACATGACTCAACCCATGCCTATTTCTGCATGGTTGCACTGCATGATACGTCCCTGGATTCTGGTGATTATGGCAGCTTTGCCTGGGACACAGCCCATGATGTTGGTGATGCACCAAAAACCGATGATACCTTGTACACTGCAACCCGGGGAGCAACCGAGTGGGCATACACAGAACAAACCGGGGATGGAAGCAATTGGGGTTCTTCATCAGCTTTATCAGAAGGCGAGTTTGTAGCTGCCTATGACAGTGGAGAAGGTTATATGGTCTATGAGTCACGAATGCCGCTTGATACTCTCAATGACGATGGCAATTTTGATGCCAATGGGGACATAATCGGGTTTGCAGGATTCACAAATGATGGAAGTGACAGCAGCCAGGGAACATGGCCAAGCTCCGCAGACTCCAATGTGCCAAATACCTGGGGAGATCTTTCCGCTGCCGAAATCCCAGAATTCCAGATGATTTTGATTCCAATTATTGTTCCTCTAGCTCTGATTTTTTACAGAAGAAGAAAATGATTACTTAACCCTGTGCGGTTCTCAGGGTTTTAGGTCTTAACCCTGTGCCTTGCCCTGACTGCCTCGCCACGATTTGATTGGACCATTTCTTCGCCGTTCATCCTGGCAGTTCCGCAGGCAGCTAATTTCCCATCCCTGACAACTGCGACCTCATCGCCCACGCGGATGTTCGGGTCAGCGTCATCCACCCCAACTGCGAACACATTGCCAGTTATTTCGAAGTCTGCGATTTTAACTGTGTGGATATCCTTTTCAACAAGGAACTTTGAACCTTCTAATGTTGGAATAAGCATTCCTGTGATGTGGCTGATGCTGGCAACCTGTTCCTTGCCCTGGAAAATTCTGAGCTTGGGGTAACGGCCTTTAACCACTGCGCCCTGGAACATTTGTTCGGCTTTGGGGCCGAACTGGAACATTGCCATTGAACAAATCTCCTGAATACTGCGCTCCTTCCAGGTTGATTTACTGCCTTCGGTTATGTCGGCCAGTGTTGTCTGTAACTTTTTCAGGGAGGCATCTGATTTGGGGGGGCCATCTGTAGTGACTAACGCATCAATATCAAGTAAATTTTCATCGCCCAGGTGGTTTATAATATGTTCATATTTATTAATATCTAAATATTTATTAAGTAAGTTATTAATCATTACTTTCTCGTCTTCAAACCACTGGCCAGTCACCGGAATATCATAGTTTTGGGCAGGATAGTAAAGCTCCAATTCTCTTGGCACTAGACCCAATGGTGATGTGATTATTACCTCGTGAACGTCCATTGATACTCCGCTGTTTCTTATGGCATTGCGGAAGTAATAATGGCTCTTGCTGTCGGAGTATGGTTTTTTCGCAGAGCATGGCAGTAAAACCAGGACTTTCGGAACAGCTGGCTTTCGATATCTTTCTATTATGCGCTTGCGAAATCGCTGGATATCCGGCCGGCTCAATGCTAGACGGGTTGTTGCCCTGAAATTTGCTCCTGAAATTGGGAATCGCTTTTCCTGAAAATCATAATACTGGCCATCGAATCTGCGAAGAATTTCCACCAGCTTGGGAGATGTTTTTGCCTTGTATTCCACATATTCCCGCAATGTGCCCCGGCTTATCTGGCCTCTTACTTTATGCATTTCAGTCAAGAGCATTTGCATATTGTGATTGTAAAGAGAATCAGAACAGTGGCACTCATCCTCGCCTATTTCATCCGCAGGCCAGGCACCGTCGGAAGTGAGAAAATAATTCTCACTGGAAAGTAAAGCTGCCCTGGAAGAATCCAGAATATCCACGCCCATGTAAAACAGAATAGCTAGATTATGCGGCAGCGCAATCCCGGGAAGGTACAGTGCTGCCTGGTAGCCAATTTCTTCTCTGAACTTAATGAACTCTTCAATAAATATTCTAGGGTTTTGATATAAATCTAATGACTTGTCTAAAACATGAATCTCATCGTATGTCTGGCCAAGAGTTGCTTCAGCCTTTTTCGGAGCAGGAAATCTCTCGGTATCCATGAATAGAATATTGGGTGTTTCTATTTCCCAATCATCTACGGATAGCTTGCCGGAACGGGCGGTTGCCACGCGATTTTTGACCTCAAACATCAGGCAGCAATAAGCAGATTATGATATAAAATTAAGCAAACAATGGCGATGCAATAAAGTAAATTCCGAATACTATCAAAACTACCCCACAACCACCCAGTACAAGTGACTGGGTGCGACCGATCCAGAACTCTCGCGAGCGGAATGTGGCATAGCTGACAAAGCCGTCCCACACAAGATCGCAGGTCCAGTGAACCACTGCGAATATGGCTACTGCCCAGGCCCCAAAAGTACTGGCCTGTGTTATGAGCAGTATTCCAACAGTTGCCCACCACAGGAAGAAGTATGGATTTGATAGACTGGTGATAATGCCTACCCAGAACGGATGATACGGTAGATACTTCTCTTCTTCAGGGTCGTCTGTTCGGTGGCGTACCATTCCGTAGCCCATGAAAATCAGCATTGCTCCACCGGCCAGTCCGATGATTATCATGACAGTTGAGTCCTGAAAGAATGCATCCAGGCCAAAGTATAAAGCCGCGATTAATGGGAATTCCACAACACCATGGGCAAGTGCTATCCAGATGCCTGCGAATTTGTCCTTATAACCTTTGGTGATTGTGGCTGCCAGAACAGGGCCAGGCATCATTACCCCTGATAGTGAAACTAAGACCACGAATCCCAGGAAAATTAGCAAACCGGAATCGGGAATGGTCATGCCTAATCTTCCTTGATTATGACTTTTCCATCCTCTATATCTATGCTCACCAGTGCCTTGATCTTCACGCCGAATTCGTTTTCAATCCTTCTTCGGCCGCCATCCTTGTCAATGACTATGATTATGTCCACAACTTCCACGTCCATCTGGTTCAGTGCCTTGAGAATACCGCGCATGGTCCCACCGGTGCTGATAAGGTCGTCCAGCAGCAGAATTTTATCACCCTTTTCAAGACCATTGATGTACATTTTTCTGGAAGAATAGCCAGTCTCTTGGTCAAATTCGACCTCGCCGGGTAGGCCATACTTTCGCTTGCGGATTATTGTGAATGGTTTGCCAGTTTTCAGTGAAAGCCCTGCGGCCAAATGAATGCCCATTGCCTCTGCTGTAACTATTTTATCATACTGGCCTTCAATCCTGGATACTATTGCATCAATAACTTCCTCAAAAAGGTCTGGCTCTATGGTTGGAATGCCATCAGCTATTGAGAATATGAAATATTCATAATCTTGAAACTTCACCGCAGGGGCATTTTCCAGGCTCCGTTTGAGATGTTCCAGCATTGTTCACCTAATCATAGATAATAAGACTGTCAATGATACCCTCTGGCAGTTTATCACGGCCATTGAGGAAGCCCAGTTCGATAACAAAGGCGCATTTTACAACTTCTGCGCCAAGTTTCTCAATGAGTTCGATGCTGGCTGCTGCGGTACCGCCAGTTGCCAGTAAATCGTCCACAATTATGACGCGGTCGCCCTTCTCCAGGGCATCTGTGTGCATTTCGATGGTTGCCTCGCCGTATTCCAGCTTGTAACTGGTCTTTATCTTGTCATATGGCAGCTTTCCTTCCTTCCTGATTGGCACAAATGGAGCATTCAATGCAAGTGCCAGCGGCGTGCCTATGATGAAACCACGGCTTTCTATTCCAATAACTGCATCAATGTTCAGGTCAGCATATTTTTTCCTGAACTCCTCGATTATCGCTCCCAGTGCTTCCGGGTCCTTCAGCACCGGAGTAATATCCTTAAATATTATCCCGGGAACTGGAAAGTCCGGAACATCCCTAATAAGTTCCTTTACACGGTCCATGTTCATGGGGATGATTTTATCATATTTAGATTTGGCCGCATAGGAAAACATTTAATCAGAAGGGGGTTTTGAGGTCTTGCCTGTGTAATAGTTGAATACTCAATTTTTGAGAATTTGAAATACGTATTCAACAATATAGATTACGAACCTGATAAGTATCAATATGATATGTTCGTAACTACAAGCAGGAGGTAATGAAATGAACCAAGAAGAGAAACTCTCGATATTGATTAGCGGCATGGACGAAGTCGTAACCCTAGACGAGGCTAAGGAACTATTAACCAGGGGTGGAGAGCTGAAGGCTTATTGGGGAATTGAACCATCTGGATTATTTCACATAGGCCAGGCACTTGTGGGAGCCAGGAAAGTTAGGGAATTAGAATCCTTAGGCTTCGAGGTTGTTGTGCTTCTTGCAGACTGGCATGCTTTTATTAATGACAAATTAGATGGCACAATGGAGAGCATTCAGCTTTGCGGCAAGTACCTTGAGGACTGCCTGAAAGGTTTGGGTGCGGATTCGCCAAAAATCAAATACGTGGTAGGCTCGGACATTGTTGATGAGAAGGAATACTGGGAGAAAGTTGTCCGTATTTCAAAGGCATCCAGTGTCGCCAGAATAAAGAGGGCAATGACAATCATGGGCCGCTCGGAAGAGGATGCAGATGCAGATGCTTCGAAGCTCATTTACCCGGCAATGCAGGCCGCCGACATATTTCACCTTGATCTAGATTTAGCAATAGGCGGAATGGACCAGAGACATGCACATATGCTTGCAAGAGATGCTGCAAGCAAGCTTGGATACAAGAAGCCAGTTGCATTACACTGGCCCTTACTTATGGGACTCCAGGGCGGGGGTCGAATGGATGCTTCCGAGTTTAAAATGAGCAAGTCAAACCCGGATTCAGCAATATTCCTGCATGATGCTCCTGATATAGTGAAGAAGAAAATGAACAAGGCATTTTGTCCACAAGCTCAAGTTGAAGATAATCCGGTGCTGGAGCATGCTCGTCTGGTTGTGTTCCCCGAGATGGGGCATATCCAGATTCAGAGGCCAGAGAAGTTTGGCGGAGATTTGAAGTTCGATACATTCGAGGCGCTTTCAGAGGCATTCGGCAATGGAGATGTTCACCCAATGGACCTGAAGAATGCTGTTGGTCGGCATATCTCCGAGATTCTTGAGCCAGTGCAGAAATATCTGGCGGAAAATTCAAATAACTTCGCTCAATTGAGAGAGATAATTGAAAAATAATCTTCAATATTCAGGACAAGCAAGGAGATGACATAATGGGAAAGAGAAAGATGACAAATAATGAGAAAGCTGGGTTCATTGCGATAATTGGTGGTATTCTCATGCTGCTGGCCGGTATTACTGGCGCGGCAACCTGGGCTGCCCTTGGAACGCTGACTGAAGGTATTATTGGAAATGACAGCCTTAATCTGGTGTTCCAGATACTGGCATTATTGGGTTCCCTTGGCGGATTAGTAATCATACTGGGCGGGCTCATGATACATGGTAAGTACTTCAAGATGAAGAAGGATAAGAGAGTAAAAATCGGAAAGCTCTTCATCACCCTTGGCGCAGGAATGGGTGTAATTGGCCTGATAATTTTCCTGGTACTGGCATTGTTCAGCACTGACCCGGCAGGAAATATCTTTGGCGCTATTGGATTTGGATTTATAGGTCTGATACTGACAATAGTAGCCAGGCAAAAAACAAAGTGATTTAAAACTAAAAAAGCAGGCGGTTTCCGCCTGCTTATTATTTTGTAATGAGGGCTCCCCACGCTAAAGCATGGGGTATCCCTACAGTTAGCTGGTGAAGAAAAGCAGTGTAGTTTGAGGAGTTCTTTTGGACTCCGAATCTCTCAGGAGCCATGCACCTGGCATCCTGATTTCTTTGTGGTGCTTC
>JAUWNU010000003.1 GCA_030612505.1 Methanomassiliicoccales archaeon
AGCTAAAGAGCACAAGAACGTTGATGTTCTCATTAGCTTTGCATCTTTCAGGTCTGCACCACAATCTGTTGAAGAGGCATTCGCCCTGAAGCAGATTAAGACCATAGTGATAATTGCAGAAGGTGTACCAGAGCGCAGAATGAAGGAGTTGAATCTTAAAGCTGCAAAACTGGGAAAGGTCATCATTGGCCCGGCAACAGTGGGCGGTATTCAGGCCGGCGCTTTCAAAATAGCAAACACCGCAGGTCCAATTGACAATATTATTGAGTCAAAGCTTCACAGGCCAGGTTCAATTGGATTCGTTTCCAAGTCTGGTGGTCTCAGCAATGAGGCCTATAACATGATAGCCAGGAACACTGACGGTTTGTACGAAGGCATAGCCATTGGCGGTGACATGTACCCAGGCAGTACGTTAATGGACCATCTCATGAGATATGAGAAAAATCCCAAGGTGAAGATGCTGGTCTGTCTCGGAGAAGTCGGCGGTATGGACGAGTATAATATTGTCGAAGCACTTGACAAAAAGAAGATAAAGAAACCACTGGTAATGTGGGTAACTGGCACATGTGCCAAGGCCTTCAAAACAGATGTTCAATTTGGCCATGCCGGTGCAAAGGCCAGCGGAGATGCAGAGACAGCAGATGCAAAGAACAAGGCTCTGAAAAAGGCTGGCGCAATCGTGCCAAACTCCTTTGATGACTATGCAGAGAAGATTAACAAAACCTACAAGAAATTAGTCAAGGAAGGAAAAATAAAGCCAGCTCCAGAGGTGGAAGCACCAATAGTTCCAATGGACTATGCCAAGGCATTGAAAGAAGGCCTTGTCAGAAAGCCAGCAAACTTCATAACCTCCATTAGTGACGAGAGGGGCGAAGAACTTGTTTATGGCAATATGACAATATCTGATGTTTTCAAGAAGGATATTGGAATTGGCGGGGTTCTTTCTATACTCTGGTTCAAGCAGCTATTCCCGAAATATGCCACCAAGTTCATTGAGATGACAATCATGGTGGTAGCTGATCACGGACCTGCAGTCTCAGGAGCACATAACACAATTGTCACAGCAAGGGCAGGTAAAGATTTAATATCCTCCATTGTCAGCGGTATGCTTACAATTGGACCAAGGTTTGGCGGTGCAATAGATGGTGCGGCTCAGATGTTCTCCAGTGCATATGATAGAGATCTTACTCCACAGGAATTCGTCAATGAGATGAAAGCTAAAGGAGTAAACATCCAGGGCATTGGCCACAGGATCAAGAGCATCCACAACCCGGACATGAGGGTCACCATAATCAAGGATTATGTAAAGAAAAACTTCAAGAAAACACCACTCCTGGATTATGCACTTGAAGTTGAGAAAATAACAACTTCAAAGCGTGATAACCTTATCCTGAATGTGGACGGCTGCATTGGAATATGCTTTGCTGACATGCTGAGGAACGAGATGCCAAAGAAGGAAGCAGACGAATACATCCAGATGGGTGCGCTGAACGGTCTGTTCATACTTGGAAGGACCATAGGAATGATGGGCAACTATCTTGACCAGAAGAGGCTAATGCAGCCACTTTACAGGCATCCCTGGGACGATATACTGTACATGAAAGAGTGATAATATGAGCGCAGGAAAAATAATATACACAAAGGTGGACGAGGCCCCTGGCCTTGCCACCTATTCCCTCTTGCCAATAATCAAGGCATTCACAGGGGCAGCAGGCGTATCTGTTGAAACTCGAGATATTTCATTGGCAGGAAGGACCGCAGCAAAGTTCCCTGACCGATTAACAGATGAACAGCGTGTTCCAGATGATTTGGCTGAACTGGGCAAGCTTGTAAAGATGCCTGAAGCCAATGTAATCAAGCTGCCTTGCATAAGTGCCTCGATACCACAGCTAAAGGCAACAATAAAGGAGCTTCAGGAAAAGGGATATAATTTGCCAGACTACCCAGAGGACCCAAAGACCGACGAAGAAAAGGCAATCAGGGCAACCTATGATACAGTAAAGGGCAGTGCAGTGAATCCAGTGCTCAGGGAAGGAAATTCAGATCGCAGGGCACCAGGCGCAGTAAAGAACTATGCCAAAAAGAACCCCCATCCAATGGGTGCATGGACTGCTGACTCAAAGTCCCATGTGGCACACATGAACGGCGGCGACTTTTTCTCAAATGAAAAGTCAGTTGTTATTACTGCAGCACAGGCAGGAGACGCAAAAATAGAATTTACAGGCCAGGATGGAACAGTAATTGCAATAAAGGAAAAACTTCCCTTGCTGGATGGCGAAATTATTGATGGAACATTCATGAGCCAGAAAGCTCTGCGAAGCTTCCTGGCAGAACAGATTGAGGATTCCAAAGCCAATAATACACTTTTCTCGGTGCATCTGAAAGCAACAATGATGAAGGTCTCTGACCCAATTATCTTTGGTAATGTGGTAGGCGTGTTCTTCAAGGATGTTTTCGACAAGCATGCCAGTACATTCGCAGAACTGGGCATCAGCCCCAATAATGGCCTTGGAGACCTCTATGCAAAGATAAGCAGCCTACCTGATGACAAGCAGGCCCAGATAAAAGCAGACATCCAGGCAGTTTATGCAAACAGACCTGGATTGGCAATGGTGAATTCTGATAAAGGAATAACAAATCTCCACGTGCCCAGCGACGTAATAATCGATGCCTCAATGCCTGCTGCAATAAGAACCTCTGGCCAGATGTGGAATGTTAATGGAGAATTACAGGACACAAAGTTTGTTATTCCGGACAATAGCTATGCTGGCGTCTACAAGGCAACTGTTGATTTCTGCAAGCAAAATGGAGCATTCGACCCCACAACAATGGGCACAGTACAGAATGTTGGCCTAATGGCCCAGAAAGCTGAGGAATATGGCTCCCATGACAAGACCTTCCAGGCTCCTTCAAACGGAACCATCAAGGTCATAACAGCAAATGGCGAGACAATAATTCAACATGATGTGGAAGAAGGCGATATCTGGCGAGCCTGCCAAGTTAAAGACCTACCAATTCAGGACTGGGTGAAACTTGCAGTAACAAGGGCAAGAGCAACTAACTGGCCAACTGTATTCTGGCTGGACAAGGATCGTGCGCATGATGCACTGCTTATCCAGAAAGTTCACAAGTATCTGCAGGACCATGATACATCTGGTCTGGACATTCAGGTCATGAACCCGGTAGATGCCACATTGTTCTCATGCCAACTCATAAAGGAAGGCAAGAACACGGTATCTGTAACTGGTAATGTTTTGAGAGATTATTTAACAGACCTGTTCCCAATCCTGGAGGTTGGAACCAGCGCAAAGATGCTGTCCATTGTTCCGTTGATGAACGGCGGCGGCCTATTCGAGACCGGAGCCGGTGGAAGCGCACCAAAGCATGTCCAGCAGTTTCAAGCTGAAGGCCACTTGCGATGGGACTCACTGGGCGAATTCATGGCCCTTGCAGCGTCCCTGGAGCACATGAGCATCACAACAAACAATCCCAGGGCTCAGATATTGGCGGATACGCTTGACCAGGCAACCGGCAAGTTCCTTGAGAATGCTAAAAGCCCATCCAGAATAGTAAATGAGCTGGACAATAGAGGCAGCCACTTTTATCTGACAATGTACTGGGCAGAGGCACTGGCAAATCAGGACAAGGATGCCGAGCTAAAAACCAAATTCGCAGGCCTGGCACAGGAACTTGCAGCCAATGAGACAAAGATCAATGAAGAGCTTATGGCGGCACAGGGCAGTCCACAGGATATTGGCGGTTATTACAAGCCAAATGATGAGCTGGGTGCAAAGGCAATGCGTCCAAGCACAACATTCAATGCTCTGGTGGACAATTTCTGAGCAAAAGAAAATAATGAGCTGGTCAATTGGGCCAGCTCACCTTTTCATTTTAATAATCTTGTTAATTGTATTTGTCTTATTTCGAGAACTGTACAACAAATCCTTATATACATTTCGAGAAGTGTACAAATCTTTACTTATAACCTCTTTTATATTTAGTTCAATTAGCAGAGAACTTTCCCTTGTTATAAAAATGAGGAGGCAGTGGGTGCGGAAGCTTCTCTGTTGAGGTGAAGATGATGGATAGGAATCAAGGGAAGAAAATCTTTGAAATGAAAAGTGTGATATGGATTGTCGCAGGAATGCTGATTATTTTACCCTTTTTTGGAATTATTGGAGCTAATGAGATAGGTCAATCAACTGTCAATACTATGCCTATAATAGATGTCACAAAGACAGCTCCTGCAACTGCCAACCCCGGCGAGACCATAACCTATACTATTAATTATCAAAATATAGGGAATGACACTGCGTTTAATGTGACTGTAAATGAATTTTATCCATCTGATATCACATTCGTGGATGCAAATCCTGTCCCTGATGTGGGAATTGATACCTGGTTCATCGGAACATTGGCATCTGGCGAGTGGGGGGTTATATACATCAATGTCACGATTAACGTAAATGCCATTGGCGTATTGAACAATACGGTCTCTGTTGATTACACCAACGATACAATGACTCCCTTTGGTCCCGAATACCATAGCGCATTCACGACTATTATAGAATCAGAAATAACTCTCAATGTTACAGTGAATAATCCAAATCCGAACCAGGGAGATACAATCACAAAAACGATCACATACGAAAACGTCGGAACAGACATAGCAGACAATGTGGTGATAACAGAAACATACCCGCCGAATCTGACCTTTATCGGCGCAGTTCCCCCTCCGAGTGCGGGTAATAATGTCTGGATAATTAGCTCTATAGCTCCTGGCGGTAGCGGAATGATTCAAATCACACTTCAGGTAGGCATGGCTATTCCAAACGGTACTGTACTCACCAACTATGTGACATGCGATTATGACCCCGGTGCCAAGCAGAGCAATGACTCGGTGGAGATAATTGTTGGAAATGCGACTGGCTCAGTCCACAATATCGACACCGGCGAATACTTCTCCACAATTCAGGAGGCTATTGATGATGCAGACACTCTGAATGGGCATACAATTGAGGTTGATGCTGGAACTTATTATGAAAACGTGTTTGTGAATAAATCACTGACACTAATTGGTGAAAATAGGGATACGACGATTATTGATGGTGGAGGGAGTGGTGATACAATTAATATCACTACGGATTGGGTAAATGTGAGCAGATTTACAATAATTGGTAGTGGCCCTCTTTCATTTGATACCTTCGACTCAGGTCTAGAATCAAAAGGGAACTATACTAGCATATCTGATTGTAAGTTCTCTGAGAACGCTATTGGGATACATTTTACTACCTCTAATCATTCGGATGTTGCCAACTGCGAATTATCCCCCGATCATTCAACAGCAATCCGTTTAAATTCCAGTTCTAATATCCTCATAGTAAATTGTAATATTTCTGACAACTGGTATGGGGTGGTCTTGGACAATACAAACGCTAGCACAATTGAGAAATGCACCTTACTAAATAACACATATAGTATCTACTTCAAATTTTCGAATTACAATACTATCTCCGATTGTCGCCTTCTGGATCAGACTTATGGACTTTATTTTATTTTTTCATCGGGTAATAATATAGTTACTATATGCAACATTTCTGATTCTGAGAGGGCTGTGAGCTTTGAGGTAGATAGTTATCAAAACCTCATCTTGAACTCTAGCATCTCAAATGCTTCTTTATATGATTTTCGCATCGGGACCGGAGGAGTACTTTTATTGAATACGACATTTAACTCTTCAAAAGTACAAATAACTTCATTATATTCAAATTTGACAGTTCAGTGGTATTTACACATATATGTAAACGATTCCTTTGACACTTTAGTTTCTGGGGGCCAGGTAGAGGTGGAGGATATAAATGAAAACCAAGTATTCACAGGAGTAACGGACATATCTGGATACTGTCGTTGGGTAATCTGTACTGAATATACCCAGAATTCTACTACTAAGAAATACTACACCCCTCACAAAGCTCATGTATGGAACACTACGCACCAGGGATATGCCTATCCAAACATGGATATTTCAAAGAGGGTCACAGTTACTATCACTCCTTTACCAAAACCCGTCCGTAACATTGACACAGACGAATACTTCAATGAAATCCAGGAAGCCATTGATGATTCTGATACTTTGAATGGCCACACAATCGAGGTCAGTGCCGGAACCTATAGTGAGAATGTTTTTGTGAATAAACAGCTGACTCTTGTTGGTGAAGACAGAAATACAACAACCATAGACGGTGGCGGAGTCGGTGATGTTGTACATGTCTTTGTGGATGGAGTAATTATTTCCGGTTTTACTATAACAAACAGTGGAAACCCAGGAGATTCAGGCATTTATGTTAACCAAGCTAGTAATTGTCAGTTTTTATACAACAATTTGTGGGACAATTATTACGGAATATTAATCGAGTACTGCTCAAATAATACAGTATCTTATTCTAATTTCATTTCAAACGAACACGGCCTAAAATTTGTTGGCACTGTTATGGGCGGCATACCTAAATTCAACACAATATCACACAATATATTTGAGAACATTGGCTATGGCTTGTGGTTGTCCCCCTCACAAAACAGTACAATAATTAATAACACCTGTACCGGCAATAATGTGGGCGTACTATTTCAGGCAGGGTCTAATTACAACACATTTTCAAATAACATTATCTCCTCAAATAGCCAGAATGGTATTTATTTGGGAGGAGACGCCAATAATACATTTACTAACAATAACATTTCATATAACAACATAGGCGTTAACTTGGAGAACCTGTTTTCAATGTGTAATACTTTTTATCACAATAATTTCATAGGCAACACTGTTCACGCACTGGACAATACCGTAAATTATTGGGATAATGGCTACCCCTCTGGCGGAAATTACTGGAGTGATTACACTGGCTCGGATGTTTATTCTGGCCCCGGACAGGATATTCCGGGCAGCGATGGCATAGGTGACACGCCTTATCTCGGAATAACTGGTGTTGCAGGAAACCTGGACAATTATCCATTATGGCAACCCACGGCAGAGGAAAGGCCAGTGGCAGTGGCAGAACCCAATAGCCAGACAACTTATGTTAGCTTAAGCGTCGGCTTTTCAGGCAACCTGTCCTTTGATTCTGATGGTTCCATTGTTTCGTACCTATGGAATTTTGGTGATGGAACAACCGGTGCAGGCAGCACCGCCACCCATGTATACAATATATCTGGAAACTACACGGTAACCTTGACAGTGATTGACAATGACGGGCTGACAGACACTGACACTTGCATGGTTACTGTATATGGCTTCCAGGCTCCGGTAGCCATTGCCAGCCCGGATTATCAGATGATACTTAATGGAGAACTCCCTCTTGATGCGGCGATTTTTAATGCTAGCCTGTCCTATGACCCCGACGGAACCTTAGTCTCTTATCTATGGAATTTCGGTGATGGTCACACCGGTTCAGGAGAATTCACATCCCATGTTTACACGACAACCGGAAATTATACTGTGACTTTGACTGTAACGGACAATGATGGCCTCACCGACACCGATACCTGCATTGTAAGCGTAGTCGGAGTGCAGCCGCCAGTCTCCATTGTGAAACCTGCATACCAGGAAGTTGGAATCGGAGAAAATGCCACATTCTATTGCAAGGACTCCTATGACCCGGACGGCGTAATCCTGACATTTGAGTGGGCTTTCGGGGATGGTGAAATCTTTACCTCCACTTTATTCAGCAACGTGAACCATTCCTACAATGTCTCTGGAAATTACTCAGTAACATTAATGGTCTATGACAATGACGGGTTCAATGACACCGATACTTGTACAGTGCGTGTAATTGGTATTCAGGTTCCAGTGGCAGTTGCGGCTCCTGATGCCCAGGAAATAATGGTCGATGAAAACGCATATTTCTTCGCTAATCAATCCTTTGATATGGATGGCATAATCACAGGCTATTACTGGAACTACGGTGACGGCCACACTGGAACTGGCATCGCAGTGAATCACAGCTATTCGACATCCGGCTTTTACACAGTCATACTAACCGTGATGGACAATGACGGTCTCACTGGCACCACAATATGTTATGTGAATGTAACTGGCCTGAGCATACCTGTGGCCATAATAGAGCCAAGCTATCAAGAATGGCAGATAGGCGAAGTAGCGATATTTGATGGAAATCTTTCCTATGACCCTGACGGTGTGATAGTGACATATGAGTGGGACTTCGGGGATGGTCAGACCGGGATTGGTCCGATACAGGCCCACATTTACTCTTTACCTGGAAATTATACGGTGACCCTTACGGTTACTGACAATGATGGACAGACAGATACTGACACCAGCATAGTAATAATCATAGATTCCGCTCCGCCGGCGATATATGATGTCATGGTGGCACCGTCCGAACCTAATAACAGGGCCAGAATTACGATACTATGCAGGGTCACTGACAATGTGGATATTGCCTCGGTCACACTTTCCTATCTCCACAATGGCACAGACTGGGTAACACTTCCAATGGCCAATGATGTATCCCAAGTATATCATGTGATATTCGGCCCGGTGAATCAGAATTTCACTTTCTATATCAATGTCACGGACACCAGTGGAAATGTGGCCTCCTATTCGGATGATGTGGTGGTCAGAACAGTTACGATAGAAACTACAGGGGAAGTTCCAGATGATGTAGGAAGTGGCTCAGAGGTTCATATCACAGGAACTGTATACGTGGATGGCGAGCTTAATGGAACTGGCTTCACAATTGTCATTCTCATTGACGGCGAAATTGTTGATAGTTGTGTTGTACAGGAGGATGGAAGTTATAGCCTAGCCTTCATCCTACCTTCAGGAGGTTCTGCTGATTCTGTCCTTGAGATACAGTTACTGGACACTATCAGTGGGGAGGTGCTGCCCATAAGTTCATTTATCATTCCGGGAGAACAGCCGTTCCCATGGTTTATGATAATGATCGGTTCGATAATCTGTGCCTCTGCGGCTCTTGGTCTGGCCACCGAAGTTGGGAAGTTCAGTATATTGCTCTTTTTCCTGCCATTGTACACGAAGCTGAAGAAGGACGAGGTACTGGACACTTACACCAGGGGAAAGATTCACGGTTACATCATGGCAAATCCCGGAGAACATTACAATGCTATAAAGAGGGCTCTTGGAATGAATAATGGCTCTCTGGCCTATCATCTTAATGTTCTCGAGAAAGAGGATTTAGTCAAGTCCAAAACTAATGGAATGTACAAGAGATTCTATCCCAAGGACATGATTCTCCCCAATGGGGGTCCCATATATCTCACTGAAGCTCAGAAACTCATAATCAAGAACATCGAAGAAACACCTGGCATATCTCAGAAGGACATTGCCGCATTGCTGGGCATCAGTGCTTCCACTGTCAACTATCACATAACCAGATTGGTTGAGATGAACGCGGTGAGAACCGAGAGAAAAGGAATTGGTGTGAAATATTACAAAACCCCCATGTCCCTTGACCATTTTGTGGCAGTAACATCTGCCCCGTCTCACCCTCCTGCGCAGCCAATGCCAGAAGAGCCACAATCGAAAGCAGTGGAGAGTATTGACTGCCCAAACTGTGAAATGTTAATAGAGCCAGACATGAAGAATTGTCCATTTTGCGACCATACTCTGGAATCAGAGGACCCGGAAACCCAGAAAAAAAGGGAATTCCTTGAAAGGTTGGATAAGGCCTACAAGGAAGGAAGGATATCCGAATCTGCATATCAGAAAAACAGGGAAAAGTTTGGAAGTTGAACGTGATTTCGGGAAAACCATTAATATTACTGCCAGCCATATCTGGTTCGTGACCAGCAAAGGCCTTGAGAAGAAAGCCAAGCTTCTGGAAATAGGGGAGATTTATATTCCCAGGGAGGTAAACATGCCTTGTTTTGCAAGCCGTTCCACTGCAGGTCCGGATGCTGGCGCCTCTTCCTATGCTTTCATTTTTGAGGATATGCGAATAAAGCTTGAGACAACAAAGAACCATGACGCAGCTTTGAGGCTGGTTCAGAACAATGATAATTTCAGCATATTTCTGGACACTGATAAATACATCGAGGATGTGAAGGTCTTACCTCTACTGGCCCATGCTCCCAATCAGACTTTTATGAACTTAAGCAGCAAATGCATAATGAACTGCGCTTTCTGCACAACTGTGGAACTCCTTAGAGGCAATGGCGGAGATATGACCACTGAACGTGTGCTAAAAATAATCCGCATAAATGCCAAGCACCCAAGTTTCGAAGCTATTGCCCTGACCAGCGGCATTCCAGACTCAGTTGCCGAAACAAATATGCGAATGGTGGATATGATTAAAGCAATAAGAGCTGAATTCCCTAATGTCCCAATAGGTGCAGAGGCCTATTTCGAAGATGTCCAGTGCATACAGCGAATGAAGGATGCCGGTGCCGATGAGATAAAGATAAACATAGAGACATGGCCCCTGGACCTGTTCAAGAAAATATGCCCCAATAGAGACCGCGATAAAACACTGGCAGCCCTGGAAGAAGCCGTCAAAATATTCGGAAGAAACAAGGTTCAGACCAATTTCATCATCGGTCTGGGGGAAACAGATGATGACATAATCGATGCCCTGAAAAAGCTCAGCCACATGGGCGTGGTGGTGAATATCAGAGGCATAAGGCTTGGAAATCTTAATCGGGAAAGGCTGGAAAAGGCACTTGGCAAGGTTCCCCAGAGAGTTTCAGCAGAGCGATTGATAAAGCTGGCCAAGGTCCATAGAAATATTCTGGAAATGAACCATCTGACAACTGATAGTTTCAAAACAATGTGCTTTTCCTGTGAATGCTGTGATATAATGCCTATGCAGGATTTATAAGTGCTTTTTCTTTGAGGCTCAGAACTGCGCTGGCTTACCCTCCGCAATCGTTTATTTTACGCAAGTGTGATTGCGGGCCTATGATATTCTACTAGCATATTGCTTTCAGTCATACCAGGTAGGGTTCTACATTAGTTTTTATTTAGACATCGAACCCAACAATTGTTTTCAGGTTGTTTCGAGCAGTATGGCATTAGATTTAAGTTGAATATGTTGCCATGCCATTGTCGAATTCTCTGTTTGGACTATTATGTAAGGCGAATTCAACTTACCAGTCTATTATCCATATCGTGTCTGCCGGCACGTGAACCCAATACCCTTCACCAGGCTTCATAATATAGGTTGCTTCAACCTCATCAATCAGATACGGTGAGCTTGCATTGAAAACCTCTACACGGTCTGCACCAGTGCCCCACAAAGCGTTTCCTACAGTTTCTGTGTTCAGTGAGGGATAACTAACAAGATTCCAACCAGCATGTAGATTGATAGTAGTGGAGGATGGTAAAACACCGCTTACTGTTAAGGTCACATTCGGCTCGGTGATGTTAATCCAGAAGCCCATAGTGTTATCGATGTCAGCCAAGTCATTGGTTGAAGCACCTACACGATAGGTCTTCCAGGGGTCGGCACTATCAGTATTGTCATGATATTTCACAACATTCCATTTGCCAGTAATGTTCTCCAGAACTTTATCTATTGATTCGTCTCTTTGAATCAATGGTGTTGAAATCAAGTTCCAGCCAGGGGATAAAGGTATACTGAATATCTGAGGTGGCATCCAGGGTTTTATAAATGGATAATTGTCTTGGCTATCTCCGTCAATTATGTATGGCGTATCTCCAATTCCATCTGATGGGGGTACATCTTGGGTTGCTGTGCTATTGAAGTCCACGCCATTGTAATCAGACCAGTAGTTCCCACCATCTGGATAGCCGTTGTCCCAAAAATTGACATTATCGTCAAATGCCTGGATTGTATTATTGATTATATTGTTAAAGAAGATAAGATTGTTGACTGAGGTCATGAGGTGGAAGCCAATGACGTTCGAAAATATTGTGTTGTTGGTGATAGTGTTGTTAAGGGAAGCATAGAGACCAAGCCCATAATTGTTGTTTGATGCGGAATTGTTGATTATCGTATTGTTATTTGACCATCCGATATCAATGCCATTTCCCGTGTTCGGAACATCGTTATTTGCGATTCTATTATTATTTGAATACCCAAGAGAAATGCCGACCTCATTATTCCACGATACCGTATTATTACTGAGAATATTGTTATCAGAAAATGTCATACGTATGCCAACGTCGCCGTCAGATATGGTATTATTAGCAATAATATTACCATCCGAAATATCAAGGCTGAAGACAATGGATGTATTTCCAGACATTCCACCTGAAACAGTGTTGGTGATGATAGAATTGTTATTGGATGAGGAAAGAAAAATCCCAGATTTATTGACAAAATTATTCATAATAATATTATCATTTGCAGATGAAAGGTAAATGCCAATATTAACATTCGAGAAAGCTGAGTTGTTTGTCAGCGTATTGTTGCTGGATTGGATAAGAAAAATGCCCCTGCCGTTCAAGGAAACGTTGTTATTGGATATGGTATTGTAGTTGGAGCGTCCGATGCTGCTGATGGCAAATCCAAGATAAATGCCTTCAAAGTTATTCAAGGCGGTATTGTTGGTAATTGTAATATTGAGAGATGAGGCAAGGGCTATTCCACTATGGTCGTTAAATGATGCAGTGTTGTTGTTGATATTATTGTCATGACATTCGTAAATGTATATTCCATAACCATTATTCGAGGCGATGTTATTCCATAAAGTGCCATTCATGACATTATTCATAGCAAATCCAGAGTTAGGGTGGTATGGTGCAAGACCAAATCCTCTGGCATTGTAGAGAGAGCAGTTTCTTATCACGAAATGCTCGGTCGTATTTCCAACGTAGATACAATAACCATATCCAGTTCCATTAATTTCGTAATTCTCAATTATCCAAGGGCTGATGAGACTTCCATCCCCGGAAGTTGCAATACCAGGGAAATCAGCATTGGAATCAATTCTGATTGGTGCATGGGGGGTGTAGTTTATTCTATTGGTATCTTCTGGTATTTCGCCAGTAGTCAAAGATAAAGGCATAACCAAGCTTAAAAATACAAAAAATGCGACTGCACCCACAACCTTGGAACTGTGCTTGCTTCCCATTATCCAATCTCCATAGAAAAGATTCTCATGATACTATATAAATCTATAGTGGTTATAACCATTAAATAATCAACATGGGCATTACTAACAATAATGCTATTATGATTGAAGCCCACAGTTTTTCTCTCATCAATAGTGAAATGAAGTTACTGGCGTTTAATTGTTTTGGTTATGGTACTAATTAATCCTTTCATTCCAAAAATGATCGTCGTGCACCGTCATTTTTCGTTAAGCTGGCGTAATAACGACAGCTTTGGAAAAATAGGTCGTACGACTGCCTCACAGTTGAAGTATTCTGGCACAGCCAGATAACTTCAATTTTCTCTCCACTTATGTTTACATTTTACACACTGATATATACGGGTCTCGGGTTCATCGGCCGCCCTCATCTGCCTCAGCACCCAGAATGCCATATTATGCCCGCATTTGGGGCATTCGGCCTTTGTTTTAGGTAGCGTCTCGGTGTTCTCGTCAATGACTAAAATTTCCTTGTCCTCATTCCTCTTTGTAACTATGCATTCTTTGCCAGTGGCATCACACAGATACCCGCATTTCTTGCATATCCACTTACCTTCCGAGGGTGTCATCATTGACTTACATTTTTTGCAGAACATGTTTGCACCTACAATTACCCTATTACTGTCTTGGATAAAAAGATTGCTGGTTATTATTGCTCTATGACCTGCCGTCTCCGAGATACCTGAAGTCCCAGCCAGCTTTGGCCCACGAGTCCCGGTCCAGCACCCTTCTGGTATCAAGTATGGAATTGCCCTTTGCCTTTTCCAGCATCTCTGCTCCATTGATATTTTTAAAGTCGCTGTGGCCGGTGGTTACCAGCACGGCGTCAGCATCTTCCATTGCCTCTGCAAGCTCATATAATTCAAATCCAGCATTCTTCACATATGGGTCATGGACCTTGCATTTTGCTCCACCGGATTCTAAAATTTTCATTATCTCCAGTGCCGGACTTTCCCTGCAATCCCCAACATCTGCCTTGTATGCCAGTCCCAGAATTGCTATGTTTTTGCCCTGAAGGCCGCCAAGCATATCACTCAATATTTTTACGACCAGCCCTGGCATTTCCGTGTTAACAATTCTGGCAAGTGCCAGCATTCTGGCGGTTTCCGGTGCGCCGTCGATTATGAAGTAGGGGTCTACAGCAATGTAGTGTCCGCCTACCCCTGGTCCTGGCTGGAGAATGTTCACCCTTGGGTGACGGTTGGCAATCTGGATTGCGTCCCTAACATCAATTCCAAAATCATATGATAATTGAGCAAGCTCATTGGCAAATGCTATATTTACATCTCGATATGAATTTTCCACCAGCTTCACAAACTCGGCAGTTGTGGAATCTGTGATCACTATCTCGCCTGTCACAAAGCATGAGTATAATTCTTTGGCACGGCTGGCTGCCTTTGGAGTTAGGCCGCCTATTACCCGGTCAAGGGTGGAAAGCTCCAGAAGGATATCTCCTGGTATCACCCGCTCAGGTGCAAATGCCAGGTCAACATCATTCTCCGGGTCAAGGCCAATTTCCTTAACCAGGCCTGCCACAAGGTCTGAGGTCGTGCGCGGCGGCACTGTGGACTCAAGTATCACCATATTGCCCTTTTGAAGTAAAGGAAGTATTGATCTGACTCCTTTTTCCACATAGGACATATCTGCCTTCTTGTTTGGCAGTATTGGAGTTGGTAAACAGATGATGAAAACGTCTGCTGCTTCCGGTTTATCCGAGAGTGTGAAACGTCCTGACTCCAGCTCTCCAAGGACAAGCTGCGCCAGTCCTGGCTCCTCCGGGGTCGCGCCCTGCTTTCGTATATCATCCAGGACCTGTGGAATAACATCCATGCCTGCCACATTGTGTCCTTTACTGGCCAGTATGGCTGCAGTTGGCAGTCCAATGTATCCCAGTCCTATAACACATATCGAGAAACGAGAATTTGTTTCGAGCAAGGGGGAAACTTGTTTTCCTCGCAGTTTCATTACAAGGCCTCCACAATTATTCTGGCAATGTTCTTTCCTGCATTTCCATCACCGTAGGGCGATGGGACTGAAGGGGCCTGGCCAGCCGAGACTTCATTCTCAATGGCCCTGGCAATATCTCCGGCATCTGTGCCAACCATTGTGGCGTAGCCAGTATCAATGGCTTCTGGTCTTTCGGTGCTCTTGCGGAATACCAGCACACGTTTTCGAATAGACGGGGACGTAGCTTCCTCCTGAATGCCTCCTGAATCTGAAAATATAAAACGACATTTTCTCATCATTGCCAGGAAGTCGAAATATCCTGCCGGCGGTATAAGATGAACATTATCAGAGCTAGCTAGTTTATCATATAATCCAAATTGACCAAGCATTTTCTTGGTTCTTGGGTGAAGTGGATACACAACTGGTAGCGGGGCCTTGTCAAGAACATCCACCAGTCCTGAAAGTACTGACTGGTCATCAACATTCTCTGCCCTGTGAGCAGTCACCAGGATATAATCATCAAAAGGTATTTCTTTGGCAACCTGGCTTTTTTCTTCTGCAAGCTTGACATATCTCTCGCATGCGTCAATAACCGTATTGCCGGTCATGTGAATATCGCCCCATACTTTCTCATCCTCCAGAATACTGGCGGAGTCCGGTGTCGGGGCAAATAGATAATGTGAGATGTGGTCAGCGATTCTTCGATTGTATTCTTCAGGCATGCGCCTGTCATTGCTTCTTAATCCTGCCTCAACATGCCCAACCTTGATGCCCATTTTAACCGCAGTAAGCGCGCCAGCTAGGACCGTATTTGTATCTCCCTGGACAAGTACGCTGTCAGGCCTTTTATCCTCAAGTACCTTTTCCAATTTGTACATGCAGTCAGCAGTTTGTGCTGCCTGGGTCCCAGAACCTACCTTGAGATAATGATCAGGAGTTCTCATTCCAAGGTCCCTGATGAAACTTTCTGAAAGCGCATCATCATAATGCTACCCACTGTGAATCAATATCACTTCCTCGCCCATCCCCTCCAGGGCAAAGAGTACAGGAGCCATCTTGATAAGTTCAGGGCGTGTGCCGAGTACTATCGCAGTTGTCACGCTGGGGGTATCAACCGACCTATAATAAAAAACTTTCACTTGTTATATTATTACGATACCTTTATAATATATTAGAAATTGCATATAAACATGAGAGTACTCATGCTTCTCTCGAACCCATTCACTCATGACGCCAGGGTCTACAATGAGGCCATATCGCTTCACAAGGCAGGCCATGAGGTCACGGTCATTGGGTGGGACAGGGGCTCCCAGCATCCTGGAAGGGAAATAATAGACGGTATCAATGTAGTCAGAACAAGAAATACTGGCTACATGAACATATTGCCCTATGACATATTCAGATTGAGGCCATGGTGGCGGCAGCTCTACAAAATAGGAAAAATGCTCCATGATAAATCTCATTTTGACGCTGTTCACTGTCATGATTTTGATACACTTCCAGCAGGTATCCAGCTAAAGAAGAAATTGGGTATCAACCTGATATATGACGCCCATGAGATATGGGGCTACATGGTTGCCAGGGACATTCCACAATGGTGGGCCAATCATTTTCTCAGAAAGGAAAGTAAACTGGCACCCCAGGCAGATCACATTATCACTGTTGCTGAACCTCATGAGTCCTATTTCAAGAAGATGGGCTGTAAGAACGTGACCCTGATAAGAAGTAGCAAGCCACTGGTCAGCACTGAATATCAGGCTCCATCAAATCAAGTATTCACATTAATTTACATAGGCGGATTGAACAATAGCCGATTCCTTCTTGAGGCCATTGATATATGCAAGGGTCTTGAAAACGTACATTTCACCATAGCTGGCTATGGTTCAATTGAATCAGAAATTAAGGAGCTAGCCAACAAGATTTCCAATGTAAAATTCCTGGGCAAGTTACCCATGTCAGAGGTATTGCCGCTTACCCTGAAGGCAGATGCAGTTCACTGTGTTTTCAATCCCTCAAACAAGAACAATCAGGTGGGTCCACCGAATAAGGTATTTGAGGCAATGGCAACAGGAAGGCCCGTACTGGCCACCAAGGGTATTTATAGTGGGGATTTGATTGATAAATACCAGATGGGCCAGACTATTGGATTTAATAGTGAAGAATACACCAAGGCCCTGATAAAGCTCCGGGATGATCCTCAGCTTCGTGAAAAGCTTGGAAGAAATGCTCTGGAAGCAGCCAAGGGAGAGTTTAACTGGGGGGTTCAGGAAGCGAGACTTCTTGATATCTACAAAAATCTGGAGGTGCAGAATGCATAGGAAATCTCTAGAAAAATTGGATAGCTGGATAAGGCAGAACGGCTGGGCTGGCTATGATCCATATGACATAAAGGGAAAACCGCCATTTCTTCTTTTTTCCAAATCAAAATACACTGCTTTTGCGGCTCACAATGTTCTCAGACGATTCCCCATGGTTACGCGCAAGTTGTTCCGTGTAAAAAAAGAGGTGAACGCAAAGGCAATGGCCCTCATGGCCAGGGCCTATCTTAGGATGTTCAAAACTTCTGGTGACGAGTCCTACAAGAAGCTGGCCATGGAATGTCTGGAATGGTTGAATGCCAATTTCAGTCCGAACTACTCCGGTAAATGTTGGGGCTATCCCTTTGACTGGCAGGGCAGGACATTTATTCCCAAGGGCACGCCTTCAATAGTTGTTTCATCCATTGCAGCCCACACATTTCTGTATGCCTATGAGATATTAGGTGAAAAGAAATATTTGGATGTGGCAAGAAGTACATGTGATTTTATCATGAACGACCTGAACAGAGATGAAAATGAAAATACACTATGTTTCAGCTACACCCCAGCTGACAATTGGCATGTTCATAATGCCAATCTATTCGGTGCATCTGTCCTTGCTAGGGTCGGAGCATTTACCAGAGAAGATGAATTAAAAAAACTGGCAATCAAGAGCATCAACTTCACAATGAACCATCAGAATGATGACGGCTCATTCTATTACTGGGCACCACCGACACCAGTGGACAAACTTTTCAAGCTCATTGACAATTATCATACTGGTTTTGTACTTGAAAGCCTGAATGTTTGCCGAAGGGCATTGGGCTCTGACTTCAAATGTGATAAGGAATTGAAGAAAGGTCTTGATTTCTATGCCAGGGAACTTTTCACAGAGACAGGAGAGGCATTAATCTCCACCAAGGACAGGTATCCCATAAACATTCACAGCTGCGCCCAGGGTATTATCACATTCATAGAACTGGCCGATTTTGATGCAACCCACAAGATGATATCCAAAAAGGTGGCAGACTGGACAATAGAGAATATGCAGGATTCTTCCGGATACTTCTATCATTTGATAGATGGAAAAGGTTATGTAGATAAAATGCCGTACATCAGATGGGGCCAGGCCTGGATGCTTCTGGCATTATCTTACCTTGTAAAAGTGGAGGCTGAAAAATGAAGCAAGTTTTCAATAAGAGCGGAGAAGTCATAATAGATGAAGTTCCTGCTCCTACTGTAAGGCCAGGCAGAATTCTTGTAGCCAATCTTTATTCTGTAATAAGCTTGGGCACAGAATCCCAAAATCTGGAAAATGTTTCTGGAAGTGTTATATCCAAAGCCATAAAGAATCCTGAACTTGTTAAGACTGTCATTGAAAAGGTTAAGCAGGATGGCCTGAAAAAGACCCTGGGCATGGTGAAGGACGAAGGTCAGAAGCTTCTTCCAATGGGCTATTCCAGTTCTGGAATCATCATAGCCAAAGGGGACAATGTTCACGGTTTTGAAGTTGGAGATTTAGTTGCCTGCGCAGGTGATGCATATCACGCTGAAATCGTAAGCATTCCAGTTAATCTGGCCGTTAAAATTCCAGAGAATGTTTCGCCGGAGCAGGCGGCCTTCATGACAATAGGTTCCATAGCACTCCAGGGCGTTCGGCGTTCGGAAGCTCATCTGGGAAGCATTGTAGCTGTCATTGGCTTAGGCCTTATCGGACAACTAGCTGTGCAGATTTTGAAATCCGCCGGATGCCAGGTTATTGCAGTGGACATTGATGATTCCCGTGTACAACTGGCTAAAGATACTGGCGCACATCTAGCCCTCAAGGTCGAAGAGGGCTATGTTGACAAGATTAAGCATTTCTCAGATAATCATGGAGTTGATGCTGTTCTGATATGCGCAGCAACCAGCAGCCAGGCACCTGTGGATGATGCCTTGAAAATGACTCGCCGAAAAGGAAGAATTGTTGTTGTTGGGGCAGTTCCAATGAACATAGACAGAAAATTGTTCTACCAGAAAGAACTGGACTTCCTAATTTCCACTTCATATGGCCCTGGCAGGTATGACCCATCATACGAGGAAAATGGTCTGGATTATCCAATTGGCTATGTCAGATGGACCCAGAATCGGAACATGGCCGAATTTCTGCGGCTAATTTCACATGGCCAGGTAAATTTAAAATTATTAATTTCAAAGATTTTTCCAATGGAGAAGGCATCAGAGGCCTATGCCTATGCCAGAAGCCCGGAACAGAAGCCAATAGGCATTCTTTTCAAGTATCAGAATGCCGAGAAACTGAAGCCAGTTTCTGAGGTTGTGAAAATAACCGACTCTGGAAAAAAGATAGGCCTGAATGTTGGTCTTCTGGGAGCCGGAAACTTCGCCAAATCATATCACTTACCTAATCTAGCTTCAATGCCAGATGTCAATATCAGGGCAATAGCCAGCAATAAAGGGTTCAATTCAAAACAACTGGGCCAGAAGTATGGTGCAACATATTGCACAACTGATTATGACAAACTAATTGCTGACAAGGATATTGACATGATTGTAATTGCCACCCGACATGATCTCCATGCACCATTGGCTGTCAAGGCCATCCAATCAGGCAAAGCGGTTTTCACCGAAAAACCAATGGCCATGAACCAGGAGGAATGCGACTCAATCATCAAAGCACTGGAATTAAACAAAGTTCCCTTTGCAGTTGGATTTAACCGTAGATTTTCCCCACTGGCCGTTAAATTGAAAAGCCATTTGACCAAGGGGAAGCCAATAATAATCAATTACACAGTGAATGCTGGCAAGCTGCCAAAAGACCACTGGGTCCATGATCCGGTCCAGGGTGGAGGGCGACTCATAGGCGAGGCCTGCCATTTCTTTGATTTCTTCTGCTGGCTTACAGGAAGCAAGCCAGTTTCTGTTTTCACCCACGCAGTATCCGGAGGTCCAGAGGACATTTCAGATAACAATTTTGTCTCCACAGTGAAGTTCCAAAATGGTTCTGTTGGCAACCTGACTTATTCCAGTGAGGGCCATTCATCTCATCCCAAGGAAACAATAACTGTTTTCTCCGGCGGTAAGGTCATGCTATTGAGAGATTTCATTTCTCTGGATGTTTCTGGTTCAAAGTCTGAGAACCACAAGCTCAAGAAAATGGACAAGGGATTCCGCGCCTGTCTGGAAGATTTTATTCTGTCGGTGAACGGAAAGAAATCACCTTCTGGTTATGAAACATATCTATGGCCGACCATGTGTTCATTCAAGGCGATAGAGAGTATGAGAACGGGTAACCCAGTTAAATTTGAGGAATGATAAAATGAGCCAGGTAGATGAAGCAAAAATGAAGTCTCTGGAGGTTTTCTACGAGAACCTGGCAAAGAAAACCGAACATAGCGGCGGATACTATGGCAATCCTCTTGGCCTAACCAGAAAGTCCATGGTTCTTGAACTACTGGCTGCAAAATCCAGCCACAAAATTTGTGATATTGGTTGCGGGTACGGCGACCTTTCAATGGGTCTGGTTGACCAGACAGCGGAGGTCCATGGAATTGACATTTCACCCACAAGGGTTGAAAGGGCAAAACTACGAGGCATAAAAGCAGTATCTGGAGATGCTTCAAAAACCCCATTTGAATCTGACTTTTTTGATGGCGTAATATGTTCGGAGGTAATCGAGCATATTGTTGATCCGCTGGCCCTCATGATTGAAATTCATAGAATCCTGAAGAAGGATGGAACCGCGGTTTTAACAGTTCTATTTAGTCCGGAGATTGAGAAGACGCTTCTTGATACCTTATAGTAGGGAGCTTGTAAAGCACTTGGATACTGCCTGTGCAGGACATAATGCCCGAAAAATATTATTTGCAGTGGATAGAGAGAAAAGAATCCACGCAGCGATTTACATAATATGGGATAAAAATTCTGCTTACTATTTAATGGGGGGTAGCGATCCAGATCTCCGTCACAGCGGTGCAACATCATTGCTAGTGTGGGAGACTATAAAATATGCCGCAACAGTGACCAAGAGGTTCGATTTTGAAGGATCTATGATAGAACCAATTGAGCGATTCTTTCGAGCCTTTGGTGCACAACAGAGCCCTTACTTTCATATAACAAAAACCACTTCTGTTTTACTAAATATTGTTCTAAGCATCAGACTCGCGTTTCAAAACTTCAGGAAATAGGTTAAACTACTATTGAGAACGTTTTCCAAAAAGACGACGAATATCACCAAACATGTTGTATCCATACTGTACAAAAACAGCAGGAATTACTGTAACAATCAAGGCAATTTTTTCTTTGAAGGGAATGGGGCTTCTACGGATAACAATAAGATATTCATATGGAATTCGCCAATGAGAAAGCTTGGCCTTAGCATATTTCCCTGATGGAAGAAGTGTTCTTTGGTATCGCTCTAATCTTTGGTCTGTTGTTTCATCTTCTCGGGCTTTTCTTCTATACCATGTCGCCTCTAGAACATGGGCAAATGCCCCAACTAGGGAAAGTCCACCTAACATTACAAGAAAAGTTCCAATATATTGTGGTCTAGGCCAACTTATTTTTTTCAAAGCGTCAGAACGAATAACTCCATAAATTGCATGGTGATTTTCCTTGAGTGAGAGAATTAATCTGGAAACATTTCCACATCCACGCGTGTCGATGAAGCTATCTTTGATGTCCAGTTCTTTATTATTTTCATCGATCCATACTGTTCGTGGAGTAGCGATTACAACAGATAAATCCTTCTCCATGATTTCAAGGCAACTTCGAATATAATTATCGCTCCATAAATCATGACCTCCAGCAAACATAAAATATGGTGTCTTGACATATTGCATAATTTTAATAAAGTTAGCCAATGCATAGATATTACGTTCATTTCGGTAATATTTAATCCTGTTATCCTTTTCTAAATACAGTTTACAAATTTCAGGGGTGCGATCTGTAGATGCATTATCGGAGATAATAAGTTCAAAATCTTTGAAATTTTGTGCCAACAGAGACTCGAGTGCTTGTTCCAAATATTTTTCTTCGTTAAAAATCGGCATACAGATACTCACTAGTGGTGCTTTGCTCTTCATTTTTCTTTTTTCCTCAGAAAACGATTGATTATTCATTATCCACCTCCAAGATTATTATATGTTTTTAAATCATGTAATGAAAGTATTTTTCTACAGGTACAATAGTTCCCTAAATGACACAATGCAAGTTTAGATGCAGTGAATTGTATAGGAAATTCAATTCCACAAATTTCATTTTCAACTTCACCGATGCCAATATGTTTTGGTATTATCATCTTTATACCTTCTTAATACATTTCAGATAACCGTCTGGAGCCACAGTAATCAGCAATTTATCTTGAATGTTTTGATCTATTTCAAAACGATCATTGGTCTTTAGGAATTCCCAAACAGCAGTTTTTGGATTGTTGCCTTTACCCCATGGGCGGTCTGTGAAAGAATTCTCCGGCAGATCCTCAATAATAGTGTCAAAGACAACGAGATAGCTATCCTTGGTTACCAATGGAGAGTAAAGCTCTAGCTCTTTCAAAACATGTTCATGTGTATGATTGGAATCCAATATTACCATAACCCTTTTTTTGTCTTTGGCAAGATCATATGCCTTTTGCACAACTTCTTCAGCATCCGATGATCCAAGGATCATTTCGATCCTATCGAACATCCTGTGATTTTCAATTTTTTTCCGATTGTGTTCTCTTATGTCGATATCAATACCCAGTACTTTTCCATCTCCCCCTATTAGTTCTAACAAGGATGCATAAAATATTATCGAGCCTCCGTGAGCGATTCCTATTTCAATTATCAGATCTGGCTTGATATCCCAGATAATCTCCTGCATAGCCACAATATCTTGAGGGTATTGGATAATAGGTATTCCCATCCAAGAAAAGTTGTAGGAGTATTGACTTTTTATTGTTTCCTCCAAAAATCCCTGTGATACACTCTGAAGTGAGGCATTCGTGGCATGGTTTTCAATGCGTTCTTTCCTTTCTTTTTTAAAGCTCTCTATTTCGTTCATTGTAATTCTCCCATTGTCCTAAAACTGACGGTGTTATTTACCTGCTCTTTGATCTCATCAGCATAATTTTCATTCATGATCCAAATCGTTGTCTCGCCCGATAACTGGTCGAAATTAATAGAATCGGGCGAAATGATAGGGTGTCCCGTACGGGCTATATATTTGGATTGTTTATTCGGATTAATATCGATGACCTTTGACACGTACCGGCGTTCAGGGTCAAGTATGTTCACAAAAGTACTGCCTTTTGCCCCGGCCCCCCATACCAGATTATGTTGAGATTTTTTCAGATATGCTTTATGATCATCATACATTTTTTCAAAAAGGACTTTGTATTGTTTAACTTCCGATCCTTCAATATCTCTTTTAATATCTTTCAAATCAGCCAACAAATAAATATACTGGCCATTAAAAAGTTTACCACCGCCGGATTTCTCAAACATAGATGCTAAGAGTTCTTCTGTAAAGTAATTACAATGTTCATAGAATACATCCCAAAAAGCATTTTTTGAGACGATCCAATCAAAACACGGCACTTCAATAAAGATCTTACCCTCGTAATTTGCGGCTTTTGCAATTGTTTTCAGAAAATCAAATGGATGTGCAATATGTTCAAGTGTATGTCGCAAAATAATCAGTTCCGCTCGAACATCACTGTATTTTTCTGAGAAATAATCTTTAATAATCTTAGGATTGTCACCCTCATAAGCAGGATCGAATCCAGTAACAATTAACCCTGCATCATCTATCATTTCCAGGAAGTATCCTTTTCCACACCCCACCTCTAGAACTAGATCATGTTCAGTCGATTCTTCCTTTATAATATTCAGGATCTCATGAAGATAATCAATGAAATAATTGGAATAATTCTGCTCATTTTGATAATTATCATCATAGTTCATCAAATTAGTATCAAAATTTTTGTTAAATACAAATCCACAATGAAGACATTGGGTGAGTGTGACTGTTGCGGTATTTGCCTTTAAAGCCTCTTCCTGAGAAGGAAAAACCTTATTTTGAAAAATGGGGATATTTTCAACATGATAAATTTTATTGAGGTCACTTCGCTTACACAAAGAACATACCCCTACTCCTTCACCCATCATTCAACACCATCTTCAATTTCGTATTATCTCCCCAAAAGGCCATAGGCTCATAATCTGGATACGGATAATAACCTAAATTCAATTTTATGTGTTCATTCTTTTCTTCTAAATATGTTTCTACTAACTCACGAATGGAAAGAGGTTCTCCGCTACAACAATTAATAATACCAGTTACTTTATTTTGAAGAGCTATTTTTACAATATGCTCGGCAACTTTTTCAACAGGTAAAAAATCACGTAATTGTTCACCTCCAGACATATTAAACACTTTGCCATTGTTATTCAGGGCAATATTCAATTGTGGCAAAAGCGATTGCTCATTTTGTCCCTCTCCATACATATAAAATAAACGTACCCACTTAAATTTAAAATCCCACTGTTCGGTAAGTATTTCGATGAATTTTCTATAACAATCTTTAGCAAGTCCATACGGGTTAGATGGATTTGATATCATATCTTCACTCAAGCAACCCTCTCGCATTCCATATTCAAAACAAGTTCCGATGATCGTAACATCCTTCAATCCTTGTTTTACCATATTTTTTACAAAGAAATAATTATGATATAAATTTCTCTCAATGTGAAATAGGTCATTATAATTGGGAAGTCCTTCCCAAGCTAAATGAATAAGTAGATCCGGTTTTCCAAAAAATTCATAACTGTTCTCTGGGAGACCATTCAAATCTGCAGATATGTATTCTACTTTATGATGCCAATTGAAGGTTTTTGCTTTCTTCTCATTACGGGAAGTTGCTATTACCTCATGATTATCTTTTAAAAGCATTTCAACAACATACCGGCCAATAAAGCCAGAGGCACCAGTAACAAGAACCTTCATAGAGCCTCCGTTTTGCACATTGCTGCTAATATCTTGATATTGTATAACCTCATTTAATTTTCACTTCCGGAACTGGTATAATGAACTTTCCCCCCATCTCTTTGAATTTTACCTGTTGTTTCATGATCTCATCAGCAAAATTCCATGCGAGGATCAACATGTAATCTGCTTTGACCTCATAGATCCTTTCAGGGCTGTGTACGGGAATGTGGATCCCTGGAGTGAATTTATTGTGTTTCATTGGGTTTAAATCTGCAATAAAATCAATCAGATCAGGTCCGATATTATAATAATTTAATAGAGTATTGCCTTTCGCAGCGGCCCCATATCCAATAATTATTTTGTTTTGGCTTTTTAATTTTTGTAGAAGCTGAACCAGATCCTTTTTAAGTTTCTCAACCCGCTCAGCAAATTGTTCATAAGCCACGATTTTATCTAGGCCCATCTCTTCTTCTAATGATATCAATTTGTTTACATTTTCATTAATGGTATATTTTGATCCTTTCTTACTCACAAAGATCCTGATCGTGCCCCCATGTATGCTAACTCTTTTAACATCTATCATATTCAGATTATGTTTTTCAAAAAATTTGATCAATGGGCAAACAGCAAAATAGGAAAGGTGTTCATGGTATATCGTATCAAATTCTGTTTTCTCCAATAGGTCCACCAGGTATGGAACTTCGATCACAAAGACCCCGTCATCCTTCAAAATGATAGATACACCTTTCAGCAGATCGTCTAGATCGTTGATATGAGCAACCACATTCGTGGCAGTTATCGCATCTGCTTGCCCAATTTCTTTTACCACCCTCTCTCCAACATCTTCAGAGAAGAAATCATTTACAGTTTTAATACCATTCTCTTCGGCTATCTTGGCAATATTGGTCGCGGGTTCTATGCCTAAAACTTTGGTGTTTAACTTTTTAAATTCTTTTAACAGAGTTCCATCATTACTGGCTATATCGATAACTAGTGAATCATCATTTAGTTTGTAATTATTTATTACATCTGTTGCTAGCTCTTCAAAATGCTTTCTTAACACCTCTGATGTTCCTGATACATACAAATAATCTTTAAAGAGAATCTCAGGGGCAACCACTTCATCGATTTGTAGCAAATTGCAAGAATCACACCAGACCAATCTTAGCGGGAAAAAGTTTTCTTCTTGATCTAGTTGGTTTTCATCTAAAAATGCATTTGCTAAAGGCATTTCACCTAGATCTAATATCTTTTTAAGTTTATTGTTCTTACAAATCCTACAGCCTTCGAGTTTCATGATCTTTACCCCTTGAACGGTTTTTCTGTAACGATATTATTCTTTTAAACATCTAATCCACCATATTCTTCAACAAAATCCTTGAATTCATTTGCTTTTGAATCATTTTCAGATAGTATCGGATCCTTTATCGGCCAGTCTATCCCTAGATCTGGGTCATCCCATTGTAGAGTGTATGCACTATCTGGTGCATAATAATTGTCCATTTTATAAAGGAGCTCACAATTATCGGTCAGCGTACAAAAGCCATGTGCAAAACCTCTTGGAATGTAGATCATTTTCTTGTTTTCTGCACTTAATTCAACACTATCCCATTTTCCAAAGGTCGGTGAACCCTTTCTCAGATCTATAAAAATATCGATTATTTTTCCATTTAGTACTCTTATCAATTTTGTTTCAGCATAAGGCGGAAATTGAAAATGCATGCCCCTGATCACCCCTTTATCTAAAGACAATGAATGGCTTTCTTGAACCCAGTTCACATTCATTCCATGTTCATTGAAGAGTTTGTCATCATAAACTCTCATGAAGAATCCTCTACTATCTTCGTGTGGTTCAAGTTGAATTTCAAATACCCCTTCGAACTTCCCCTTATTGATTAACATTTCATTCACTCTTCTCGAAATAGTTGTAATACCAATTCACTGTTTCAGACAAACCTTTCCTCAGGTCAAATTTTGGATGCCAATCGAGGATCTTGTGTGCTTTCTTAGCAGATAGTGATTGTTCTGGTATCTCTTTCAATTTCATATTGAGTATCTCTGGCTTGATATTCTCTTTTCCCATGATAGATATTATCTCATTAACTATCTCAATCACTGTAGTTCTTGACTCATTGCTGAAGTTAAAGGATTCTCCTGCTGTTTTATTCATCAATAGAGAGGCAGCCTGTAAAGAATAGGCCGCGACTACATCTTTGACATATATATAGTCACGGATATGGTTTCCATCACTTCGTAGGACTGGTCTCTGATCATCGAGAAGGGAGCGAATGGTCCCTGGCACGATTCGGCTCCAATTCAGGTCTCCACCACCATAGACATTACCACATCTGGAAATGCTGACTGGTAATCCATATGAATGATAGTAGGATTGAGATATCAGATCTGCACAACTTTTGGAAACATCATAGGGGTGGGTACCCTCTAGCCTATGATCCTCATTATAAGGGAGCTCTTTGGCTATTCCATATGCCTTATCACTTGAGGCCACTATAACTCCTTTAACAAGCTCGGAATGTTTCCTGCTAGCTTCCAGAATATGATATGTTCCCCGGATATTGCTTTCAAAGGTCTGTAATGGTTCTCTCTGTGCTGCTCCTACAATGGTCTGGGCACCTAGATGAAATATCAGCTCGATCTCATATTCATTGACCGCCCTCTCTATTGTATCCATGTCTTCCAGAGCACCGTTGACTATTGTTGTTTTCAGGTAATCTTTGCTACGGTAAAATTCAGTCTGATAATCAATGTCACGTATCAGGCAGACGACCTTCGCACCCTTGTTCAATAAATCCTTTACAAGCCATGAACCAATAAGGCCTGTGGCTCCAGTCACTAGAACTCTTTTCTCAGTCCAATTGAATTCAGTCAATTAATCCCCCCATACTTCCCATTCAGCCTTGCCTGTTGACCAGAGGTCGCGTAGATATCTGAGATCACGTACATTGTCTATGCAACGCCAGAATCCTTCATGCTTATAAGCCATCAATTGGCCTTCCTTGGCCAATGCCTCGAGGGGTTCGACCTCTAAATGTGTACTATCATCTTTAATGTAATTTAGGACCTCTGGCTCAAAAACAAAAAAGCCTCCATTGATCCATCCCTCTCCAATTTGAGGCTTCTCCGTAAATTCTACGACCTTATCGCCTTCGAATTTCAATCCACCGAATCTTGCTGGTGGTCTAATAGCAGTCACGGTGGCAAGTTTACCATGGGCGCGATGGAAATCTATCAGATCCTTGATATTAACATCGGAAACACCATCACCATAGGTCATCATGAATGGACCATCTTTCAGCCAATCATCCAGTCTTTTAAGCCGGCCTCCGGTCATGGTCTCTAGGCCTGTATCAATAAGATGAACCGACCAATCATCACACATCAATTCATGTTCTTTAATCGTGCCATCTTTTGTTTTAACAGTAAAATTATTACTCAATATATGGTAGTTAATGAAGAAATCTTTAATCATTTCACCTTTATAACCTAAAGGAATAATAAATTCATTGAAGCCATGATGTGCGAAATGCTTCATGATGTGCCAGAGTATCGGTTTATCACCTATTACAACCATCGGCTTTGGGATATTGTCTGTTTCCTCTGCAAGTCTAGTACCAAAACCCCCTGCAAGAATTACAACCTTCATATTTTCTCACTTTATCCCCGATTCTGTTTCTAATATATATATCTTTTTGAATGCCAGTATTTTTGCGCCTACAGTAAACCATCTTTACGATTGTAGTGAGTCCATCTGAGTAAATCCGGTGTGAAATATCTCATTTTCTTTGTTGCGTGTTCGGACTCTGTTTTGATATTTCTTGTGTTCGAAGAAGATATATGCCTATTTTTCTTTTCTATACCTTTCCTTTTAGTTCAGATTTGAAATAATGTAAGATATCCTTTGGGTTAACTGTATCCATAAACATTCTAATATCATCCATTGTCAATTCCTTAATAAACATATCTAGCCCTAATTCCGCGACCTTTAGGTCTGCGGATACAGGGCTTTGAGCATCTGTCCAGGCACAACACTTATTGTTTTGAAATAAAATAAAGGGTTGGCGGCGCGCCCCGCTGGAGCGGGGTGCATTAGGAACCGCCAGGAGTCAATATAGATGAAATCTGAGTGGTCATATAGCCATGGCTTTGGACAAAGCTAGTATCATGTGGTGCTTGTTCCCTACAAGCGATTTAAGATGTTTGGTAGGGCAGACATAAGAATGCAGTTGAACCGTATATTCTTTGTGATTGCGGAGCGGCATAATTTTGAATTGAAAGCGGTGGAAATAATGGAAAATCATGTTCATTTGTTCATCAACATCCGCCCTTCCCAGTCTATTGCAAAGGTTATGCAATATCTGAAGGGCGGCAGTTCTTATGAGCTTCGAAAGATTTTCCCTATACTGGATGCCTATCACAGATGCCGCTTATGGTCGAAAGGCAAGTTTTTTCGCCAGATTGGAGAAGTTAACGAGGAAACAATCAAACATTATATTGATGATTCACAATCGAAGCACCACAAAGAAATCAGGATGCTAGGTGCATGGCTCCTGAGAGATTCGGAGTCCAAAAGAACTCCTCAAACTACACTGCTTTCCTTCACCAGTTAACTGTAGGGATACCCCGCCCTTTAGGGTGGGGAGCCCTCATTTCCTTATTTAACTTAAGAATTGCTGAATGATGCCAGTTCATTTATGCCCTTTTTTTAGCATTAATCACCCGCTTGTTTCTTTGAAAATACTTTCAAAGAATCCAGAACCAATAAAACATCCTCCCTTTTCAATTCTTTGAGTACCCAGAGAATAAGAGAATATATTCCAAGACCAATCAAACCCAATATTGCCAGATAATACCATCTCATTGTAAAATCCAAGGAGGCTAAAAGATATAGGGCTATTCCCATCACTGTGGCTGCGAGCACGTGCAATAATATTCTTGGTTGAAATCTTCTGATTTTAATGATTTTCTTGGATGCCGTTCTGAACATGATACTCGTAAGTACAACCGAAATCAAAGTAGCCAATGCAGCACCATTATGACTCATTATTTCATATTTGCTCAATAGGCCGTTTTCCGGAATCAAAAGTAAGTTCAATGTGATGTTAACAATGCAACCGATTACTACTATTTTGGCATAATGTTTAGGCTTATTCATGCCAAGAATCAAATACATGTATGGTACATTTAGAGACCAAATAAAGGCATAGACAGTAAGTATACGTAAAGTTTCGGTTGCTGGTTCGAAAGAATTGCTCAATACTATCCTGATTATATCACGACTAAAAATAATTATAAAAACGACTACGGGCAGCAAGAAAAGGGACAGATATCTATCTGCTTTGATTGTTATTTTTCTGATCTCCTTGAATTTTTTTCTTGTATGTAAAGAGGATATAGTCGGAAACAATAGCACACCTACAGCAGTGGAAAACATCAATAGGCTTGAAGAAATTCTCTGAACAGCAAAGTAAAATCCCACCTCCTTAGCTGCCCAGAAATATCCTAATATCAATTTGTCAATATTTATGGTTATTATTCCAATAATGGACACAACCATCATTGGCAGTGCAAAAGCAAGATAACTCTTAGCATATTCCATACTGGGTTTCTTTATTGGATATCCTCGGAACATTATTAGTGCAATAATGAAGGCAGCTAAATTTCCCAATAGGTATGTGGTGGCCAGTGTTCCTATTGCATTGTTCGCCAGAAATATTTGAAACGATTGAAGAAATTCTGGCCAAGCATATTTGGGGGCTATGAATGTTACATTGGCAATTCCACTTATGCCCACATAGGCCCCAGTAACTCCTGCCAATGCCACAGCAATCATGAGTGGGACACGGATTATTGTTTCTGTCAGGGATGATATTTGACTCTTTCCAATTTCTTTTTTTGCATTGAAGGTAAAAATGAGAATCTGAGACAAACTGAGAATCACATAAAATGCCAAAAATATGTATATAATGCTCTCTTTTGTAGAATCATAAAATCCCTGGTTCATGACATTTTTCCAAATGAAAATGCTGCCGACCACCACCACAATCATTATTCCAGTAAGGATTAATTTAATAGTCAGATAGGTTCCGATGCAAGTACCCAGGTCCTTACCTTCAGATATCTTTTTAATATGTGCATTTCCAAATCCGAGGTCTGAAATAAAGGAGAACATGCCCACAAAGGCCATGCTAAAGCTAATCACCCCAAGAGCTTCTGTTGCAAAGTCACCCCATAACCTTGCTATTATGGAAAGCACTACTAAACCTAGAACTGCGCACACCACATTTGATGCCATTATTACAAATGATTTCTTGGCAATCATTGATTATTCCCCTTGGGATGTTAATCTATTTTGTATAAATAGATGTTTATCTGAATTTCACTCCTTTTCCATATGCACAACATGCTGCGGGAACGGAATCTCAATATTTGCTTCATTGAACTTCTCAAGGATTGCTTCTCTAATCTCGGCACCGACGCGCCACTGGTCATCCAGATGATGCACCCATGTGTACACCTTGAGCCCCAGAGAGGAATCTCCGAAGTCCACCAGCCTGACGAATGGTGATTGACCTTCATCCTGTATGACGTCGGGGTGATTTAGTGCCACATCCAGCATGATGCCTTTTGCCTGTTTAATGTCTGTATCATAGGCCACGCCCACTGTAATTTTCACCTTCATCTTGTTATCTGGCTCAGTGAGATTAATAACCTTCTCATTGGCAATCTTGCTGTTTGGCAGAATTATCATGTCATGGTCAAATGTGTTGTATAGCTTCGTGCTCCTCATGCCTATCTGTTCCACACGGCAGTAATCGCCGTTCTCCATGAGCACCAGGTCGCCGACTTTAAAGGGACGGTCGGTGAGCAAGAACATGCCGCTGATGAAATTACCCAGTGTATCCTGGGCAGCGAAAGCGATAACCAATCCAATAACGCCCATTCCTGCCAGAAGCATGGTAACATCTACACCGAAAAGATTCAGTATCATGATGAAGGCTATCAGACTGATGACAACCATGCCCATCTTCTCGAACAGTGGTAACATGATGTCGTCCAGCGTGGTTTCGGTCTTCTCGGCGTATGTCTTGCCCCAGATGAGCAGAACGTCCTTGAGAATTTTGAGGGCCATCCAGGCGATCAGAACAATCACAATTAGAGAATATGTTATCTCAATTGCATGAATAACGCTCCATGAGAAATTGAGAACTTCAAGTGATGAGACTGCTCCGTAAAGAACAATCATGTAGAACACTGGTCCCTTGACAATGGCCAGTACCTGATCGTCTATTTCGGTCTCTGTGGACTTTGTGAAATGCTTGACAACAGGGTCCAGAACAAGATATATCGCTGCACCTATGAGTATCCAGATGCCCAGTGTTGTTAGGAAAACGCCGTATTCACTGTCCAGGGAATCATGAACATCAGCCAGTGGATTGTCGAACCACCCTAGGACTTGCGTTGGCGGCACATATGCTCCACCGGTGATTGTGGTAGTTACCGAACCCATATCTCTCTGCCACTGTTCTTCAGTAACCAGATCTCGAACTGTGCAGGTCATGAATATTGATATGTCCGGGTAATCCCTTGAATTGGGAGCAGTAACTGTCAATTCAACTACCTTGAATTCACCTGGAGCTATTTCAAAATAGGAGCCATCGTCTGCAACTTCGGCTATCCATCCATCATCGGCGCCAGCAATATCAATCAAAACAACATGGGAATTGACTCCATTGTTATAAATTCCCCATTTGTAAGCAATTGAAGTATCCATGTCCACATCTTGATTGGTGTAGGTTGGATTGAATATATTCAAGTCTCCTTCAGATGCCTGGGCCACCGGAGCAAATGCTCCAAGTGCCAGCGACATCACCGAAATGGCAATCAGTATCATACCTAGTCTTTTGATTATCATGCAAATGACCTTCCTGAAGCGGCAAATACCCATTTTGCTTATAAATATTACGTAAGTATTAATATTTGAAAGGCATTATAAAGGTCAATGGAAGAAATGCTTTCTCTGATAAGGCTGGCTATTGCTTTGGCCCTGATGTCCTATGCCGCAGTTCTCGATTGGCGCACCCGCCGGGTTGCAAACTGGGTCTGGATGCTCATGGGGGCCCTGGGAATGGCAATACTGGCATTTGAGATGCTGCATTCGGATAATACGCTTGGACTAACTAGCGATATCTGGCCATATTTTTTGATATTCATTCCAATTCTGGTTATGTTTATTGAACCTTTCCGGGAATGGGGATACGAGGTAAGAGGCATTGACATGGTCTCGATTATTCTTGGATTGATTGGCCTCATGGGAGCACTGGCTCTTTTATATTTGGAAGGAGCAACAAGACCAGTTATAGTTCTGCTTACCATCCCTATCATGATGTTAATTTTCATGTTGTTCTATTATGCTCACTTGATCCACGGTGGGGCAGATGCAAAGGCCTTCATTGTCCTGACAATCCTGTTTCCAGTTTACCCAGTGATTCAAAACCTGCCTTTAATAGAATATCCAGTGAACATAATTGAAAATATCCAGCTCACTTATCCATTTACTTTTCTAATACTCATGAACGCCGCAATTATCTCGGTGGTTGTGGTTTCATTATATCTATTTTTTAAGAACCTGGCCAGGGGGGATAAAGGGTTTCCGGAAATGTTCATGGGCTACAAGATGGATATAGATGACATACCGAAAAGCTTTGTCTGGCCAATGGAGAAGTTCATAGATGGAGAACATGTTTTGGTGCTGAAACCAAGAAGAAGCGATGATATCAAAGCGGAGCTAAATGTCCTGAAAGAGCATGGGCTGACAAGGATCTGGGTTAATCCAAAAATACCATTCATAATCCCAATGTTACTGGGAATAATTTTTAGCGTTGTGATTGGGAACCTGATTGTACTGTTCTTCTAGGATACTGGCATCCATTATTGACAGGGCAATTTTCACACTTTGGGTTGCTGGATGTGCAATGGTTCTTTCCAAGCTCAACTAAAAGAGCATGAAACTCATTGTACACCTGAGCATCTAGCTTCACTTTCTCCTCGAAGAATGCCTTGACCTCGTCATATTTCTTTGAATCGAACATTCCGGTGCGCTGGCATATGCGTATTGTGTAGGCATCCACAACAAAGGTTGGATAATTGCCAGCATAAAGAAGAATGGAATCTGCTGTTTCCGGCCCAATCCCCCTGAATGCCAGCAATTCTTTTCTGACAGACTGAAGCTCGCCGCCCAGCAATTTTTCTATGCTGCCGTCATGATTATCAATAATCTGTTGGCAGAAATTCTTCAGATAACCTGCCTTTTGCCTGAAGAAACCAGAAGGCCGAATAAGTTCCTCCAGGTATTTTAGATCTGAACTGGCAATTTTTTCCGTGTCAAGCATTTTGGCATTTTTCAGATTCTCAATGGCCATCTCAACATTTGTCCAGGCAGTTTGCTGGGTAAGGATGGCCCCCACTGCAATTTCAAATGATGAGTTGCCGGGCCACCAGTGCTGGAGGCCAAAATGGTCAAAAAGCTTCTTGTACAAAATCATTGGCTGCATCAGAACCTATTATTGACTCTTTATAAATAATTTGTAGTCAAAAATAGGTATATCTAACTTTGACAAATATAATTTTCATTCAACTGTCAAACTTAGATCAGAACCACACTGGCTTACCTGCCGCATCCCTCTTCCACTTGCCGAAATCCTCAATTTCCGCAAGCTGCTGGCCGCTGAAAACCGGACCGTCCTTGCACACAGTATATTTTCCGCACTGGCATGAGCCGCAGATACCGAAACCGCATTTCATGTACCGCTCCAGGGAGCATTGAATTGAAATATCTCCAGCAAGTCCAACAACCGCAACCATCATTGGCTCCGGCCCGCAGGCCAGTATCATATCAGGCTTTTTCTCGGCAATGAGCTTTTCGACTACCTGGGTAACAAACCCATGATGGCCACTACTACCATCATCAGTTGCCACATGAACTTCTCCAAAAGCTTTCATCCGCTCCTGAAAGAGTAAATCAGAAGCAGTTCTCGCACCAATGGCTATCCGAAGATTTTTTCCTGACTGGCTGAGCTTTTCCGCCGCCTGAGCCAGTGCCGCAATTCCTGTTCCTCCACCTACCAGTAGAAAGTTATTCTCAGATAAATCAAAGCCGTTCCCATAGGGCCCTTTTATACCTATCTGGCTGCCTATCTCAAGAGCATGAATGGCCTGGGTTGCCTCACCAACATTGTCCACAGTTATGCCATCAGAATAAGAAAGCGACATTGGAATCTCATCAATTCCCGGAATCCAGACCATGATGAATTGGCCGGGTTTTGATTCCACAGGCAATTTAAATTTAATAGTTTTTATATTATTAGTTTCATTTATTACTTCGCTGACCTGGACAATTTGCATTAAATCCCCTTCCTGGCCATCCCGATAATCTCGTCTAATTTTGAGTAATTCTTTCGGTCCATGAACTCTGAAATTTCCTGATTTACCTTGCTGAAAACATCAATTCCCTGATAATGAACACCAGAGCCGATCTGAACCGCACTTGCGCCTGCCATGATGTACTCAAGCGCATCCATGCCAGTGTTTATTCCACCAACACCAATAACCGGAATCTCAACCGTGCCAGAGATCTCGTAAACTGCACGAACTCCGGCAGGCTTGATTGCAGGTCCGCTGATTCCTCCAACTTTATTCTTCAGCACTGGCATACCAAGTTCCGGCTCGATCTTCATGGCCTTGATTGTGTTAATAGCAACCACGCCGTCGCCGCCGGCCTCCTGCACTGCCAGGGCTATCTGGCCAATGTCCGGAACCATTGGACTTAGCTTGGCAAAGACCGGTATTTTCACAGAATTCTTCACTTGACCAACAATCTCTCGAACTTTCTCAGGGTCCGAGCCCATGTCCAGGCCGTATTTATCAGCATGGGGGCAGCTTAAATTCAATTCCACAGCACTTGCGCCAAATTCTTCCATTTTTCCAGCCAGTATTGAAAATTTTTCTCCGGTATCAGCAAAAATGCTGCCTATTACAGGAGCATCGCCTTTCAGTGCAATTTTTAACTCGGTTTCAAAAGCATCAATTCCCGGGTTTGGCAAACCCATGGCATTCAGCAACCCACCATCCAGTTCCAGTGCGCAGGGACTTCCATGCCCTTCTCTTGGCTCCATGCCAATTGACTTGGTAACAACGGCTCCTGCTCCGCCCTCATTAATAATTTTTAAAAGTGATTCTCCAGTTTGGCCAAGAATTCCCGAGGCCAGCATGGTGGGATTCTCCAACTTCAGCCCTGCAATTTCCGTCCTGATGTCTGCCATCAGGTGATGTGGAGATTGTGGAGGCCTAATAAATGTTTCCATCCGCAATAGTTTCTTTCACTCGTGTGTTATTGCGGGCTTTTTGATATTATGCCTGTGAGTTGTTTTAAGCCATATCAAGTCGGATTCTACATTAACTTTGATTTAATTTTTGAATCCAACAATCGCTTTCAGATTAATGTAAGCAGTATGGCATTGGATTTAAATTAGATATGTTGCCATGCCATTGTCGAATGCTCTGTTTAAATAAGTTTTGAGTTGCATTCAACTATTTATGGGACTTGACCTCAACAAATTCATTCAAAAACACCCCTACTTCCTGGGTATCCGGGGCACAGATACCAACTATATCGCGAGTAATTTTCTCACCAGTTTAGAGGGAGAAATTTACATTAATCCTCAGAGTCCTGGCTAACACTATCTAATCAGCTTACATTCAACAGTCAAATTAACTAATCAACTAAACGAAAGCTTCAAGATGTCAGTTCTGCGTTGGAAATTCGGTCAGCAGAATTGCTCTTGATGGTTTGCCCAATAAAAAGCATTAATCTTCTAAGAAAGAAGTTCCACAGTGAGAACATTCTTCAGCATCTGCAGCAACAAAATTACCACAATCTTCACAATAGGTATCACACTCAGGGCACCTATACATTCCATTGAAGATTTCATACATGTGGCCACATAATTTACAATGATTAATCTTAGGTATCTGTAATTGACCATTAGGTAATTTTTCAAGGCGATTTTTTTGTTGTAAAGTAGTAACAACACTGCCCACTCTCTTTCGAACCATTTCTCCAGTTCTGTTAAAACCAAATAATCTTGCTGTCTGAGCTATAATATCTTCTCTGGTTAGGCTGAAAGCATTCTCCACTACAAGACAAGCGGCCTCACCAATCTCTTCTTTTGCTATCAAATTTATTGTTCTGGGCTTATGCCCTGGTGCAGGAATTCTAACCTTTGGAGTGGTCATTGATGTTTTCCATACAAATTCGTCTTTTAAGGACAAATTATCCGAACAATTGATTCTGTAAATGATATTGTTTATAATTTTAGAACCGGCTTTATTCATACACCAGAATTGAGCGACCCTTCGAGAGGCCTCCCTTATGTGAATTGGGCCTTCAACTTGAACAACACGATATAATATATTACCCACCTGGTAGCTTCCATAAAATTCTTTTGGTTCACCAAATATTTGAACATTTGTTTTACTATAATATTTGACATTAGAAGGCAATTTAAAGTTATCATTTTCCTCATCAACTTCTTCGGATTCTTCAAAAGATTCATCTCGTTCTTCTTCAATTTCTGGCTCAATCTTCAAAGGTTGTTTTTTTTTGACTGGAGTGGTAAGAGCTTTCTTAATCTTTTCAATCTCCCCTTTGGGATTGTCAATCCAGTCTCTAGACCATATTCTGTGGATTCTCCATCCGAGGTTTTCAAGAACTTGTTGTCTCAATCTATCCCTGTCTCGAGCAGTCTTACCTGAATGATAACTGGCTCCGTCACATTCTATTCCCAGTAGATACAGACCAGGCTTATCAGAGTCAACTATAGCTAAATCTATTTTATAGCCTGAGCAACCAACTTGCTTCTGCACTTTGAAACCTTCAGCAACAAGGGCATTCCACACTTCTTCTTCAAATGGAGAATCAAAGTCACTTTCAATTTCTTCTGCACTGTGGGCAAACATTGCTGAAGGTCCATCTTGAGCATATTCCATGTAGTTTTTGAGGAGTTTAACACCTCTGCTCTGTGTCTTAGAAACATCCATATCATAAGGTAAAATTGATGATACCAATTTAACATGCGATCGAGCTCTTGTGATGGCCACATTCAATCTTCGTTCTCCACCCTTCTGATTCAGTGGGCCAAAACTCATGGACATTCTTCCCAGAGCGTCTTTGCCATACCCAACACTGAAGAACATAACTTCACGCTCATCGCCTTGTACATTCTCCAGGTTTCGCACGAAGAAGTTTTCCTCTAAATCCTCATTGAAGAAGGGTTCAAGTGAGGTGTCCTCTCGCCTCTTCCGCTCCAACTCATCGTTGATAGCCAGCATTTGTGCTTCACTGAAGGCAACCACACCAAGGGTTTTATCTGGGTGTGTTCTGAAATGTTCAAACACTAAGTCTGCAACCTTTCTTGCCTCATCAACATTCCTTCGGCTTTTTCCCCTGTCATAGACCCCTCCTTCAACATATACATGCTCTACTCCAGCGTAGTCGTCTTTTGCTGTAATACTTGGGAATGTGTTGAGTCTGTTCATATAGAAATTAAAATTGGAAAATGCAATTAGATTTTCATGCTTACTTCTATAGTGCCACATCAACAGTTTAGACGGGAGCCCAATGCTATCACACTCATCCAGTATGCTCTCAAATTCATCCATTTCTTCATAGGACTCATCATCAAAGTCATCAACTCCCGATGAAACAAAGAACTTGGTTGGTGGAAGCTGCTTATTATCTCCAACAACAATAACTTCACGTCCGCGCATAATTGCACCTATGGCATCTTCAGGGCATATCTGTGAGGCTTCATCAAACACAACTACATCAAATTTATAGATATCTGGGTCAATGAACTGGCTCACAGACAAAGGACTCATAAGTATACAAGGTTTGATTGTTAGCAATAAGTTTGATATCTCGGAAAATAAAACTCTAATTGGCTTATGTCTCCTCTTCTTATTTGCTTCTCTTTTTATTATGCTTTGTTCTGAACTTGGAGCATCAACCCATTGGTTGTGTGGTTTTTTATTAGCAAGTTTCAAGACTAATCTCTTCTCTGAAATATTAATGAGTTCGGTATCTAACTTGACAAAACGTTCAATATATGCTTCATGTTGTTTGCTACTGAAGTTGATTAGAACTTCATCTTCGGAATAAACATAATCTATCCAATGCCGGTAAAATCCTTTATAAAATGCACTTTTCAGACTCTTAGAATCTAATTCTTTTTCAAATGAATTATCTATGAAATCTTGTAGTTTATGGATCTTAAATTTCTTAATAATTCCATAATACGAAATCCAATCTTTTAGTTGTTGAATGTTCTCAATCTTCTGCTCTATCCATTGATATAACTTTAGATACTCACATTTATTAAAAGGGACTTCAGAAAACAAGTCTGGCTCCTCATCAAAGTAGCTCATGATTTTATCATGTCTTTGAGCAAGTCCTTTGTTGATATATTCTCTTATCTTATCTGGTTTCATGCCGGACAATTTGGATCTTGTTTCAATATCATTTGAGGCAATTTTAACAACCTTATCTGGAACCGTATTATTTGAGAAGATATTCTGCAATTTGCTTGTCCATTCGAGGGCATTGGATATTTGAGACCAATCTGTTTTCTCTCCAATATAATAATGTCTAAACGTTTTCTTGAAATTTATTTCATGGCCTTCTAATTGTCTCTTTAACTTCGTTACATCAATCATCTTTTTTAGGTCTTTAAGTGCATCATTGTATTTCAATTTTGAATTTTTGGAGTATTGGGACAACTTGTTCATATCCTGTTTATAACTCCCCTTAAATATCCTGAAAAATGAAGTGTAGTCATTGAGGAATCGAGAGTATAGGGATTGGATATCTAAGCTGAAAATCTCTTTATCATACCTATTAGAAATAGCATTTATTTCCGTTAAGTATTTTGAGGTTATGCTTTCCCCTTCCAAAGCCAAATCTCCAATTTCTGTGAGGTCTGAATCATTTATCCAGGCCTCTGGTGGAGATGGAGACACGGTCAAATGTTCAGCGCATTTACAGAGCCATTCAGCGACACCCACATTTTTTGGAGGGGAGTATGACAAAATACTTGCTAAGTTATTTCCTCTTTGTTGAACATTGGTTATTGTATTTTTATATGATTCAAAATCCTCTTGAACTGTATTTTGAACTTCAAAAGAATATTGCCCTATATTACATCCTTTCCAAGGATGGCTTAAATGATTATCATAAATATGACCCATAGAGGTAAGGCGATCCAGTAGTGTATCATACTCTTCAAAAGACTGGTCATTCACATCAGAGATATTTGGAACCTTGAATCGTAAATCTGGGGCGTCATCTAACGCCGCGAGTTCTCCATGCACTTGGTAAGCAGAGAGATTCAACTTAGTTCTTTTCTTATGTAGTGCCATCACATAGCTGTTCAACCGTCCCCTTAATTTTTGTAATTCGTTGAGCTTTTGAAGTTGTTTACTATTAACTTTCGGCCTATTATTTTCGGCATCAAGTGTGTTTCCAAGTTCTGTAATTACTTGTTTTTTATTGGCTTTGTGACTGTGCAACTCAAGGCAGAACTCACCTAAGCTATGTTGATCCAGTCTCTTTTTGACAACTTCTAATGCAGCCATTTTCTCACTAACAAAAAGAACTGTTTTATCTGCTTCTAAACATTCTGCAATAATATTGGCTATGGTTTGACTTTTTCCTGTTCCAGGAGGCCCTTGAATTATGAAGCTAACTCCCCTCTTTGCAGCTATAATAGCTTCCTGTTGGCTTGAATCCGCATCTAATATCTGAAATGTTTCTTCGGGTTTGATTTCATAATCTAACTTCTCTGCAGTTGGCAAATCTCTTGGCACTTTAGGCAGCTTAGAGCTGTCCCCTGCCAGAGCACAAACAATAGGATGATCACCGAGGACTTTGCTGTAAGTTTCAAGGTCTTTGAACATTATAAATTTCTTAAATGAAAATAGGCCTAGATGAACTTCATTTGTAATATTCCAGCCAGGAAGTTTGTTAATTTTAGTCTCTATTTTTCTATATTCAGTACTCAAATCAAAATCATCTAAATCTGGCAATTCTTGGAATGTCAGGTTAAAATCATTTAATAATTTTTGAAGAAGTGTTGGATTAAATATTATTTCTTCTTCTAATAACTTAATCTTAAATGGTTCGGTAATTGATTCCCTTTTTATTTTAACAGGCGCAAGGAACAGTGGTGATCTAATAATCTTATCACTTGCATCAGCCTCTGTCCAGTTAAGCATGCCAAAAGCCACATAAAGTATGTTAACCCCTTGTTCTAAAAAGGCAGTATTAGATCTGAGCCGGATTGTATTCAAAATTCTATTCTGGTCTCCCTCATTCTTAGCTGTAATCAAATCTTTTTGATTGAGTTTATAATTGCCAAATGAAATTTCAGATAATGACATCTCTTGAATGTCATTGAAAATTCTTCCTTGCCACTTAAAAATCATCTCACGACCTTTCTTTACTAAAGTGTCGAAAGCATCCTCTGGCTGAGGATATAAAATATTGACTGAACCGGTTTTAGTTTCCCGGAAGTTAAGAAGCCTATTTCTTTTGCTGAGGTCAATTAGGTTAGCCTTCCATTGTTCAATTTTTTGATTCAATTCTGGGTTACTGGTCATATTGTGCCTCTTCCTACTGGGTAAGAGAGTTGTGATTTAACTTCTTTTCCTATTCCTACTTTAGTCTCAAAGTTCTAATGTCATAACAAAACCTTGCCGCATTTCTGGATGTCCTCTAAAATGCTCGTCTATTCTTGTTTCACATTTCTTTAGCTGTAATATATGTTCAATGTATAGCAATAAATCGTATCCCTCTTCATCATATGCCTTGAGTTCATCTTTGAATGCTCGATATTCTTTTTTATTGAACTTATGGTGCTGGAGTGATTGGAGAAAATTATCAAGTTCATTAATCAGATAACGGTAATGGGAAATTAAGGCCTGGGCACTTGCTTGAACCTCAGGTTCGTCTGTAATTGAATCTAAATACCCAATCCAATTTTGAATTACATTCTTGTATAATTCAAATTCTACTAAAGCGACAGGGCCACCCATTACACTATGCTCTGGGCAAATCTGGGTTAAGTTGTTTGTATCCCTATCTACTCTTGCTAACATCCTATCAACATAATCGTATAATTTGTCTGAAATTTCATCTTCAGTCATATTCTCACAACCTGCTCTATTAGAAGCTCTAATACAATAAATTGATTTCCTAGGTGAACATCATTTAAAAAGAGGAACGATTTATCCGCAACCGAGATTGCTAATTTTTTCTGAACTAAGAATGAGTCAGTGGGTTCTATTTTAAATCGGGAGGGCTGACACCCGGAAGCCCGAACGATATCACTCTAAGAGTGAGACGTGGTCGTAGGACCTGGCCACGAGTGGAGTGCCCGGCAATCTCACTGCTCGGGACGCCTGGAATTATCCAAATATGCCAATGCCTAATGTTAAAAGAACTGAGATTATTGCAATATAAAGTGCTAAAATTGCTAACATGTATGAATATTTTCGGTCAAGTACCGCACCAAGTTCAAACCAAGCATTCTGTAATTTCATTATTGCAGAACTACCTTTAGCAGTTGACCAAGATTGGAAGAAGCCCATTGAGATACCCGGGCCACTAACTGGCTCAATAAGAAGTGAGTAGCAATCCTCAATTTTTTTCTCATATATTAATTGCAGTTTTTTCTTCTGGGTATTAATTCTCTGTAATTTTACAACATTCAAAGGATTTAGAAAATTAATTGAATCCACTTTGCGATACAATTTTCGTATTGAATTATATACTGGCTCTATAGTTTTTTCGATATTTAATGTAGGTATTAGAATAGTTCCCATATTTTTAACCATATAATTTTCTCCTAACTGGCACATCTCCTTCCCTGCGTAGAACTCCGCTCGCCCAAGTGAATGCCCAAAAGCGGATAAAAGCCTTTCTACGGCTCCAGTATTCAATCGGGAGGGCTGACACCCGGAAGCCCGAACGATATCACTATAAGAGTGAGATGCGGTCGAAGACCTGGCCATGACTAACATGCCAGTTCTGTTTTCATCATCTTGCCACCGGAACAGACGATTTTAAATTGTAGCCTATATTCTGCCAATCCCTCAATCTAAAATCCCTCAATCTAAAATCACTCATCCGCCGCCTCCAGAAACTTCCTTCCCTTTTCGGTGAGAATGTATCGGCCAGTCTTTGGTGCGCCTTCGAACAGTATAAGTTCGGCTTCCTTCAAGAGTGCTATGTCTCTTTCTGCCGTTGCCGTGGAGATTCCGAAGGTCTTCTCCATCATATTGCGGGTGATGGACTTCTCCCGGTATATTGTTACCAACTCTCTGGCCAACCTTTGTTTTACGCCCTCATTTACTCCCTCACGTACCCCCTCATTTACTCCCTCATATGCTATGGCCAGCATCTTCCTGATTTGTGGGGTGACTTGCGGGGTGACTTCCTCGATTTCCTCTCTGTGGAATACCACCAGAAACCCAGTCTTGAGTTTCTTGAATTCGACTCGCACACCCTCGGACTCGCATTCATCGTATATTCTCTTGAGGCCGGACCCCCATCTCTCGATGTCTTTGCTCAGAAACAGGGTGCTGGCAAGCAGGGGATTTCTTAGAATGGAGCGTTCCTCGCCCTTTATGAAGTCCTCCGGTTCGAACTCGTCCGGGAACTGGCCTGGATTGTAGATTTCTATACGATCCTTGAAAATCGCAATTTCATTTCCCTTGGGATTAACATAATCCCTGTGGCAGAGCGAGTTTACAATAGCTTCCCTGAGTGCTTTCACCGGAATTTCGGGTATTTCCTCGCGCTCAAGTTTTCCGAATTTAACACTCCATTTCATATGATTCTTGACATAAAGCTCGGATTCCTTCAAAACATGAAAGAGATCTCCTTTCAGTTGGTTAATGTCAAGGAAAGTCAGCTTGTCGGTTCCGGCAAATATTGCGGTCTGGACCTCAAGCTGGTTATTATCACAGAAAAGAACCTCCGCGGCTCTGGACAGTTTTCCGTCAAAGAGAAGGCCTAATTTATTCAAGGTCGGAACCAGACCCAGGTACTCGAAATCTATCCTGCCAGCTTCGTTTGCCTTTTTTGTGAAATCTATCAGCAGTTCCTCGTTCACATCATTCGGTTCAGCATTGGATGGCTGGCTGTCCCAGGGGAATAATTTCTCGCCCTTCTTTAATATCTGTTTCTCTATTTGACCGGGACTCATCTGTCTGTCCTCGTCACCAACTCTCATGTATGCTTTTCCATAGGCATAATAAAGGTTTTCTGAACCCTCGAATTCGACAATTATGCAGTCATTACCCTCTAGTTGAACAGTCTCGACTCTGGGAAATATCATGGGTTTTATATGATTGGAAATTGCCTGGGATATGTCTCTGATGGTGTCCTGACCAATTTGCTGGCCTATAACCGTGCCGTTGTTCTTGATTCCGAAATACAACTGCCCCATTTTATGCTTGTTCAATATTGAAGCAATTGATATGATACCCTCCTTCAATTCGGAAGTGGATTTCTTCAATTCCAGGGTTTCGGATTCTTTAAATTTCATGTCCAAACTCCTTCAAATTTTCCTTAATCTGCTCTTCCAGTTTCCGGCTTTCCTCGAATTGCTTCGTGAGTTTCTTCATTTTTTGCCAAAATGTCATCCCCTGTGGAAGTTATCTAAGAGGGGAATACCATATGAGAATATTACCTTTGGGATACTAAAAAGTACTATCGCAAGGGCCGCCGAAACAATCCCCGAACGATATCACTTTAAGAGTGAGACGCGGTCATGGACCTGGCCATGGGCGCTATACCAGTTCTTATTTCATCATCTTGACTCAACACCAATGATAACCTCATAAGAACATTTTTAACCCGCCCCCTCATCCACAAGCCAGGGAAATCATGATAACCTTACTGACAATCATAATGCTGGCCTGCTTCATCGTAGCCCTGGGGCTGTTCATATTCATGATGCGGTTCGCTGTGAAGACCGAGGTTGTTGTCACCACTGCCTTGCTTACCTTGCTTGCGGCTGCTGGCTTATTCTCCTGGGCTATTCTTTCGGCTGCCGAAACTGCCCTTCCCCAGTGGTCGGATATTGCCTATCTTTGCGCGATTTTGATGTTTCCGCTTCTGATAATTCTGTTCATCCAGCGTTCCACCGCCCAGTCGCTTATTATTACCAGCATGAAAGGCCGGATTATGGTATTTGGTCCCTTGCTTGGTCAGCTTGTCACCCACTTTTTGCTCCCTGAGGATGTCTCGAGATTTACTGACTTCATGTTCTTTATATTCTGGCTTGCACTTTCATTCATTGTCTGGAACATGCTTTTCAAGAGAATGCAGGAAACAGCCTCCGATATTAGAAAAAAACAATTGGAATTCATGCTGGCCTCATTTTTTGTGGTTATTTTATATAATATTCCCATTATATTTAGTTTATTTGTGCCAGACCTTGGAGAGTTCAGCATTTTCTTCAGCATGGGAATTGTTGTCTCGCTCCTGGTGACTGTTCGAGGTCTTGTTCAGTACCAGATGGTCATTGGTACAGAACTTCTGGTTCGGAATTCTCTTATTGTCTTATTGACATCCATAATCTGTGTTACTGGCTTCATCGTTACCCAGCTTGCGGTTCTATCCTCGGTTGGCAGTTTCGGCCCCAGTACCCAGATATTGATTAGCACGGTGATGCTGATTGTTATTGTGCTGAGCATCAATCTTATTGGCAATATGGCAACCAACCTTGTTGAGCGTATTTCTCCCCAGCTCAAGTGGCAAGAGTCTAAAGTTCAAGAAATATTCATCCTTCACACAAACAGCCTGGTAATCGCCCATGCTGGCACCCATGAGGAAACTGGCATTGACAGGGATATGGTTGGGGGCATGCTTACTGCCATCCAGAACTTCGTCCAGGAAGCTTTTAATGCCTCTGAGATGGACAGTTTAAAGTCATTATCCATGGGAAATCTGAGGGTATTAATTGAGGCAAGGGGCTGTGTGGTTGTTGCTGTTCTGTTCACTGGTCACGAGGCCAGGGAGCTTCGCAAGGGTGTAATGCGGCTCATGGACGAGCTGGATGAAAATTATGGGCCAGTGCTTCGTGAATGGCGAGGCGATAAACGCAGCGTCTTGGGTGTCCAGGAATGGCTTGAGGGCGTTCTTGAAAAAATGGCTAGTTAAGGGTATGTGTATGGTTATCGTTAACAGAGGGTCTACACTTAATTACCGCTAATAAAGGGTCTATGTTTAGTTATCGTTAATGAGGGTCTTTGCTTAATTATCGTTAGTGAGGGTCTATGTTTGGTTATTGTTACTGAGGGTCTGTGTTTGGTTATCGTTAGTGAGGGTCTGTGTTTGGTTATTGTTAGTAAGGGTCTAGGGTTTTTTGACTGGATACCCTAGGCAATAAATGAGCTGGGTTTTGGTTCACTGGCCTCATTAATTTTCCCTAGGCCCTGAACCCTTCTGCTATCAGATTGAGTCTGATAGCTGTAGACCCTGATTTTGATACTCCAGCCTCATTAATTTATCCTTCTGCTATCAGATTAGGTCTGATAGCGGTAGACCCTTTGTACATGAATATAAACATAGACCCTATCACTTTTGTATAGAAACTTAGACCCTAGCCCCTAGACCCAAACATAATGTAAGCAATCTATGCTCCTCACCAAAAATGTAAATATACAATCACCAATCCTGCCACGATACCATGGAAGAAGTGCTGAAGAAAGTTGTACTGCTGGGGGATTCGGCTGTTGGCAAGACCAGTCTAATGAATCGTTTTATTAAGAATGCATTTGATGATAGCTATATCAGCACAGTAGGTGCCAAGGTTTCCAAGAAGGTTGTGAACGTTTCATTTGATAATGTGGATTATGCAGTTTCATTCATGCTCTGGGATATTATTGGTAGTGAAGGATATAAATCCACCCAGTCAAGGCATATTGCAGGTCTCAATGGCGCAATAATCGTTGCTGACCTCTCCAGGCCCGAGACCATTCAAAAGTTGGAAGAATACTGGATCCCGCTTCTTAATGAAACAACTGCTGGAGTAATGCCGCCTATCCTGTTTGTTGGAAATAAACTGGACCTGGTTGATGCGGAAGCATCCTTCAAAGCATTAACAGAATTTACAGAGATGGACAGCAGAGTACGCCAGGAAGATATTGTTGATAAGTTCAAAGCTCTCCAACCCTATGTAGTGACAAGTGCCAAGACCGGCCATGGAGTTGAGGAAGGTTTCTCTACCCTTGGAACAATGATGGTCATGGAACATGAGAGTTATGAGCCAATGACCAGGCAGATGGATGAAATTGTGGCAGACTCAATTTATGAGACCGATGAAAGAAAAACTGCCAGGTCTGTATTAGACATGGTCATTGCTGACTTTCCCTTTGTGGTTATGTCATCTGGCGTTTCCAGGGACATTCTCCAGGAATGCTTCGGCAAGTCAAATGTATCCAAGGACAAGCCAACTCCCAAGGGCATAAAAGAACTTATTGATACCTTGCTGGCAAGGGCATTGGAAGAAGGTGCCGATGAAGATATTGTGGAACAACATCGCAAAAAATGGCTGGATAAACTGGGAAGGTTCGGGTAGCCCCCGTATCCGCAAACATTAATTCAAATTTTCCGAATTTGAATATGCAGGCATACGGCCAATACTGGAAAACATTCATCCTTGATGCCTGGCGATATAAAACGTCAGTTCAAGGAGGGTCGTTTTCTTCAATAATTGTTGAACAAGCCATTATAAGCTTTATAGATTAAGTGGATACTAGTTTCCACTCTGTTTAAATAATCTGCACATCTAATTAGGTGTAAGTTCGGGCGATGATATGAGCGACGAGAAAAAAGGCAAAAAAGGTATGGCAATCTTCGGTGTGATATGCTTTGGCCAGATGATTTCCATCTTTGGCTCGGCAATGACTCAATTTGGTTTGATGATATGGGCCTGGCAGCAGACCGGCCAGGCAACCTCTCTTGCCCTTATTGGGTTCTTTGCATTTGCACCAGCACTTATCATGGCACCCATTGCCGGAGCTCTTGTTGATCGCTGGAACCGCAAGATTACCATTATCCTCAGTGACCTTGGAGCCGGTCTCGGGACAGTTATTGGTCTGATTTTATTCACATCTGGTATGCTGGAGATATGGCATCTCTATGTCATTGCTGCCATGGTGGGTGCATTCGGTTCATTCCATTTTCCTGCTTACTCCGCTGCCATCACCATGCTGGTTGAGAAGGAGAACTATGAACGGGCTACTGCCATATGGGGGCTGGCCGGTGCAATAGGCGGTGGAATTCTCGGGCCTGCAATGGCTGTGCTTCTCCTGGCCTTGGTTGGCTTGTCTGGCGTACTCACATTTGACATCCTTACATTCACATTTGCAATCGGCCTGATACTGCTCATTAAGATTCCTGAGCCCAAGCGAGCAAAGGACATTGGCAAAGGAATTAAAGGTCTTTTCAAGGATGCTGGCTATGGTTTCAAATACATATTCAAGCGCAAATCGCTACTTGGGCTTCAGCTCACTTATTTTACTTCTAACTTCTTTGGCAATATGGGCATGATATTACTTGCTCCAATGATCCTAGCCATAACTGCCAGTAATGAACTATCACTGGCCACGGTCATGGCTGGTATGGGCGCTGGAAGTATCGTAGGCGGCATTATTCTGACATTCTGGGGCGGTTCAAAGACCAATAAGATACTCGTAATAATGACTGGCATAGTGATAGAAGGTGTTTGTCAAATTTTCTTCGGTCTCAGCACAAGTGTCATAATGTGGACCACTATTGGATTCATTCTTGCAATGTCCGGGCCATTCGTGTTCGGTTCCAGCCAGGCAATCTGGCAGAGGAAAGTACCTGCTAATCGTCAGGGCCGGGTATTTGCTGCCAGGGGAGTCATCGCAATGTCTGCCGGCGCAATTGGCATGGTTCTGGCTGGCCCACTGGCTGATTTAATATTCGAGCCTGGAATGATGGAAGGCGGCAATATGGCAATGACATTCGGTTGGCTTCTGGGCACCGGGCCTGGAACTGGAATAAAGCTCATAATGGTTATATGTGGTATAGCTTCTGCAATGACCGCTCTTGTGGCACTTAGCATCCCCAGAATAAGAAATGTTGAAACACTGGTGCTGGATGCCGACGATCCAAAAGCAATTCTTGAAGTATTCAAGGATGATTTAATGGTGGCCTACAAAGCCAGGAAAATTTCAAAGGATAAACTTCAATCTCTATACGAGAAAAAGAAGTTAAAACTTTTACCAAAATGATTTTTACCTTGAAGTTAATCTATATGTGGTGAGAAAGTGGAACTTAAAACAGTCAAGATTAATAATCCAGATAATTTGAACATAATAATAGGCCAGTCGCATTTTGTAAAGACTGCCGAAGATATTTATGAGGCAATGATGAATTCCCTGCCTGATGCCAAGTTTGCAGTGGCATTCTGCGAGGCCAGCATGAACCGCCTGGTCCGGATTGAAGGAACCGACGAAGAACTCAAGAAACTTGCTGGAGAAAATGCGTATGCCCTGTCTGCTGGACACTGTTTTTTCGTCATCATGAGGGATGCTTTTCCAATAAATGTTCTCGGGGCAATCAAGAATGTGCCAGAGGTATGCGGCATATTCTGTGCAACTGCAAATCAGGTGGAGGTTATTATCGTGGAAAATGAGAATGGCCGTGGAATTCTTGGAGTAATCGACGGTGAGCCGCCGGTTGGCATTGAAGGGCCAGAGGATGCCCAGAAGCGGAAAGAGCTTCTCAGGAACTTCGGATACAAGAGATGAGCCAGTGAAATAATCACAGGTCATTCAGGTGCTCATTCACCTTTTCCAGGTATTTCTTGGCCCCTATCTCTTCGAATATATTAGCAGCCTTTTGCAGAAGTTTTTCTGCATTTGTTTTTTCACCTTTTTCAGCATACATGATGCCCCATTCCATGTCCAGATGTGCCGAATTGAATGGTGAATTTATCTTGTCCAGCCGTGTTTCCGCTTCCCTGAAACTCTCCTCTGCACTGGTCCATTGCTCCTTGAATTTGTAGGCAACACCCAGATTTCTATATGCTGCTGAAACTCCAACATGGTCATGCAGCTTGTCCAGGATTTCTATTGCTTCATTGCATTTCACAATTGCCTCATCTGGATTTCCTGACATAGCCAGTGCCTCAGCGCTATTGAAAAGGCTCCAGCCGATCATGCTAATGTGATTGATCTTTGTGGCAGATTGTTTGCACAAATCGAAATATTTTATGGCCTCTTCCCATTGCTGCAACTGGAGGAAAGTATCTCCAAGATTGTTGTAGGCCCTTGATAGTTGCTGCCATTCTCTGGCATCCTCCAATAATTTGATGCTTTCAAGATAATGACCTATGGCCTCTTCCAGTTCACCCCTATCACTATTCACCAATCCCATTTCTATATTGACCATGCCTATCATTGCCTTGTCTCCTGACTTATTGGCATTCTCCATTGCAACCTTGAAATTTGATTTAGCATTGTCATAATCACCTTTGCGCCAGTAAACATATCCCAGGCCCCGGTGAGCATCAGCAGTTCCTGCGGCACTGTTTATGTTTTCAAGGGTTTCCAGGCTAGCCATGAAGGACTTGATTGCATTATCCCATTCGCTCTGGCGCTTGAATATGTGACCAGTGTTTCTCTGTGCCTCTGCCAATTTGAATTTATCATCCAGTTTCTGGCTGATTCTTATGACTCGCTTGTAATAGCCCAATGCATCGTCCCAGTCACCAATGGTGTAAGATATGTTAGCAAGTTTGAGATAGGCATCCAGTTCTCTGCGCTCTGTTAAAGGATCTGACTGGTTGGATTTAATATCCTTGAGCTCGCTTAGTATTTTGAATTTCTGAATTTCCTTGCCAATCCTCTGGGCCTTGTCATTGCCCATCATTGGCCTCAAAGCTCGCATCCTT
>JAUWNU010000016.1 GCA_030612505.1 Methanomassiliicoccales archaeon
CCATCTTTCTGAACAGGTCTCTTGACAACCCTCTTCACCGGCTTCTTTACCACTCTCTTCACCGGTGCTGCGCCTTCCCCTCCTGCTGGAGGTGGAGTTGCAGGCGGTTCGCCGCCTGATGGCTTCTCAAAGTCATAGTTGCAGATTGGACAGGTATTCTCGTGGGCAGCAACTTCCATGCCACAGCTTGGACAGTTTTTCTTTTCACCAGCTACTTCTGCTGGTTTTGCCTCGGCAGGTGCTGCTGCTGGAGCCTCTGCCGGAGTTTCAGCTGCCTTCTTCTCTACAGGAGCCTTTCCAACTGGCTTCTTGGGCTTGGCTGCTTCTCCCTCTGTCTCCATGATTGTTCCGCATTTGTGGCAGATCTTTGCAGTCACGCTGTTTTCAGTATTACAGTTATGACAAGGTTTGGAGCCCATGCGCTTCATTTCTTCCTCTTCCTGAAGCCACTGGTCAAAGGTCACGAAGGTAGCCTGTGCGGCCCACCAGGTCTGGAACTCTGTCTCTGTGAATTCTGCACCTAGCTCGCCCTTTGCATCCTGCTTGAACTTCCTGACAATGTCATCATACTGGCGCTTCATCTTTGCCTCATAATCGTCAAGGTCCTCTGTGCCTACTGTGAACTCAGTTCCACAGTCTGGGCAGTTCTTGACATCTATTGGCACCCATGAGCCGCAGACACTGCACTTGGCAACCTCATCCTCGAACTCAACACCACACTTGGGGCACTTCTTGGCACCTTCAGGTATGAATGCACCACACTCGCCACACTGAACTGTCTTGCCCAGCCCTACGAAGTAAAGGTAAGCTGTAATTCCTCCAATTACTGCCACAACAATCAATATGATGATTATGATAAGCCACATGATATTGAACCCAGCATCTTCAATTAAAAACCATGCAGTATCTGCCCCAACATTTGTTCCATCAACAGTAACAGTATAATTTCCTACGGCCTCTGGTGCAATCAAATTCACATTGAAGCTTCCGCCAATACCTGACTGGACGGTTTCTGTCTGACCATCACTTGATGTGATTGTGATTGATATGCCGCTTATTCCTACATTGGTATTGTCTGCTCTTACAATCCTTCCTGAAATAAGTATGAATTCAGTTTCTCCAACTGTCCAGTCACATCCTGGGTGAGAGGGTAGAACAATAATTGCCACAAGGTCCGGCATTATTACTGTCACGCCAGTCAGTGTATCATTATTGTTTGATTCATCATATTCCTCAATATCGCCAACAAGATTGTAATCTGTGTCAATATAAGTGACATAATCTGTTTTGTTGTAGTCCAGATCAGTAACAATAAACAGGTCATATATTCCCTCTGTTAATGCTGCACAGGTGATGGTGTAATTTCTTGTTGTGTCTTCAGCCAATGAGCTAATGGTCACATTACCGAGCCTTCCCACAGATACATCCGGGTTGTTCTGTTCCAGCCGGGCAATTGTTGTGTTTAGATAGTCTGACTCGCTTCTGTATATTTCCAGCTTTATTTCTGTTGCAGTTTCTCCATTGTTTCTCAGGGTTACATTAACAGGGAATGTCTCACTGTCTACAATCTCGGCGGCTCCATTGGCCAGGCCTGCCCCCACAACTTCCAAATCTGGTCTATTATCATTAACTGTTAAGGTCTGGGTGGCAATATTGCTTACAAGTCCTGTTGCTGATGCCTGGGCAGTAAGTGTGTGCACCTGTGAAAGACCAATTGTAGATGCTTCCCAGATAAACATAAGATATGCATCATTGTTGCTAGTAATTGAAGAAACAATAGATGATTGCCCAATGCTTGTTCCGCCGTCAAAGAATTCTACCCGCACATTGCTAGCATGAAGTTCTCCAAGGTTCCATACTCTTGCCCTGAGTGTTACCTCGGTTCTGAAATCACATACTGTTGTTGGTACTCCGCCGCCAAGATTGTATCCCACAGTATCGGTACCAACAATAATATCCAGAACTTCTATGTTAAGAGTGGCATATTCCCATATTCTAAGGAGTCTGGGTGATAGCGGTGAAATACTGTTATTATTGTTTTCCTCATTAACCTCGGAAATGGTGTTTGCCTCATCAATAGCGATGTAAATGTAGTATGAACCGCTGACATTATAGCTGATATCAGCCAAGGTTGCAGTCACTGGGACCGTTGGACTTGGCATGATATTTGTTACTGTTACATTGCCAAGCAATCCTAACTCAGTATCATAAAATGAAACCACAATATCTGTTGCATTGATGTCTCCAAGATTGTAAATATTTGCCATAATGTCAAATTCAGAATTGACAAGTGAGTAAGTTTCAGAGAATGAAACATCCGTGTAATACAGGATGGCCAAATCTGGCTGTGAAGTAACATTTATCCAGGTCCAGTTGTGATTATTGTCTTCGTTTTGCTCTGGAATATCATCCATGGGATCAACTGTAACTGTTATATTGTGCGGGCCAAGTTCATCCACACTGTCCCATTTATATTCAAATGAGATAGTGACATTTTCGCCGGGTTCCAGTATCTCGATTGTTTCGGAGTAGATGATTTCTATATCACCCATGAATGTGTCATTGAACCATACATCAATATTATTTGCAGTTGCATCACCAATATTATTGATAATTGTACTAATGTTCACCACATCTCCACGGCCAACACTTGCATTTGCTCCTAATGGCATGACAGTTATTGGCGGGTCAAGGTCTGGAAGCACGTTCTCCAGAACTACGTCCATTTCTTTGGTGGCATCATTAATGCCAAAGTCCGGGAATGCAGCCAGGCCAAGTCCGGTGGTCTCGTCATGGACGGTCAGATACTCTGTCCTCAGCCAGTAAAGGTTATAATGAGACTCCACAACCTCATCCTGAGCAGTATTGTAGTATATGTAATCGCTCAATCCAATGTCAGTGTAATGCCCATCAACTCCGGTCTGGCCAGATACATCATATGCACTGGCTATTGGGTTCTGGTTTGAGATTGAAACATTCACATTCTCCAGTAATCCTGGTGGTGTTACGCCGTCATAAACAGTAATATCAATATTTCTGTAGATCCAGACCTCTGCATTGTCAGAAGGCTTAATCTGGAAATTTGGCGACAATGGCGAATAACAGCCAGTAAGAGTTACAACAGAATCTCCGGTGATATCATCCAGGTTCCTTGAGAACTGTGTGTCCCAGGCATCAAGCGTAACTGCAGCGTCTGTGCCAATAATATCCAGGCTCCCATCTATTTCCGCTCTGGTTAGTTCAATAGTCACAGAATCCTGCGCTAATATACTAATTGGACTGGTAGAACTTGAATCTGTCATGGTCAGAGTTCCAGAATCTTCCAGCTTGATGTCTATAGGCACATTGTTCAGGGTCATGAGGTCAACATTTTCCAGGTTCAGTGTTCCACTGTCCCTGACAATTATCTCGAATGGAGCGCTGTCAGTGTACATCATTGTTAATTCTGCATTTGAGATAGTAAATGTTGCATCGTCCTCAACGATAATGAAATCTGTTATTGCCAGTTCCTCGCCTGCACCGCCGTCCATGTTCATATCGCCTGTTGTGGCATTGACAATGATCCCTGGTGAACCAAATGGCCTTGGAAGTGTTACGCCGTCCAGTACTATTGGGTCAATATAGACAAGATTGTCATCCGGTTGGATGTTTGGGAGTGGTTGGAAATCACAAGGAACATACTCCACGATCTCTCCAGAAGTGTCAGTATAGTTTATCTTAAGGTTATACTCGCCAACATGGTCTCCGTTTGGATAGTTTGTTGCATTGAAGTAAGTTGTTAGAAGCGGCAGAAGAACAGTACCATCAGCGCCAGTAATATTGAAGTTTGCATCAGTTACACCATACGTTCTGTTCATATAATCAAGAACTCTTCCTTTTGCATTGTCCCATTCTGGCCTGGTATCTCCAGTCAAATTATTAATCATGCTGATATTGTTGGTTTCTAATTCTTCTGTGAAATATGATGTTGAATTGATATAAACATCAGGAACTGGTGCACTATATTTGTCAATCACAGAAATATCTGCCCATTTGAAATAGTAAACCTCGCTGCCAGCCTCTACTCTGAATGGCACATAAAGGGCTGGGTCAGCGTCATCTGGTATCTCCAAATGATCTGATTTTCCAGGTATTCCACCATCATCATCATCTAATGAAGCATTTAACAGATAAAGAGTAGAGTTGCCAATGATATCAAAGGCATTGTGTGTCTGGAAATCCTCTTCAAAGGACAGCCAGTCAACACCTACATAGCTGTTTATGATTGTCATTTCTGTATTGTCAAGGGTTATCATTGTTGGTATATATGTATAATCTCGTTGAAGCTCAGCTATTATTTCAATTAGGTCAAATAAGACTATACCTAGTGCTGGTAAGTATGTGTTATCAAATTCTATATCTGAGGTGAGAATCTTTGCTATAGTAGGGGTTGTGGTTAACGGATTTGAATAACTATTAGTGAAAGGTGGTGAGTTAGGCTCAAGAGTAAATAGGCTCTCCCACGAACCCCCGCCATCTAAGCTCCAGTTTAAGGAATCACTTCCAGCATAACCTGCCCCCCCGTCAGATGTAGTGTTGTATGAGGCATGTACCCACACATCATTAACTTGATATTGAGCATCAGCATATATTCCAGGTGGATTGGTATCAAAGGAATCTATATCTAATCTTTGAGCACTTCCTCCGGCAAGAACACTCATATAATCTAAATCTTGAATTGTTATATTGAATACCTCGCCAGGTTCGTCAGGAGTTGTAATTGCAGAAGTTGGTACAAATGATACATTAAAAGGTGTCGCATCTTCCAACGTATCTTCATCCTCATACAAATACTCAATCACTGAATCTGCAATGGTGACATGATTACAGTCTGTGAATATCATTTTTGGACAGTCGTCCTCGAAGTCCTCTAAATCAGATGGTGTGCCGACCCACCATGCAGGGTCGGTTTCTCTAACCGACTCAGTAAATGTTGGATAGTCATCCGCATAAGGCTCGAACAATGTATCTGGGTAAGAGCTGGTAATCCATGAGTCATTGATGTATGTGCGTGTATTGGTTACATTAAGCCAGCCTGGGAATGCAAAAACAGAGTTATCTGTCATCTTTAATGTTGCCGTGTCCAGCTCGATTTCAAACAGTGGATCCCACATTGCCTGTGGCGATGCCGCAGTTGTTATTGTGGAATTTTCCAGAATCAGGTTGCTGTTTGTTATTACATTGATTGAATAGTCGGTGTTCACATCCTGAGGAAAGTTAAGTGTAGAATTAACTATCCATAATGTACCACCGTTCTGGACTGTAATTGAATAATCAGCATCATAAACACCCCTATCACGAATTTCAAATACTTCACCGTCTATAACTGAAGGCACAATAAAATTAGGCACTGGCTCCTCTTGGTCCACACCGCCGACCTGGACGGTGAATAGGCCCATTATACCTACTGCTATCATACTCCATATTATAAACGCGCTCACGAGTTTTTGCATTACATCTTTATTGTTTTTACTCATGGGTTCACCCCGGAACTCACTAATTTCCCCAACATTGCTCCACACAAGTATTGGATACTTTCTGTAAACTCTAACCTATATATATATGTTATTAAGAAAAAGACTGATTTATCTCTATTATGATGGATATATTGGATTATGACATCTGGACATTGATGATTTTTAATGAACATTATTGCGCCCCCCTTTCTGCCACAGAGTTCATTGCCTCGTCCCTGGCCTTTCTGGACCATGTCTCACTTTCCTTGGCATTGCCCCTTTTCAGAGCTAATTCTGCGTTCACCAGCATTATTTTTGACTGTGTGGTATCGCCGCCAAACTCATTTGCCATTTCCACCAGGCTTCTTGCAGATACTATTCTCTTCTGGGCCATAATAAGCTGCTTTTTCCTGGCATTCCTGGAAACCAGCATGAAAGCAATCAATGGGATCATGGTCACTAGAATCAGTAGGACAATTACCATTGCATAGTCGTCTCCAAAGCTATTGTTGGCAGATTGCTGGCCAGACTCGGCTACACTCAGTTCTGTGGATTTGATATTATTTGATAAATTATTATCCTGAAAGCTAACTGAAACAATTTGAGCAGTGATATTCCATTCTCCCTCTTGGGCGGTCCAGTTGATTGTTTTGATAAATGATTCGCCTGGCTGTATAGTTGCTAGTGTCCAGTAAAGCATAATTGCTGCAGTATCATTTCTGGCTTCCAGAGTTAAATTAACAAGTGCATAATCCGGCCCAAGGTTGGTGTAATTTATTGTAAATGAGATGGGATCTCCATCTTCCAAATTAGTATCTGGCTCCACTGTGAATTCAATAATGGCCGGGTCACAGTATGAGGCAACTGTGTAATTGAAGTAAAATTCAGAGCCCCATTTTACCTCATAGGGTTCTGTGATATTTGCATCTGGCTCCAGAAAATAATATTCTACAAACGAACCATTTGCCTGGCTTGGAATAATGCCTGTGAATCTATTTCCTGAACGGTTCATATCAATTATAATCCAAGTGCCTAAATTAACCCTGTAATGAAGCTCCAGTTCTCCGGATGATGATAATTCAGCAAATATCCATTGTGAATCAGTATTATTAATCTCTTGGTCAGGCAATGTTGTGTTAATAATTGGCTTCTGAATTGGATTGTTTATTCCTTGGATGTATTCATCCCATAAATTATCTGCAAAATCCAGTTCTAAATATTTTGCTGGAACCGTGGTTCCCATTGGTGGAAAATAAACTGCCATGGCCTGGGAATTCGGGTGCCCGATGCCTGTGCCTGATGCAATTACCAGCTCACCCTCCTGTGCCAATAACTCATTTATTCGATTCATAACTGGTTCAGAAACTGTGATGTTTCTCAGATTCTCCAGATACTCGAAAAGGTCATGTGCATCTGCATCATTGGTGAAAGAATCTGTATAATTTTTGGTAATCCATATATTTTTGTAATCTTCATATGCAAAATCCAGAGAGACATTCACAAACTCATTTAATCGGGGCAGAACTTTCTCCTGAAACACATTGATGTCAATGGCTGCCAGGGTAACATAGCTTACTGTCACGCTCTCAATATAATCCTGAACAATAATGCTGGCTAGTTTCTCTGGGCTCATAATAGTATTTGCATTTAGTTTCTGTAGCGAGACATCATAATCCCAGCCTGTGATTGGCTCTTCCGATTCCGAGGCAATGAGAATGTCTGAGATGCCAATTAATTCCGCGGCAACCTCTAAATGCCCCATTGAACAGGCATCAAAACCAACAATGTCAAGCTCAAATCCTTCAAGTGCCTGGCTGATTTCATTAACCCCCATGAAACTTCCACGGTCATAGGCAAATCCTTCCAATATGCCATTTCCATGGCCCCAGATATCCAGGAAATAATTTTGAGCCGGATAATTTGCCATGGTCCAATTGACAAAATCCCTCATTACAAAATATTTGGACATGTCCACTTCATTTGTAACCGGAACAACCTGGTCAAGGTCATCCACTGTTGGAGATATCACAGCCGTATTGAAGCCATTGGAATCTTTTTCAATCCGGTAAATGGCAGTATCTCCAATATTTGGGCCGTCATAAAGCACAATGATATTTAGCTCGGAACTTGACCCGGCGACTTCCATCTCGTTCAAATCCACAATTGCCTCATCTGCCAGGCCTTGATCAGTGTCCGCAGCCATGTAAACCATGAAGGTCCAGTCCGGTTGCGTGACCTGTTCTGGGTCATCAGCAATGTCCAGGGCATAAATTGCTGCATCCAGGTTTTTCTGGCATAGTGCCAGAATATCAGTTTCAGGAATAACAAATTGAGTTGCAAGCTCGATTGTGAAAGGTAAGCAATCTGTATCAGAATAGAGCCAGTCATCTGAATCTCCTGTTGTCGGGTAGGCATCCACACCCCTCATGGGATTGTAGCCGGTTATCTGTCCTAGGTCCTTGGCAATTGCCTCCAATAAGTTGCCCTTTGGACTTGTGGTGTCAATATTATTGTTCCAGGGATAATAGATTACTTCTCCATATGTATGATATGATAGTGATATCTCGAAATTCTGGTCCTGGGCCAGTGTTCTTATGGCCTGGGTCTCGATCTCCGAAAAGGCTGAGGGGCCGCAGTATGTCCTGTCTGCAATATCATGGCTGGTGCCAGGTAATTCTCCCCAGAGATGTCCATAATTGCGATTTAAATCCACGCCAGTGCCATCTATGGTTCCATCGTCGTCAAGGTCTATAGGTCTGCGATTTTTCCGCCATCCAGCATCAACATTCATTGCATATTCCCTGCCGTCCGGGTTCAGTAATGGAACAAACCAGATATCCCTGGAATCCACTAATTGCTTGACACTTGAATTTGTCGAATAATTGCCAATAAGAAACTCAAGAATATACATTGGAACTTCCACCGAAGGAAGCTCATTTCCATGATGGCCTCCCATGATGAGCACATCTGTTTCATCTACTTCTTCAATATCAGGATTATCTGTCAATCGCACAGCGATTATGTCCCGGCCTTCAAAGGTTTGGCCAATTATCACCATCATGCAGATGTCTGGGTTTTCAGCAGTTAAATTTTCAAGACGGTTTTTCACAGTTACATAATCATTGTATTGATAAAAGCTGAATACTTCCCCGGCTGCCTGGCCGTGGCCCATGCCGGGAAGAAAGCTAATTGCTAGCACAATCACTATGAACAATGGAATTATCTGATTTTTCATGTTAACTCCGTAAACTACCAGGCCCTAAATACAGAGGAATCTGTGATTCTGGCCTGTATGTTTACCTTTATGGGCCATACACCTAATTTATCAAAATCTGATTGACTTTGATTTTCTATGCTTGCATATGTACGGTGCATGGCGGATTCCTCTGCTTACTGCCCTTCGTTTTCATCCAGGCCATGAAAACGGATGAATCGGTGATTCATCCTTTCACAAACCATGCTTGGTTTCTGATTGCCTGGCGTTCAGATATGTGTGGCAGTAATCAACCGAACATGATTTACTCGTAACTATCCAAATATTGTTTCTCCATATACCTGCACATCGTCGATGAAGAACCCACCAAATTCATCTTCAGGATCCAACACATAGTTGAGATTATTGTCATGTGCGTAGATAAACGGGTCAAGATTATTGGTCACGACCCTGAATCTTATCAGTATCTGATTACCGCTCCAGGAACTTAGGTCCAGATTAAGCCTGCTCAGGGTTCCGGCTTCCACCCAGTAATCACAATCATCATTCCTGGGGTCATATGCTCCTGGATTGTCAGTATCATAACTATCAGTCAGGCCAGTGTAAGTTTTTCCATCGGTTGCATTACCATCTTCTGCATCAGATCCTGTGCCGGAGATACCCCAGGCAGAACGCACGCCCAGATTAATTGAAATCCAGGTAATTCCGCCGTCGGAACTTATTTCCACCCTGAAACCGTCTGGCGGCGCACCACCATTGTAATTGGTATTGAACTTGAAATATGCGCTCAGGTAGGCATTCTTGGCACTGCTTAGGTCAATTGGCGTTGTCATGAGTGAATTATCAATTCCAGGTTTCATTTCCCCTGTTACAGGGTCAATATTGCACCAGGAATATGAACCACTATGAGCTATTGTATTGTTCATGGCCCAGATATCCTTGGTTGTTGAATCTATGACGGCACTGTCGGCTCTTGAGACCACAAGTTTTGCATCGTCAATGTACCAACCAACACCTGTTCCGCCTCCGAACTGTGTGTAGTTAAAATTCACAACAACTTCTGACCTGTAAACATGATTATCGAAGGCATTGAAACCTTCAGGAACATATGGTGATATATCCACACCAACATAGTCCCAGCCAAATGAGCCAGTGCCGCTGAGGCCGTTCCAGCACCATTTTATCAGATTGCCGAAATCATCATATCTATCCTCATTGAAATACAATCCTCCAGTATACTGTCCTGGTGGTATGATGTATTTGTACTGCCAGTCCCCGAACTCGCTAGTTTTATAGCCCACCTGAAGGAAGGCCCCATTGCCTCCCTGGAGGATATTGTACTTGTGCCAGAAGCTGAGCTTGGCAGTGTCAACATCCACCAGGCTGAAGCTTGGTGTGACTGCCCTTTTATCGGAATTATCATGAACTGCCCTTGTTTCTGGTGCTGGAGTAGCACTCCTTGTCTGATTGAAACCACTTGCAAGGAACAACCCTAACTCAGTGAAGATTTCATCAAGTTCATCAGTCGTGGGAGCATAGAAATATTCTGCGCCGGAGGTGCTTGCTATGCGCCAGAGATTGTATTCAACCGTGCCAGATTCTGCATCTATGATATGAGTATTGTAATCTTGAGTATACTCTGGTGGTGGTACCACTATCCCGCTCTTATATGGGGGGTCATAATGCTCGAGTGCGAGGCCGATGGTAAATATTTTGATATCCGAGTAAAGGAGGCCCCTCCGGGTGGAATCGTATGCACCGCCATGTGTTCCTGCATTTATCCACTCACCTGGCAGAGTATTTTTGTAGAAATGATATTTGCCCCAGTGAGAGGGATAATCGACTATAGGATAGATGGGAGAGGACATGTTGCCCCACGGAGCCCACTCGTCGCTTCCCGCTTCAAGGCTCTGCTCTTTATATGCCGAGCTATCGGCAGCTTGATAATCTGCCCCATCAGATAAAGCAATCACTGCGGGAATAAGGTCGGGATAAAGTGCTTGGGCATTATTTACGGCCATGTACCCCATTCCAATGGTGTCCCATATAACTGTATTCGTATTTCCCTGGCTAGATACGCCGTTTCTTATGGCATCGACTACCGCATCTCTTCCTGCGCCTTGGAGAGATGTAATAGCGAGTACCTCGTTCTCATTGGCTCCCTTAAAGTCATATATCCCAACAGCGGAATCGTCGCTAAGGATATCAACTAGAGTAATAGCTGCCTCTTTTGCCACATCCAGGTAAGTGTCTCCTGCTGCGTTAAATCTATCGGTCATCGAGGGGGAATTGTCTATCACTATAGCCAGAAGCACATCCGCCTGTCCAAACAAGCCAGTTCCCTCTTCCATGTAGAATGAATTTGGATAACTATGTGCCTGGAGAGTGGTGTTTTCAATTCCATAGGTCTCGGCCCAGTTCCATTCAGTCAGAATATCAGTAGATAAAGTTATTTCCGGGCTGGTGTAGTCCAGCGGGTTCTCACCATTGATGTTCATAATGGTTGAACCGTGGCTCCATTTTGTATCTCCGCTTTCCATATCATCCCAGAAGAAATAAACATAGATATTGAAGCTGATATTGTTATTGAACCAGTCGAAAATCTCAGGTTCCTCATTTATTGGGTCAATAAGTATGGATATTACACGCTCACCAGCAAATAAAGGCCGCCAGATAATCTCTGCGCTGGTGCTATTATCAGGTGTAATTGAGATAGAATCCGCACCTACCTGGGTGGTCCCGTCCATGAACCTCACCAGCAAGTTCACATCATTTGCTCCAACATTATGAACCCTGGCTCTAAGAATATATGCTCCGCCAATCTGAGGATGTAAATCAGAAATATAGTAATCCTGTTCAGTTATTCTTGCCTCGTCTCTGGTCTCTGGCTTATCCAGCCAATGCAGGAACATGTAGGTAAGTTCATCCATGGACTCATTACCATTAAGATAACTCATATTGGTTCCATACAAAGTGGAAAGATTAAAGCCGCATGTGAATGCCTGATAGTCTCCTTCATCATATGCTACTGCAGCATAAGTTCCTGCCTGATAGTTCTGGTAGAAAACACCTTCAGCACCAGGTTCAGGTACAAACATATCTGCTGCTGGATCGTTCTGTATGGAAATGTTCATTCCGTGGGATATTCTCGAATCATCAACACCTCTTAGGTTTCCTGAAATGCCTTGATTAATAAATGTGTCATTAATGCCCATCTCTCTTGTCAGATTGACTCCAGGAATGCCGCTCCAGATATCATCCCCTATGAGCCATAGTCTTCCATTGGAATTGAGAATATAATCCTCCAGGTTCAAGCTATCCGCGGCAGTAAGGCCAGCTATTGCTGCGCCGGTTACCCAGAATACTGCACTGTAATCCTCAAGCATGTCTTTTGAGGGTCCGTCCTCACCGGTATTGACCACATAGGTAGTGTTCACTCCATTGTCTGACTCATAAGTATAATCCAGCCTTGCCAGTGAGTCTGTTAGATACTTAGTTTCATTGTGTAGTGTTCCATTATTGTTTGGGCTGCCATCATCATCCACAATTAATATTCTGAATTCTACGAAGACCTCTCCAGATGAGATATAGGATGGAACCTGATTGTTTCCCTCATTGGTCTCAGAAATATGATTGTCCGGGTCCACCATCCATGTCAAAACATGGATGCCAAGTCTGTCGGCTGTCCAGTTAGTTGAAATTGTTGCTGTGCCGCCCATGCCTTCAACAACAATGTCTCTGACATATGTGTCCATGAGTGGGAACCCATCAAGGAAAAGAACTGCCTGGGTTGTCAGGTCATCTGCCCCATTATTCCTTATCACTGCGTCAACTCTAACGTCCTGATTGTAGAACACGAATGAAGGGTTCACGTCCTGCTGTGAGATAGCCAAATCTTGGCCGAAAATTATTGTGATATTGCCCAGCCACATTAATGCCTTGTATGCAACCTGGGTCTGATCTGCTGTTTTTTCTATTCTGGAGAATTCCCAGGGACAGAAAAGAACCCTGGAATCCAATGCCAAATTCTCATAATTAATTGCATCACCTTTAATTGGTGGGTCCTCATTCTCCCTGAAGGTTATTTCAGCATCCCCTGGAAGATTGGGCGCAACAAGGTAGCTGTCTACTTCTCCTGGAACCCTTTCAATCAATGGAATGAATGATTCATTCCAGTCTTTACTCACCGGATTTCCAGTAACTCCCATCAGAGGATTTGTCGGGCCAGTTGGCGACGCCGTGGCGGATATTACATTGAGGTTGTTAAGAATGAATATTCCAACATCTGCCCCATCGCCGCCATCTATCAGGGCATCATGATCATCGAAAAGGTACTGGCCAATAAACCACATACTGCCGGTCCTGCCCCTTCCAATATCATCATTCAGATATGCAGTAATATTTTGTTGGTCTCCCAAGGTGAGCGTATCAGTATCTTCATAACCAGTCATCCATATGACAATATCATAGTCCATGAGTTTTGTTTCGCCATACTGGTATCCCGGACCATTTTTGCCAGATGCAACTGTGTAAAGGTCATACTCAAAATTGGAGGATTCAAGCGCCGCTCTCATATAGCTCACAGTATCCATTCCACTCAAATCAGAAACATGATCATCATCCACAAGAAGTATGGTTGGCATGACGGTTATATCTGTGGAATTAAAATTATCTGAAGGGTCAGCATCAGCTGCATCAGTTGCATTTGCCACCACCAATATAGTATGTATTCCGCCGGGACTAGCCTGCCAGGAGACTGTCTTTGTGACCTGGTCCGGGCTGTCTGCAATTGTAAAATTCTCACTGGCTATTAAGGAGCTGCAGTTTCCCATGACATCATAGAAATTCATAACTCCGTTGCAATAACCACCATAATTTTTTACTGTTACTGTAATCAGCACAGTCTGGCCATTGATAGGGTTCAATGAACTAATTGAGATATCACTTTTTCTTATGACGAGATTTGGTTGGCCGCCAATGTCCTGGCCCACTGCAATTCGCCCTACACCGGAACTGTGCCTGCCTTCAAGATCATCTGCATGGATTATTACAACATGGTATCCAATGGGAATCGTGGTATTGGGGCCCATGAGTTCGTCGCTGATGAATATGCCATCATTATCTAGGTCGCTCATGTTTACCTTATTATAATCAGGATGTATGGATGAGAAATCCATATGAACCGAAGTAGTGTTCAAATCTCCATCCGGGTCATAAATTTCTGCATAAACGAAAAATGTCCTTCCATATTCAATGGGGTCTGAACGCAGGGTTCGAATGTCTGAATCTCCTCTTATATTGGTTATTATCGGGCCAAATTCATTGACAACTCCCTGAATAGATGCGCTCCAGACAAGTGCGTTTTTCTCAGAATCTAATATCATAACCCCGACATCGGAATCTGGGCCTATGTCTGTGGCATTCCTGTATAATGTCCAACGTTCTCCAGTATCCCAGCTATCATCACCATTATCTGATCCGCGATGACCTTCGGCATTTGGTCCAACACCGTAGTTGCAGGTATCTAGGCTCCCTTGAGTCCCCAAGGTATATGTATAATCATCAATAGTCATGATAATAACGGTCCAATTGCTAGTCATTTGATGTCCGCCGATATTTGTTACGTGAATATACGCGCCATCCCAGTCTCCATCCTCATATATTGGTTCAATGGTTGCTGTGAAATCCGTGTAAACATTATCGCCTGGTGCAGGAAACTCATCCACCATGAGGATGATGCTGGAGAAAAGAACTACCGTTATTGACAGTGTGAGGATTGTTCCGATGACCTCGGAAACACCGCTGCGGTCCCATATTTTCTTTCTGTTAAACCTTTTCATATGATTCCCCTACCTATGTCAGGATTGTCTCCCCATAAACTATAACATCGTCCACATAGAATCCCCCAAAGCCTGGGTCGGCCTGATTATGATTATTATTATGCTCATATAAACCATGACCACAAGTTACCATTCTGAACCGCACATGTATGGCGTTTCCAGAGAAACTGGACAGGTCGATATTCACCCTGCTTAGAGTTCCCATGCTCACCCAATAATCATCTGTCAGGAAGGCACCTTCTCCAGAATCTCCAATGCCAGTGTAGGTTTTACCATCACTAACATTTCCATCGTCTGCATCATTGCCAGTTCCTGAAACACCCCAGCTTGTTCTTACTCCGAGATTGATCGATATCCAGGTGACTCCATTGTCTTTAGATACCTCTACCCTGAAGCCGTCCGGCGGAGCGCCGCTGTCCTCGTTCATATTGAATTTCAGATAGGCGCTGAGATAGGCTGTCTTTGCATTTGTAAGGTCAATTGGCGTGGACATCAGATAATTGTCAATACCAGCTTTTAGCTTTAGCTGGGTGGGGTCATCCGGGTCAATGTTCGACCATGCATGATAGCCACTGTGGGCTTTATCCCAGCCATAGACTGCACTCACATTCACAAGGTCCCAGACATCCTGGGAATTGGTGGTCGGTGCAACAAGGTCTGGACGGCTCACACTCACCCTGACATCATCAATGTACCAGCCATAGCCAGTTCCTCCGCCGTATTGGGTGTAATTGAATTTCACTTTTACCTCATCCCTGTAGGCTGTTGGCACATAATTGAGCAAATTAACGCTGACATATTCCCAGTCAAAGGTTCCCTGGCCGCTGATGCCGTTCCAGCACCAGAACACTCTTGTGTCAAAGCTGTCATTGACAATAACCGAGGCCCTTAGATTTCCAGTGTAGGCATTTGCAGGAATTACATATCTCCATTGCCAGGAGCCGCTGACATTATAGCCAATCTGCATGAATCCGCCATTTGCTCCGGGCATCATATTGTATTTGTGCCAGAAGCTGAGCTTTGCAGTGTCCAGTTCCTCGAGATTAAATGTCTCGGTAACTGCTGTCTTGTTGGAGTTGGGGCCGTCCGGGGTGAGGCCCAGATCCCCACTAGGTACATATGCGCCAGTGGTGGCGAAGATCCAGGCTGGCCCACTAGTGAACAGGCTGCCGTCTGATGCTATCACGTACCAGTAATAGATTGTTGACTCGGCAAGCGCAGGAGATATGCTGGTGGCCGCAATATCATTTGCAATGAGTGTTGTGGGAGGATTGGAGGTGTCCAGATAAACGTCGTATGTCAATGGGTCCCCGTCAGGGTCACTGCATAACCATGACAGCGCGGAACTTGTCGAAACCCCTCCCTCGCCGTCCGCAGGAGAAGGCGTGTTGGGTGCGTTCGGAGGCTGGTTCACCGCGGTGTTCACCGTGAAGTACCAGATATTATCTCCACCGCCCGGTGTGCTCCAGGCCGTGCCGTCGCTCACCCTGGCAGTCCAGTAATATGTTTCGCCGTTCGTCAGAATAACGCCGCAGGTGGCAACCGAGGCGGTAGAGGCCACAGCGCCGCTGTCCCAGATAACCACGTCATCCGAGTCCCTGGAAACAATGACCTGATAGCTGGATTGAGTGTCTCCGACATCTGGGTCACTGAAATCATTCCAGTCAAGGTCCGGCGTGTCGTCGCCGATTATTGGCCCTGATGGATTTGCATCCCCGCCATGGGAGACGAAGATAGGCGTGTTCGGCGGGTTGTTGCCTCCAAGGTCGCCAGTCAACTGCACGTCGTCCAGCATGAACTCGTCATCTGTTTCTAGTGCGGGGTCAATGTTAAATCTGAGCCTGATATCAGTCCAATCGGTAACAGATATGTCAGTTTCAAGGTTGATGGTATGAATGCTCCAGTCCCCTGGGTCGGTCCGGGTTTGTCCGTTGTTGTCCTGGTGGTTGACTACAGTATCCCAACTGCCATCGTGCCATATCTGGACATATATATCCTCATTGTTCTCACAGTCCTGCACATGGTAGTAATAATTCACTTGCCTGTTGGTGTACCCAGATAGGTCTCCGAAGCTTTTCTCTAGGCTGTCCCAGTTGCTGTTACTGTCATGGGCGTTGGCGCAGAAATCTCCCTCCGCTACTGCCATGACTTCTTGTCCTCCATAATCATCGTCTCCTATTTCTCTAACTGTCCAGTCGTTGGGACTGTTGTCCCAATTGCTGAAATCTCCGCTCTCGAAACCGTCAGACCATAGTACAGCCATCGGCTCGTTCACAGGTCCCGCGCTCCTGGTCTGGTTCTCACCCTCGAGCTGCACTATCTGTATTGATTCGTAGATTGCATCAAATATTCCAGGAAGCTGGCTCGGGTCGTCTGTGTAGTAATAGTGACCGACATTGTCTTCGAAAGTGGTCTCATTCTCACCGTACTTGCCGCCCGCGTCGTGCAGTATTCTTGGGGATGTATCCGAGGGATGCCACATGTAATATTCATCAGCGTAACTTCCTACATTCGGCGCTGTTCTGGACCAATCCGGGGCCAGTGGATATGCCGGGTCATGGTCAATTCCTGCCACTCCTATTGTATAGATCATGGGCGGTGCATTGAGATATCCATCATCTCCGCCAGAGACAGTCCCCCAGTCTGCTTGTGGTGTCCATCTGTTGCTGGTGGTATCTTGTCCGTCCCCCAGACCGATGATGTACTCGTTCCTGCTCTGGCTGAGCAGGTCTAGGTTCGGGTCTGGATCCAGTACATTGTTGACAGCATACTGGATCGCATCGCCCATCATGTCATAGAAGGGGGTGCCGCCGTCCACATCATTACCGTCATACGCATTCAAAGCACCTATGAAATTGGTCTTATTGTCTGTGGTCATGTAATAATATGTTCTCAACTGACTTACAGCACCGTTGCCGTTGAACGTGTATATCGCGCATCTGTCCAGCTCTGTCAGATCCTGAATGAACCCGATGGCCGCCACCCTGGCATTGTACCACCTGGAATCCGGGTCGTCATATCCAGCCCAGCCGCCTCCGGCATCCCATTCCATGGAGCCGGAAGAATCAATGGCCAGAACCACATCTATCGGCTTTCTGCCGCCGGTGATCTGTGTCCCGCCTGCTGGCTCCTGAAGCCAGAATGCTGTGTCCATGGTATGGTAGAAACCGAAATCAGTGATGGTGTTCAGGTTCTCGCTCATTGAATTGTCCCAGTTTGTGATGATATTGGTGTCCAGCGCAGTATCATAGAAGTATTCAAGCGGCTCTTCACCATTAATCAGCAGAATCGTGCTGCTGTGGGCCCATTTGGCCCCTCCGCTCTCCATGTCATCCCAGAAGAAATAGACATAGACGTCCCTGGTGGCATTGTTGTTTGACCACTCGAATATCTCGTCCACCTCGGCTATAGGGTCAACCAGGACACTTATTGTTCTCTGGCCTGCGAAAAGCGGCACCCATATCATCTCTGCCGTGGTGGTTTCACCTGGTGATACAGAAATAGAATCAGAACCAATCTGTGTTGTTCCGTCAATGAATCTGACCAATACATTACCCAGGCTTCCTCCTGTATTGTGAACTGTTGCCTGAATAACATATCCGCTTCCAAGTTGTGGGTGCGTATCAGACAGCCAGAGATCCATATTTGTTATGCGGGCTTCTATTCTACTTTCAGGTTTATCGAACCATCTAAGCACCATGAAAGTGAACTCTGCCTTTGAGTCATTACTGTCCAGTGCAGACATTAGCCAGGGTGTTGTTACGGCCCTGTACTGAATGGTGGAATTGCCAACTCCATGGTACCTCACTGAATTCTTATGAGTCATTAAATCATCCTGATATGTGAATCCAATTCCTCCCAGGGCTGGCACTATTATGTCAGCATTCGGGTCGCCGTTGGAAACGTATTCCATGCCATGGGATACATAATCATCCTCCACGCCCCAGAGTGTGCTGGCCATGTCCTGGTCTCCGCTAACAGTGCCTACTTTCAGATACTGCTGTTCAAAATCAAAATCCACAACTTCATCTGCCGCAGTCCATAATCCATTGCCTATGAACCACAGATTTCCTCCTATGTCCAGATATTTGGTGAGATTGGCCATGTCCCCATCGTCCCCGGCTGTTAGAGGATTCTCCGCTTCTCCGCCTACCCAGATAACTGCATTGTATTCACTGAGGCCAACACCGTTCATGTCCGCTTCAAATGCAGGCCCATCGTCCATCTGGTTCACAACATATGTCTCATACGAGTAAGTTCCAGTGGAATTCAGATACTCCAGTGATTCGGTTATCTCCTGGGTTTCATCATAATTGGTTCCCCCATTATTCGAACTGCCGTCATCATCAACAACGAGAATCCTGTACTGGACGAACATCTCGCCGCTGGCCAGGTAATTTGAGATTTCATTATTTAGTTCATTACTTTCCTCAATGTAATTGTATGGGTCTATCTTGATAACAACCCTGTGATAACCTATCTGCTCCGGTGTCCAGGAATATGATATGGTTAGCGTATTATCATTTCCAGAGCCCAGATAATCTATCCTCTCCAGATGTGGAATGACAATATCAATTCCTGCCATATCTGTTATCCTGAGCAGGTACCATAGATTATCTCCATTGCTGTAATTATAATCATTGAAGCCATTATTACGTACAACAAAGCTGATTGTCACATCTTGTTTGAAGAAAACAGTTTTAGGCTCGATGGTCTGCTCGGATATTGCCACATCCTTGGTGAATTTCATTGTAATATCTCCAAGCCACATGATTGCCTTGTAGGTGTACTGGGCCTGTGTTGCAGTATCCTCTATTCTCGAAAAATCCCAGGTCTGGGTTAAAATTCTTGAATCAACAATAGGATCTCCGGCATGATCATCGGAGTCATAGGTAAGGCCATACACCGTTGTGTTTGCACTGTCGTTCAGGGCTATCATTGTATCCGGAATCACGGTGTTGTCCCAGTACCACACATTTCCAGTTCCACTGACCCTCACTACTGTGTTGATTGGGTTATCAGCATAATAGTCGGTGACAAGATTTGTGGACCTGCCGTACAGTTCAGCAGGTAATGGAATATTCGGTTTTGGCGGCATTGATGGGATATGCAGATAGTCTTCTGCAAAGTCCGTCAATTCTGAATATCTAACTGCCTCATCCCAGAATCCCTGGCTGATGAACCATAAACTTCCACCATTGCCTCCTGTGGAATTTCCCTCCAGATACTTCTGGAGATTGGTCAGGTCATCTGTTCCTCCGGAGTCCTTCGTGAGTACTGATGGGGGATCGGAAGGATTAGCCACTTCATAACCAGCCATCCAGATGACAATATCATAATTCTGCAATGGATAGTCTCCATAATTATAGCCAGGTCCGTCTCCGGCGCCCACTGCCACGAAGTCATAATTAAAGTCTGCTGCCTCAAGAGATGCGCGCATGAATGACACAGTATCACCATCACCCATATCATTCAGGTGACCATCATCATCTACCAGGAGAATTTTTGGCATAACTGAGATATTTGTGGAATTCCAGTTGTCAGGTGGATATTCATCCTCAACATCGTTCAGAAGCGCATAGGTCGCATTCACTTCCGCTCTAACAATAATATTATGAACTCCACCTGGACTGGCTTCCCAGCTCACATATGCATCTCTCTCACCCTGGGCATGCAGAAGCATATCATATGTTCCGATAAGCTGGCCTGGTGTTTCTTCGCCGTCATAGAATTTAACATCCACCTGGGCAGAACCTCCACCCTGATTCTTGATTATGGCTGTAATTGTAATGATATCTCCATTGATTGGCTCAGAATTACTGAATTTGATATACTCATACTTCTTAGATTCAGGAGGCTCTCCAAAATCTCCCCGGACAACTATCTGAGGATTATCGCCTACAATCATTCCAATCGGGAATAATTCTGATAATTTATCACATTTGGGGTCATCTGGAGTATGGTCACGGCCATAGGCACTGAAATGGAAATAATGGTATCCAACTGGTGCATAGGTTCTGTTTGGAGCGGGACAAATAGCAACATAGATATTATCGTCATGGGCATCCATGATATCCTCCGTGTCATTAAGCTGGACAGGTGGTAAAAATTTCCCATAGATTGAACTCAGGTTTACCCAGAGATTATTGACATCTAGACCTTGATCTCCTCCGATTCCTTCGGGGTCAATTATTTCGGCATAGATCTTGAAATCTCCAAGATAGCTTATTGGACCCGGGTCATCAACTTCCGGAGTTCCCAGGTCACTGTCAATCCATACCCTAATAATGACTGGTGAATAAACATTGGAATCGTCACCAAGAGTTTCCTGCCATACCAGCAGATTCTTTTCTTGATGAATTATAGTTATTGAGAATGTTGAATTAGAATCAAGTGTGTCTGCATCCCATATAGTAATTTCAGATATCCAATATTCGCCAACGCCCATGTCCCCATCTCCATTAGTGTCTTGAAGACCGTCATTTAGGTCCCTGGTTAACGTAGTATTGTCCACAGTAATGAATATTTTAATCCACATAGGATCCATTACCTTCCCACCCTGATGTACCATGATGAATTTTACTCCCTCGCTCCAGTTACCTGGGTTTATGGGATCAATATAACAGTCCACTTCCACATTAAAAGATTCCTGGGGAGCAGGCATTCTGCCAACAAAAGTAATAATGCTGGAGAACAAAACCACTGTTATGCTAAGCATAAGAATGGTTCCAATGATCTCGCTGACACCTGTTTCCTCCCAGACTAATTTTCTCTTTATCCTCTTTACAGCCATAATAACACCTCTGATCTTGGCCTTATAATATAACAATACTAAGAATGATATATAAACTTAAAGTGGTTATAACCACTAATTAACCATTCTATTTACTTGTATAAAGGAGAATATTCGTCTTTAAATCACTAACCAAGAGAACTTCAAACGAGTGGACAGATTAAATCAAATTACAAACAGATTAAAGCAACATGCCCCGGGTGTGAGCCCGGGGTACTGTAATTATTTTCTAAGTGAGTGACAAACACCCATGGCAATCTTTCGAATTCCCCGTCCGTAAGGGCGGGGATGTTTGAAATATTTCATACCTGTAAGAAGAGAATTATCGTTCACGGCCACTGTCATCTTGCACCGTATTCAAGCTCTAGCATAGTTCCAAACATTTCAAGCTCAATCTATACGTAATCCAAGCTCTTGCACAGCCTATGCTGTCGTGCACCGAATTAAAATGAAAAATAAATTTAGGTCGTACGACGTGTTTACGTTCTCCAAACAAACTCCTAATCAAAAATAGCGATGAAGCTTTAAGCTAGTGAGTGAAATAATGAAAAATTAAAAGTGAGAGTGGCTTAAACCACTCTCTTCTTTGAAACTTTCTTTGGCTCTTCTTCTTCTGCCGGAGCTTCATCTCCACCAATCTGAGTTCCGCATGCATAGCACATCACAGCATCTGATGAAATCATTGTACCGCATGATGGGCATGCAATTTCTTCATCTCCGCCCTCAGCCGGTGCTTCTTCCTTGGCAGGTGCCTCAGCGTCTCCAATCTGGGTACCGCATGCATAGCACATAACTGCGTCAGATGAAATCATTGTACCACAAGATGGGCATGCAACTTCCTCTCCGCCCTCAGCCAGTGCCTCCTCCGAGGCTGCTTCTTCTTTGGCTGGTGTTTCTTCTTCAGCTGGTGCTTCTCCTTCAGCCGTTTCCTCTGCGGCTGGTGCTTCTCCATCTCCAATCTGAGTACCGCATGCATAACACATCACAGCGTCAGATGAAATCATTGTACCACAGGATGGACATGCAACTTCCTCTCCGCCTTCAGTTGGAGCCTCCTCAGAAGCTTCTTCTGGTGCAGCTTCTTCTTCTGCCGGCTCTTCCTTTGGGGTCTCTTCTTCCTCAGCTGGAGTCTCTTCTTCTGGTGCAGCTTCTTCTTCGGCAGGTGTTTCCTCTTCTGCTGCTGGCTCTTCCTCAGCTGGAGTCTCCTCTTCAGGTGCAGCCTCTTCTTCGGCAGCTGGTTCCTCAACCGGAGCTTCCTCCGTTTTTGCTGTCTCGCCCACTGCTACTGGAGCATTCCTGAGCTGCTCTTCTTTCTCCAGAAGTTGCTTCTCCTTTTCCATGAGCTTCTTGCCATCTTCGATGACTTTCTCTTTGCTGGCACTGAGATCTTCTTCTTCTTTGGTCAGTGCTTTCTCTCTTGTAAGAATCTCATCTGTTTTGGATTTGAAATTTTCAATGATAGAAGAAAGTTCAGAAACAGCGGTTTGTGCTTTTTCCTCTGCTTCTATGAAACCCTGCCTCTTCTGGGTTATCTCATCTTCAATCTTTTTAATTTCTTCCTGCTTGTTGAGGATCTCTTCCTCACGGGATGCGAATTCTTTTTGCTTGTTTGTAATTTCGGCTTCCCGTGCTTTCAATCCATTCTCAAGCTCTGTGATTCTGGATTTCTCTGATTCAAAAGCATTCTTGTCTTCTTCAAGACTTTTAACCTTCTCCTCAAGCTCGCCCTCTTTAGCAGTCAGTTCCTGTTCTTTCGATTCAAGGCTAGATGTCTTCTGCTCGATTTCTTCGCTCTTGCGCCTAAGATCTTCTTCCTTTTCTTTGAATTGCTCGGCCTGTTTTTGCATTACTTCCCAAATTGATGGTTCATCACCCAAAGGAATTCCTCCCGTTAACTCGGTTATGTTATTGATTGCAGATACGCTTATCTATTAAAGTATTTTTGGTAATGGTAGTATTGACTATCCTTCTCCGGTATCGAAAATCGGCCCAAGAACGACAATGCCATCTTTTCCAACTTCCACTGCATGCTTTTCCATGCTGTGCTGAGATGCTCTCATTTTCTCGACTTGCAGATATCTAACTAACTTGCCCCGGCTTCTGTCCAGGCCAAGCATTATTATACCATCCACAAGGAAACCTTCATTTCCAAGAAGCTGGCTCTCTGCTCCAAGGCTTCTTTCCATGACAATCAATGCAGTGAGATTATTATCCCTCAGCATCTTGAAGAAGTAGAACATTCGCTTGCGCATCTTGCTCTCATCTTCCATTAGTGAATATAGAGCGCCCAGAGAATCCAGGGCAAATATTGTGAACTTGTCACCATACTTCTTCTTGAAATAGACAATCATTTTTTCGATGAACTTGATATAATCTGTTTCATCACCCTCATCAACAACCTTGTCCACTTCCCTGAGGTCTGTAAAATCAGATATTTGCATGTGTGGAGAGAGCTTGATGCCCAAACTTTTCATATTCCTCAGGTGGCTCTGGGACGTTTCCTCAAGTGTGCAGTAAAGGCCGAATTGATTTGCAGATTCTAGATATTTTGACATGAGAGTATAGCAAAAGCTTGTCTTCATAGAACCTGGTGGCCCTGTAACTAATACCACGCTTGGTGGTTCTATATCTGTTTTGAAAACCTTTTCTAGCCCGCTTATTGAATCCTTGAACACTGTAAGTCCCCCGTTGTTAGTTGACTTGGACTTGCAAGCGTTTATTGGATTTATAGTTAACCGAATCATTCCAATTCCCACAAATATTAATACCAAAGTTCACTTCACCCCAGTAAGACAATCAGGTGATGATTTTGGCCGATGACGAGGCTCAGCAAAGCAAACGGACATGTCCAGTCTGTGATGAAGCAGTATCAGCCCAGGCCACCGTCTGTCCCTCTTGCAATACTGATTTATCACTCTTTGCAGCAGAGGAAATGGAAATAGCTCCAGAAGATGCCGAGGCTTTAAAATCTCAAATTATGGCTGATGATAATGGCCACATTAGCGAGCTTATGAAGGCTGCAGAGGGGGATATTATGGAAGCAGTTGAAGATGTTTTTGAATGTCCTGAGTGCAATGGAGATGTGCCATCAGATGCCAATGTATGCCCTCATTGTGGTGTGGAATTCGAGATGGAAGGGGTATTCGAGTGTCCAATGTGCAAATCCATGATAGATGTCACTGTGGACAAATGCCCCAGTTGTGGTACGGAATTTGAGGAAGAAAGTGCCGAGCCAGAACCTGTTGACATTTCATCTCAAATTGTTGAAGAATCAGCGCCGGAAGAAAAACCAGCGGAAAAACCAGCGGAAAAACCAGAGGAAAAACCAGCGGAAAAACCAGAGGAAAAACCAGAGGAAAAACCAGAGGAAAAACCAGCGGAGCCAGTAAGTTTTGCAGATCGTTTGAAACAGGTGAAGGATGATCCAACTTCAGCCCCTGCACCAAAGCCAGCCGAACCTCCCAAGGAACTCAGTTTTGCAGAAAGAATGAAGGCAATGAAGAATGGCACTCTTGAAGAGCCAAAATCTGAGCCAGCGTCGGCTGAAGAAGAGGCATCGATTCCAGCCCCTGCGCCTACACCTGCCAAAGCACCTGAGCCTGAAAAGCCAGAAGCTTCAAAGCCAGCTGAAGTAAAACCTGCCCCTGTAGAAGAGCAGAGTTTCTCTGACAGGATGAAGGCAATCAAGCAGGCGGCCCAGGATAAGCCAGCCGCGGCTCAGGCTTCTGAGCCAACAGTAGTTGCACCAACACCGGAACCCCAGGTTGTAAAAGCCGTTCCAGATCCAGAAACTGCCAAAAAAGAGAGTTACAAGGAGCTTCCAAGATATATTGGCGAGGTAAAGAAACTTTTAATGCTTGCTAATAATATGAAAATTGATATTTCAGCAAGCAAGGCCCTTATCAACCAGGCAGTTACAGCAGGAAAGAAGCGCGATCTGGAGAACGCCATAAAATTGGTGAAGGAAGGAAAGGCTGGCCTGGAACGAGACCTGAAGAGCTTTATGATCAACAAACTGAGAACTCTACAAAACGCTATGCTTCTGGAAAAGAAGTCTGGCAAGGATGTCTCTGTAATGGAATCTAATATTGAAGAAATCAAGAAATCCATGGAAGCCGGCGATTTCCACACTGCCCACAACAGCATGAAAGAAATCGAGAGCCAAATGGCTTCATCTGTAAGCTCGGCATTGCCCCAGGCAGAACTTGAGCTCATTGAAAAGACCCTTTCAGATGCAGTGGCCCTCCATATCAATGTCGATGAGGCAAAATCTCTCTATGACGAGGCAAAGATGGCTGTTGACCTGGACGATAATGAGAAAGCTTCCGAGCTAGCCAAGAAAGCAGGAGAAAACCTCACCCGTGTATTGCCTGGTTACATAGCCAGCGAGATGAGGAAGGCCAAGGTGACACTCCGGGAAATCAAAATGATGAACGTAGATATCTCCCAGCCAGTCAATATACTCAAGGAAGTCAATAATTCTGTCAAGGATGGGGATTATTGCGAGGCCCTTAGCTTGATAAAAGATTTCAAGGACTTTATCACTCAATCAAAACAGTGAACTAGTGTCTTGACAGAATAGTTATGTTACATAATATTTGGATAATTTTTCGTCAGCGTTTTGTTTTGTAAATTTCCATTCAATCTTCTTTTTCTGTTTGTTTCTTCTGTTCATCCAATATCTGACTTCTTCACTCAATG
>JAUWNU010000017.1 GCA_030612505.1 Methanomassiliicoccales archaeon
TACTTTATAGAACTCTTTGCCAGCTCTGTGTGTTTCACACCTTTAATGGACTTGATTGCATCTGCCAGCTCTTTCAATTCGAAAGAACTGCCCTGGGCTGTTATAACTTCCATGCAGGTCTTATCATCTAACCGAACAATGCTTGAGCAATGAATTATCTCATTATGCTTGTGCTGAACCTTTGCTAGTTTCTCCACAACACCCGAACTATCATGATTGTAAGTTATTGTTATGGAACCTACAACAGTTCCTATGCCCTTGTCCCAATCTTCTGCCACAAGATACTGCCTTATCATATCTCGAACAGCCTCCGAGCGATTTGAATATTGCTGTTTCTCGATGAGCTCATCAAACTTTTCCAGAAGTTCTGGCTCAATAGAAACCCCTATTCTGGTTACCTTTTCCATCTTATCACCTTATGTTATTATCATCCCAGATACTTGCTACGTTTATAAATTTTTTGCTACGTTTGAATGGTGGCACAAACTCCAACTTATCGTTATGGCGCCTTATTGATAAAAACCTTTTAGTAGATGGATAATCAATATCTAGTGATGAATCCAACTCTTCAAAAAATTAAAGAATTTCATGGGCATTTGGGGCCATATGCAGTAATAGGTTATCGCATGGGCCTTGCTGCAAACCAGGAATTAGGTGATAATGCTTTCAAGATAATTGCAAGAGTATTTTCTGGCAGCATAACACCAATGTCCTGCATGATTGACGGTGTTCAACTATCATCGGGCTGCACCATGGGAAAGGGAAATATCATTGTTGAGGAAAAGGGAGAGCCCCGGGCAATATTTTCTGATAAGGAAGGCACAAAATCAATTGAAATTTGCCTAAATGACGAAGTTTATCATATGATTAAAGAGAAAATGACTTCATGGGAGAGCGGGGAAGAATTAGCAGAACTAGTTTATTCGATGCCTGATGAAGAATTACTATTAATCAGAAACCTATAATAAGATGAATTCCAGTTTGGGTGTTGAGAGAATGAGCACAAATGAAGTAGCTGAAAAACTAAAAGCATCAACAGTAGGAATCGCAGGTCTCGGAGGCCTGGGGTCCAATGTAGCAATGGCACTTGCCAGGTCCGGTATTGGCCGCTTAATCATTGTGGACTTTGATGAGGTTGAGCGCTCGAACCTCAATCGTCAAGCATATGAGGTTGAGCAGGTTGGCCAGCGCAAGACAGAGGCGCTAATGTACAATATTGAGAAGGCGAACCCTGATATTGATGTTACAGCCGTATGCCAGAAACTTGAGCCAGGCATGATGCATTTTCCCTTCGAGGACGTGGATATTGTGGTTGAAGCCCTGGATAGCGCAGAAACAAAAGCAGCATTTATCGAGGAAATCCTGTTAAAACTTCCTGATAAGCCAGTTGTGGCTGCTTCTGGCGTAGCTGGCATCGGAAAAAGTGAGAACATTAATATTCACACATCTGGCAATTTATTCCTGATTGAGGATAAGGATGCGCCTTCCAGCGATGATGGCATTTTACTTGCTCCAAGGGTAGGATTATTCGCATACTGGCAGGCCAATTTAGTTCTTCAAATTTTAACGGAGGGCATGGATGTCTATTAAGGTCAATACAAATCCAATTGATTGGGTTGAAGGCGAGAGCATCACCCAACTTCTCAAAAGGATGAATTATACCTTTCCGCTTGTTGTAGTCAAAATTGATGGCCAGGTAATTCCAAAGGCCAAGTATTCCGAGACAATTGTGCCGGATGATTCAATTATTGAAGTAATTCACCTAATTAGCGGGGGTTAGGATGATATCCAGTATGCTGAAATGGGTTGATTCCAAACCTTATACACGAAACCTTGTGCCTGATGATTCAACGTATTGGGAAGTTCAGCGGAAAATTGGTGGTATAGAATTCAGATACTGGAATCCTGATAAAAGTAAACTTTCTGCATTTCTCATGAAAGGCGGGAAGATTTTTCCTTTTGACCTGGGTTCGAACATACTTTATCTTGGTGCAGCAAGCGGAACAACAGTGGGCCATATTTCTGATATTTGCACTGACGGCAGAATATTCGCAGTTGAGGTTGCAAAAAATCCCTTCAGGAAGCTTCTAAATTTAGCAGAAAAACGTCCAAATATCGTGCCAATTCTGGAAGATGCAAATCAGCCGGATATTTATTCCAGGCTTGTAGGCCAGGTTGATATCTTGTATCAGGATATTGCCCAGCGCAATCAAACAGATATTTTCATCAAGAACGCGTTCATGCTGAAACCCGGAGGCACAGGCTATCTAATGGTCAAGTCCAGATGCATTGATGTTTCCGCTGCACCGACAAAAATATTCAATGAGTGCAGACTTGAGCTGGAAGGCGCAGGCTTCAAGGTTCTGGAGATGATTCGGTTGGAGCCTCATGAGAAGGACCATATGGCCATTGTTGTAGAGAAATAAGAATCACAGATATTATATAGTGTACGATTTATTTAGACCATTACTAGAGAGGGATGCCCATGCGACAACAAAAATTATTTGCACTTATATTGGTGCTAATGATGGTGAGTATGCCAGCAAGTATTTTGCTGGATTCAGAGAATGTACAGGCAAGGCCTGTTGAAATATCAGTCCAAACAGCTGAGGTTTTTGTTTTTGGTTGGGTAAATGATTCTGTTTCAGGCCTTCCAATCCAGTCAGTAACAGTATACTTTGGTGATATGTATGGTTATGGTGCTTCAAATTCTACAGGTACCAATGTTGTAGGATATTATGAATTGAATTTGACTGTAACAAATAACCATCAATTCCAGATGCTTGGAATCCACCCTGCATATTTACTGAGCCAGATAGATGTTTGGATTGATGAATCATGGCCAGATGTCATGTACAATATGGAACTGGACCCTGCGCCTCCAAGAAGCTCATGGTTAAAGGGATTTCTTCTGGATGCAATAACTGGCTTGCCTTTGACTGGTGAGAACCTTACTGCCGCCTCAGATGATTATATCAACAGCACCCAAACCGATATCTCTGGATATTTCAGCATGGGTTTTATTCCCGGTGATTACAAAATGGGCGCTAGCTCAACTGGTTATGAATCCATAACCCTTCAATTCACCCTTGGCGACAATTGGACACTCTGGCGGAACATTACCCTTGAACCACTGAACTGCACCTTGAAGGGGTACATCAAAGGCTCAGGCGGACCACTGGACAATGCATATGCCTCTGTGGAAGAACCATGGAATTCAAATCCATTTGATGATGATTATTCAAATTATACAAATTCTACTGGCTATTATGAATTTAACCTCACCAGAGGAACAAAGAATGTTAATTTCCGTAATGATGGATATCTTTCAACATCAATGCCAATAACTCTCCAATCTGGAGATAATTGGCTCAATATTACACTGGCAAGTGAGCCAGCAGATGATGCTATGATTATGGGTTACATCACAGATTTTAACACCAGCAGCCCCTTGAACAATTCAAATATACGCGTTGGAAATGCCAATAATTCATGGAACAATGGAACTTGGACAGACTCATCTGGCTACTATGAAATATATGTTATCTCAGGGGATTTGCGATTGGAGGCAGATAATTGGAATTGGGGATACCAACGGAACGGAACCGAAATTACATTAGTGGCCAGTCAATCAATTTGGCAGAATATCACATTAGTAAATAATTCAGAACCCCAGGCATCTATCAGAGGAAACATCACACTTGATGGAATGACACCCAGTGGAGGTGACATTCAAATATCAAGTTGGAATTCAAATTTTGGAACAGGCCCTGACGGAAGCGGTTATTATAAAATTATTAATATGGCCCCTGGCTATTATGAAATTGCAGCCATGGCATACACAAACAATAATGACAGGTCCAGTATTGGGCGGTTGGACATTGTTCTGCAACCAGGAGAAACTATCTGGTATGATTTTGAACTTCACACTCTTGAATATGATTCAGTAATCATTGGAACTGTGGAAAATCAAGGTGGCCAGATAGTTGAAGATGCAATATGCTTCTTTTCCAATGCAGAACGCGGTCAATCAACCTATGACACAGCAGCAATTTCTGATTTCCAGGGAACGTATGAATTAGGATACCCAATGGATGAAATTACCTATTACATGGTTATTCATGAAGATTATGAGATGCAATTTGGAAATCTACTGGCTGACCAGGAATGGAACTGGATGAACTTTACACTTGACTCAATCGGCAGCAAGGTTACTGTTCGTGGCTATCTTCAGGACCTGGACATGAACCCTATAACAGGGCATGAGATGATGGGCTCTGCAGATAACTGGATGAACTGGACAAACACAAATGCCTCAGGCTATTATGAAATTGATGTGCCAATGGGCGATGTATATATTGACTCGCAAATGGATAGTTCTAGCTATTATAACCCTGGCAGAATGTTCCTCAATACAAGGTCAGGAAATGATGTCTGGCTGAATATATCGGTAAGGCCAATGCCCCTGTTCTATGAGATAAGAGGCCGAATCAGCGAAAGCGATGATTCCAATGTGACCGGTGCAACTGTGACAGCCATGTACGGTGCAAGGCTGTTCACTGCCATCACCGATGCTGGCGGTAATTATGCCATGTCAGTTCCAGAGGGCAATCCAAGGCTGTCTGTCAGAATGGATGGCTATGGCTATGAAGGTGAGGAATATCTTAATATTAATTCCTGGTACGGCTCTCTTTACTGGCAGAACATGACACTGGACCACCTGGATGCATGGATAGAGCTTCCGGCCGTGGATTCAGTGGCGGATTTGGACGGTGATGGCAAATTTGACTGGTTATACGTCAATGTCACAATTAACTGTACATCTCCTGGGGAATATGAATTGCAGGGGGATCTTTATGCAGATATCTGGAGTACCAACAGTGATGGAGGTCCGTTCAGTTCAGGCTCTGCTAATGCCCAGAACGATACCAATCTAAATGCAGGCCTCAATGTTGTCAGCCTGGCCTTCAGCGGCACCCAGATACATTTCATGGAAGAAGATGGATACGTAGTTAGGCTTGATCTTTATAAAAGGGACAACTGGAACACTGTTGACAGGGTATTCTACCTGACAACTCCATATAACTGGACAGACTTTGATCTGCCAGATGTGGATGATGTTGAAACACCACATTCTTTCGGACCTTTGGATACGGATTTCGATGGCCTTTACAATATGCTTCTGTTCAATACCACAGTTGAGATACTGGCTTCTGGAACCTACACATTCGTCAGTCAGCTTTACAATGTTCCACAGGGTGATAGTTGGAACATGGATGAGATTGACCAGATATTCGTCACCAGGGATCTTGATCCAGGCACCCATACCATAGAGTTTTCCTTTTCTGGAACAGACATTTACAATACTGGATGGCACCTGGGTCTTGCATCCACAATGATGCTCAATGGTTCGGCAACTGAGAATAATAATAACATGATATGGGCAAGCCAGTGCTATGTGCCATTCAATTATACAAAATTCCAGAGCTTCCCAATCGATTCCTATGTTTATGGGTGGGCGAATGATACCAACGATGTTCCGATTGCAAATCTCAGCGTTGAGATATTCAATAAGACAAGCAAGGTAATCAATAGAACCACGACTGACGAAAACGGATACTATATGTTGGGGGGCTGGCAGGGCGATTGGCTACTTGTAATAAACGATGGTCAGGATACAGCACAACGCTACCAGGGCAATTTGACCACTGTCCCTTTAACAACTGGCACTTATTTACTTGCTAACCGTACAATCCAGAATGAAACATTGGATTCTAATATCAACACACTTATTTTCAACCAAAATGACTGGAATAAAACAGTAGTTGACATATATATGAGCATACTGGCTGATAATGAGACACTTCGGTATTATATGGATGTTTATGATTTCGGTAATGGGGACGGTTTTATTAGTGAAGAGGAAGTAGATATGGTAATGGGCATGGTTGGGTCTATGGTACAGATGCCTTCTAATTTCACAGATTACATGGCGGTTGATGGAATAACTTATGATCTGGATGCTGGTTCAGCTATCTATGATATTGGGCTCGTAGGCGATGTGGCCTCAAAGAATCCAGTTTACATTCACCAGAAAGGGAATTTTACTGCACAACCCCCATACATTCCAACACTTTCCCAACATGAACTGGAACTCAATGTTACTTATGATGATGTCAATACGGGTTCAGTTTCTGAAGGGAATTCCACTACTATATGGTATGTTTATCCACCAACTGGCTGGGGCAGGACCGGGAATAATAACACACTAAATATTACATTCTCGGGAACAGATGAAATTATTATTGATCCAAAACTAAACCCAGTTCCTGGTGATGGAATTGAATCCGAATGGACAAATGTGACAATATCAGATTCACAGATTCCCACAGTGGGAACCATATCTGGAAACGTGACTCTGGACGGTAGAACATCACACTTCGGTGTGGCTGTCGATGTTGTCAATGTCACAAGCGGTCTTGTTGAAAAAAGCGGTGTAACTGATATCTTCGGTCTTTACACAATAACCGGAATTCCTGGAGGTCCCTCGGATGGACCATATAATGTCACCGCAACGAAAGGCGGTTATATTTCCAATACTTCTGAGGATAGGCCAGTGATAGCAGGACAAATAACCTGGTTCAACAATATGACTCTGTTCTCCTATCCACCAGTGATATACAATATTCAGTACCAGGCCACGGTCACCATTGCCGATGATATCACGATATATGCTGATGTCAGCGATGACGGCCAGGTGGGAGATGTAACCCTCTGGTACAATGATGTTCCAGGTATTGATTATGCAGTGCCAATGAGCAAGCTAGGTGTGAATACCTACACGGCCACAATACCTGCCCAGGGGGCAACCGGCACTATTGATTTCTACATCATGGCAAATGATACTGTTGGAAACACGGCCATAAATCCTGACCCAGGTGTCAAAACAATAAATATTACTGAAATTGACCCCCCAGTATTTTCAAATTTGCTGGTAACATCGGATCCAACAGAATTTAATGACACCACTAACATCAGTGTAACAGTAACAGATATGTCAGCTATTACAGATGTATCACTGTATAATCATTTCACCTTGATAAATACAACCATGAACAACACAGGCGGCGATTACTGGCTTGAGGATACTTTCCTGGCCCTGGGCACATACAACTTCACAATCTGGGCAACAGATTCCTTCAACAACGCCAATTTCATCAACGGTTCGTTCATTGTGCAGGATTCAACACTACCAGCAATTGATGATGTGCGGGTTCTGCCAGATGTTCCCGAGTTCGGGAATGACGTGAACATAAGTGCGAATATAACGGATTTAGCAGGAATTATAAATGCCTGGCTGGATATCCAGTATCCCAATGGAACTGCAATGAGCAATGACACAATGACCCATGGAGCAGCAGATTCATATTATCTTGAATTTTCTTGTTCAATTATCGGGCAGTATTCTTTCACCCTCTGGACCCGTGATGGTAATGGTATTTCCAACTCAGTAAGCGGCAGTTTCTGGATTAATGATACATCTGCCCCTACAATCAACAATGTGACCGTTCCAGCAATAATGGAATTCGGTGATGCAGTAAATATCACTGCAGATGCGGATGACCTTTCTGGCCTTTCCATTGTGACAATCCAGATGTTCGGTTCTGAAGATATTGAACTTTTCAATGAGACAATGAACATAGGTTCATACTGGTGGGTCTTCACACCCCCAGAGATTGGGACATACAATTTCACCATCTGGGCGGTTGATGATAATAATAATGTTAACAGCAGCAAGTCAAGTTTCACGGTTGTTGATACAACTCTACCGGCAATCACATCTGTCAATGTCCAGCCAGCAACTCAGGAGGTCTTCGGGCATGTCAATGTCAGAGTTATTGCTAGTGACCTGGATACTGTGAGTTCGGTGTACCTGAACCTTGCGGCACCCAACGGTACATGGCTATCAAATGTTTCCCTAACACTTACTGGGAACACATGGATGCTCAACCGCACCTATGATTTGCTGGGTGATTATTCGTTCACAATCTGGGTAACGGACCCCTCGGGAAATGCGGCCAGTCAATCCGGCACTATAACCATTGAGGACACACAACAGCCAGTGGCAATTGCCGGAATTGACCAGACAGTTAATGTTGGCGTGGTTGTGAACTTCAATGCTGGCCAGAGCACTGACAATTATGGAATAGCCAATTATACCTGGGAGTTCACAGATAATGGTGTTCGCACGCTATACGGTGAATCTGTATATTGGACATTTGACACACCTGGAACCTATACAATAACCTTGACTGTCACAGATTTTGCTGGATACACTGACACAGATGAACTTGTAATAACAGTCAATGATGTGGCTATAACAGGAACTGTGACCGGAACTGTCTTTGACAATAAGGGCAACCCACTTGGTGGCGTAACGGTCTATGTTGAGGGTTTCCCGGCCATTGAGGACATTACTGACGTTGCAGGTCGCTATACTCTTGAGAATGTACCTGGTGGTAATAGAACAATTGTGTACTTCCATTCTGATTATGAAAGAACAGAAAGTTCTGTTAATGTGATTGCTGGCGATACAATATCTGCATCTAATGTTCAGCTTGTAAAGGCAGATGATGGCGGTGCAATATGCGGTGTTGGACTCATCTTGATACTAATATTCATACCAATTATGTTCATGCTGTACAAGCGAAAAAAGGCTGCTGACATACCTGATGCAGTAATTGATGAACTGTTCTTCATGAGTACCAGCGGCCTTCTCATTAAACATTTCACCAGACGATTGAAGCCAGACATGGATCAGGACATCCTCAGCGGCATGCTTGTGGCAGTTCAGGACTTTATCAAAGACTCATTCAGAGGCGAGGAAGGAGGCCTTGATGAGCTTAAGTTCGGCAAATTCCAGATAGTCCTAGGCAGGGGCAAGCACATCATTGTCGCAGCACTTATTCTGGGTGATGATATCAAACCCTTCAAGCCTCAGATTGATAAGTGCATAAAGGACATTGAAGAGGAGTTCGGAGATATGCTGGAGGAATGGGACGGCGATGTTGAAAGTCTCAGTGGCTCCCACAAGCACATTAACAATCTCATTGAAGGCAAGTATGCATGAATAATCTGGCCCAATAGCCAGAATGTTTATGTTCCCTGGGCCTTAGCCATGCAAAAACCTTATAGGCAACATGTAATTTTACTGCTGGTGAGTCAAATGATGCCAGGCATGAGAGGTGTGAACCCCAGACAAATGAAGCAGGCAATGAAGAAAATGGGAATTACCCAGGAAGATATGGAAGGCGTGGATGAGGTAATCATCAAAGCTAGAGGGGAAACCTATGTTTTCAAGAAACCAGAGGTCCAGGTAACAACAATGCAGGGCCAGAAAACCTTTCAGATTGTGGGAGACCATGAAATTATCAAGGGAGATGTAGATATTTCAACAACACCACAGCCAGTTGGCATCGAGATTCCAGATGAAGATGTAGAACTGGTGGCTGGCCAGGCAAATGTGTCTCATGAGGAAGCATTGGCAGCCCTGGAAGAATGTAATGGTGAACCGGCTGAGGCCATAATCAAGTTAATGTCTAGATAATTATTAAAACCATTTAAAAGTTAAAAGGAGCCAGGCAAGTTCATGCCTGGCTATTTACATGTTTGTTCGTTATATCTATTGTTCCTTGAACCGTGCCAAATTCTTTTCGTAGAGTTCCTCGGATATCTTTCCAGATTCAAAAGCGTCTCTGAGCTTTGCAATTCTTGGGTCCTCGTCTTCTGAAGGTGCATCTGCCTCTGGTCTCTCATCCATAGGCAGCTCTGCCTCTGGTCCCTCATCCATAGGCAGCTCTGCCTCTGAAGGTTCCTCAGCATCTGCTTCTTCATTTATTTCCTCTGGCATGCCCTCTTCTTCTGGAATTGGTTCTGCATCCACTTCATCTGGCACTTCTTCTGGGATTTCATCCTCTTCTGGAATTGGTTCCGTATCCGCTTCATCTGGCACTTCTTCTGGGATTTCATCTGGCTGTTCCTCAAGTGCAGAATCATCAGAGTACTCATCTTCTGGGATATCTTCTTCTGGAATATCTTCAAGTGCAGACTCCCCAGCTTCTAAGGATTCATCATCTTCTGGAATCTCCTGGTCCATTGGCATATCTTCTGGAACTTCTTTGCCCTCATCTTCTACTATTTCATCCATTGGAGGTTCATCTAGTGGTTCTCTGCCACCCAGTAGCATGCCTCCAAAGAGCAAGCCAAGCAAAAGTCCAACAACCAGTAAAGTAATCATGACTCCTATAGCTGGCCAATTGACACCCGCTGCGTCATAATCTGGATCATATTCCACTGTATGCGTGTACTGGGCAATATTTCCTGCGCTGTCCTCTGCCTCGATTACTATATTGTTTATACCTGGGCTCAAGGTCAGTATTGTGGAGAATTCACCGGATTGTCTGGTTCCCACAGTTGTACGCTTTCCGTTGACAAATACTTCGGCACCTGCCTCCACAGTTCCAATAAGTTCAAAGGAGTTATTATAGACCGTAGCATCGTTAGTGCTCAAGCTTATTACTGGAGCAATAGTGTCCAGTGTTATATTGTACCAGTCATGCTGAACATTGCCTGCCATGTCTGCAAATTCTAGATGTATTGTGTTCACACCTTCAATGAGCGAAATCACATGGCTGAATGATCCATCTGAGTTGACAGTAACAGCAACACCATCAACAATGAGTGTTCCCATTTCACTAAGTGAGCCATACATTGTTGTCAATGGTTCATTGGTGATGTATCCAGTGGAGAATCTCACGCTGTCTATCTCAGGCATCTCATCGTCCATATGCACAGTGCGCGTGATGTCTATTGTGTTGCCAGCCAGATCGGTTGCCCGGATTATGAAGGAATTTTCACCTTCTGCAAGTCCAATGTTTACAGAGAATGCTCCATAGTTTCCAAACATCAGTTCTGCATTGGCTGTTCCCACTATCTCAAGTTCCACTCCTGCTTCTGCTATTCCAGTTACTGTTATAGAATCTGTGTTGACATAGGAAACGCTTTCTGCAGGATAGCTTATTTCAACCGATGGCATGCTGCTGTCCACTGTAAATGCCCATTCTTTGATAGCAATGTTTCCAGCTTTATCCATTATGGAAGCTTTCACTACATGGGCTCCATCAATCAATGGAATGTATGGTTTGTAAGCTACAGTTCCACCTCCATATCCTATCAAGCCTTTTTCAGCATCATCGTTGTATGGTATGCTGACACTGGCCTGCACTGAAACATCCACGCCATCAACGTATAGTTTCATGGAATCAGGCATTAATTCGGCTCTGTCAAAGTCGCTTACAGAGACCACAATCTCTGGTTTTTGATTATTAGTGTAAGCTCCTTCTGATGGGGTTGGGTTGGCAATCAGTGGTGCATCTGTGTCGATTGTTAGCTCGATTGGAACCAGCATGCACATTGGTCCGTTTCCTGGTCCGATGTACAAAGCACCCTGTAGAGTTCCAGTTGCACTTCCTGGGAGGTCCCAGGCCATGTTTAGGTATGTCTGGTTAAATGCATCCTCTGTCTGGTTTGAAGAGAAGTAACCTTTCTGGTCGGCTGGAAGGCTATTATCGCCTTTGCCCTGAAGATCAAAGCCAGTTCCCTGCACGATGGTAATGTCCATGTCAAACATAGCTGGATCCATGGTCAAAGTGAACCCGAATGGAACAATAAGATAGGTTCCGTCCTTTGGTGCAATGAGTTTCACCTCTTCATCGGCATCAAAGTCTGCTCCATAGGCCACGAATTCATCAGCTTGCACTATTCCATCTGGTTCTTCTACTTCTTCGCCACTGCCGTCCAGGAACACTCCAAGGTCTAAATCTGGAGCATTGTCATGTCCCCATATGTGAACATGGAATATCAGACAATCTTTTATGGTACGTGAATAAACAGTAGAACCGGATGCCAGTTGCTCTTCGAATGTATCATAGTTTGACCAGTCTGCATCGTCCTGATGAACTGTTTGGTTTTTCAGGCTCTCTGGTGCAGAAGGTCCTGCTGCAATACCGCCAACACCTTCCCATTCCTTATTGGATATCATACCAATTTGGGTCTCACCAACATACTGGTTCGTTACAATCTTTATCTCTGTTGGGTCGAGATACATGGTTCCTACACTGCCGCTGAACTGCTCTGTTGGAGATACTGAACCATTCATTCCAACGGTATTAACTCCGATAACATTCAACCCAGCGCTTATTGGTGGTGAAACGATTTCCTCTGGTCCTCCAGTTGTGGTAAAGAAGCCAGATGTTACATCACTTCCACCAACATGGCCTATGGTATGAGGTCCAAATTCGTCTGCTGGCAATGGGTCATATGGCCATCCAGTGTAAACACCTGGAAGTGGCTGTCGTCCACCATATACCTGTACATTCACATCAGTCTGGTCATATTCCCATTCTATATCTATAAAGAGCCTCTCATTATCCACTGGATGGGCATATTTTCCTTCTTCTTTAATGTCCAGATAGATATACATCCAGTCTCCGCCGCCGCCATAGCCGCCTCGGATCTCATTGTACTTGTAGAGTTCGTCATAATCTCCAACAACCGTTGTATTGCTGTCTGGTCCTCCGAACTCGAAGTCCGGTTTGTCTGCCCCGATATTGAAGAATACCGGAATGACATTGCTGTAGAAGAAGTACTCACAGGTAACAACTTCACCAGGCATAAGCGCATTGGAGAATTTCACAATTCCCTTCATCATGTTCAAGGTGTAATTTGCATAGGTGTAGTTGGCATTGATGACATCGCCGGCCTCCAGCGGGTCAGCGAAAGCCAGGGCACCCGTAGCCATGTCCAGTGTATAGTTGTAATAACTGTATGTCACGTCAACATCATCTCCTGTACTCAGGGCATCCGTGATGGTTATGTTCCCTTCTCTTAGATCCACCATGTATAAGTTGAACTTGTATGCTGCATCCACTATCTCATCTGCTCCAAGTGGTTTGGCCATGGTCACAACTCCGGTTTCAAGGTCCAATTCATATTCGGTGCTTTTCATTATGGCACCGTTCCTGTACAGCTTGTAACTTTCGGAGATAACCTGCCTATGGGATAGCTGGCCCACGGATATTGTGTGGTTGTAATATGTGTAATTTACAGTGTATGTATTTCCGGTAGGGTCAAGGAAGTTGCTGAACTTTATCTTGCCATGTGTGGTATCAACATGCATCTGGAAATCCAGGCCGTCGGTCATTGCCACTCCATCCTCATAGATAACATAAGACAATAGTGTGAAATCGGGTGTGTCATCTTTGTTCACCGGCATCTTGCCGTACCATGTGCCTGTGTCATTCCATATTGAGCCCGCAACATCCATGCCCAATTCTTCAAGTTCGAAGGCTGTCACATCTGTGGAGGTGGAATTGAGGCCCGTGACTTCTTCCTTTTTCAGTAAGGTTATCTCACCTGTCTGTGGAAGAAGTTCTGTATTGATGTATACTTCAGTTGAGCCAGGCACAATGTTGCCATGTGATAGTTGAGCGTAATCTTCTCCACCGATTGCATCGGCAATAGGCTGCTCTGTAACATCTCCGCCGTCCTGTGGCCAGTAACTGCCATTCTTCGTGAGGTTGTATGTTTCCCTTATGATATTCCTGTTGGCCAAACCTGCAATCAGCTCGCCGCCGCTGGCCACGAGGACACTCTCATCGGTCTCTGTCCCTTCCTCGTCCCATATGTCACCATCTTTCCAGAGCGTGTATTCGTCTTTGACAGTGTTTGGAACGCTCATCTTACCTGTCCATGCCGCATTCTCTGTAGGTGTTCCATCCTGTGCTTCGACCGTCAGATATGTCATGTTGAACCAAGGTACATACTCTGGGATAATATCCTTCATGTTTGGGTATTTCTCGCTGAACTTGACGTCACCCCCCGTGCCGCTCAGGATATAATCAATGCCCTCATAGAGTGTTGTCCCGTTCCAGGATATGATGGAACTTTTCGGGATAACGGACCTGTTTCCAGCCTTTGTCTCATTGTCGTTGATTATGCCTTCCGAACCTAAGGGATTGTTGAACCATAGCTTGAATGATATATTATGCATCATCTCTCCGACACCGGTTGCTATCTGTTCTTCTGGAACTTTCTTGTTGATATAGACCGAACCCTCGTAGGAGCCCACATCCGCATCATTCGGAATGTCCAGGTCGATATCGAAGCTCTCGGTTGTGCCATTTGTGCCATTTGCAACAGTGTCCGGTGCACCGCTGATGCTGAGCCAGTTCCAATCCACCTTCTCATAGAAGTCCAGATGTATGGTCCATTCATCCAATGGCTCACCGGCGCCGCCGAAGCCCTTTATCTGCACAGCAAGGCCGTCATGTACCCGTCCCAGGGGATCCCTGTACCTCAATTCCAGGGAGTTGGAGCCGATGACATATGTCATCCTGTTCTGCTCACCCGGGAAGTTTAGCTCACCGTTCTCATTCACGTCTGTCCAGTCGAACAGCTCGGCCATGTAGGTTTGCATGGTTCCCTTTCTGGCGGATGTTGCTGTTACCTTCAGAAGCTCGGTTCCCACTGCAATGTACGGCTCGATATTGATGACTGCTGGTATGTTAGCATCATCATATGTCTTTGTTATGTTTATATCCATAGAATATTCATCAAATTTATGGAATATTGAGTCATAAATCATAACTTCTGCATCATCGGATGGGTTCATGTTCTCCACTGTGATTGTCTCGGTGGCAGATTCTCCTGGCTCCATGAGCTTGACAAATCCTTCGTATCTGACGCCTCTGTAATCCCCGGGCACCCAGTAGGTATTGTCAAGGTAAAGGCCGTCCATTTCTGCAGCCAGTTTCGTTGACCGGTCTGCATTTGACCATCCCGCACCCTGTGTCAGTGCGTCGTAGTTCAGGTTATCTGCTCCTGACCTCAGCAATGATCTTGCCTCTTGAACGTTGGGGTATTCCCCATTAGTCTGATAGTAGGCATCGTAAATCAAGGCCATTATTCCAGCTGTTGTTGATGCTGAAAGTGCTGAGCCGCTCCAGAGGTCCCATGCCCACTGGCCGCCGTACCAGTCAAACACGCTTGGTGTGAACAGGTCCTGGTCGATATTGAGTGGCGTTGCTCCGAAATTGAAAGCACCGGCGGTAATGACATCTGGCTCCGGGTTCCCAAGCATGTTCGGACCCCTTCCAGATGAAGGCAGAACATCTCCGTGATGGGGATTCACTCCCTGGTCCGCGTATACTCTTGCAAGTTCATCTGGCGCTTCTGCTTTATAGCATCTGTAATCGAATTGTGTTCCCTGGCCTGCTGTTATTGTTGCATCGGATGAGCCTGGTGAAGCGGTTGTTCCGTACCCGAAACCACTGTCGCCAGTTCCTGCAATGAACACGGTTCTTCCTTCTGCATAATATGAACCAATATATTCAGCGCCCTTTGTGTAAACATCCCAGCCAGTATTGGCCACAGGGAAATTTGTGGTTACTGCTACAATCTGTGCATCATCTTCAGTTCCCACAACGCCGTCATATCCCTCAACTGCGAAGTACCAGGAACCAAATGCACCGCCTCGTATGGAGATAAGTTTTGCATCAGGGGCCATTCCCTTCACCAGTGCATTGTCATTTCCATCTACGGTATTTCCTTTGGCGCAGATTGCAGAGCCTATCTCGGTTCCCTGGGCCGATGATTCATCGAATTCGCCGAAGAAAGCTACAAGGTCACCATTTTCTGGAAGGATTCTATCCTCTTCTTCAACACTGTTCCATTCCCAGTAAATATCAGAATATGGAACTGGGGCATCTCCGTCAGCAATGAAGTAAACCATTCCGCCGGAAAGGTCCGGGTATGGCATTTCATCTCCTGTTCCGTTGTGGTTCCAAACAATATCTGCATCAATATCTTTGTTGGACACCCAATCACGCAATTCAATATTATATATTGTGCCCATGTAATCGATGAATGGGTTGACATGTGTAATTGTGGTTACCTCGTATGAGTAACTCAAAGTAATAAGGTCGTCTCCTGCCTCCAATGGAGCATCTAACATAAGTTCTCCTGATACTGTGTCAATAGTGTATGTTACAATAGTTGTTGTTTCTTCAGAGTAATTGTAATAAGCATAGAAAATCCAACCTGCCTCATATGGCTCAATGGGTGATGTATCCATTTCACCAGTGATGTAGTTTATAGTGTAATCAGAACCCTCTGCAAGAGGAATCCATTCTCCAGCAATATCAACAAACAATGTGCAGTTTATTACGTCTCCATTTACAAGGTTAATAGGGCCGGTCTGGCCGTCAAATGTCGGTCCCTCTACTGTTTCATTTTCAATTTCATGAATAACAGTATAATTTCTCTGAATAGTTGGTGGTACTGTTATGTTCTGGTTTGCCAGTGTGAAATTCCATTCATTACCTGCTGAGCCCAATACAAGCACCTCATTGGTAACTGGAAAGCTCTGAATGTCAATAGTTTCATCCCGGATTGGATAATAAACCCCATCCTTGAGGACTGTGTTATTTGCCTGCCTAATGAAATCATATCTGGGGCCAATATTCTCTGTGTCATTGTAAACGCCATAGTTCATTGCCGGAATCTCGTCAGTGAAGTCCTTGTCATTGTCAAGGTCCACGTAAACAGCATTGTATTCTCCGGATACATACATATCAGTTACCAGTACAGCTACTGGCCTGCCATAATGATGGATCATAAGGTTCTTGTCCGGGTGAAGCCCTATCCTGTATTCTCCACTGACGCTTGGTATGCCAGTCACCACATATTCCGGTACTGCTCCGACATTGAAGAAATCAACAAGATTAGTAATGTTGGTGTTCCACTCTGGATACTCGAAGGTCACGTTTGCGTCGGATGGAACAGAATCCTGGGCATGGGATGCATTGTTTCCAACTGAGAACATCATAATTGAGAAGCTATTGCTGGCCATCATCTTCTTTGGCACAGAGAATTCAATGAAGTCACCAGTATATTCCTGCTCTCCCATGTCAAATGTTAGGTTCATGCCGACCCAGTGATCCGCGGTAAGGGTAAAATTGACAGTCCCATTTGGATTTATCTTGTATGCATTGCCCTGATGAATAAGATATTTACCGGTAATATTCTCAAGAATCCTGCTACCAGCCATTGGACCTATTCCATTTGCCACATTGTATGCCTGCTCTTCAATGATTGTATAAGGGGCACTCCAGGCACTTCCAGCTTCATTCCAGATATATAATGTTGCGTTCTGAACAGTATTGTTGTTGCTCCATACTTTTAGATCTGAGACAACTTGAGCATCTCCGATTGAACTGGTGCTCATGGTCTTGTTGTTGCTCCACTTTCCATTGGTATCCACACCCCAGTTGACGATGGTCTTAGTGCCCCCGCTCCAGGCCCCCTGCTGATCTATATTGGTGTATTTTGTCACAAATCCGGTAACTCCCCAGTCAGAGCCTGTGTGATGGAAGTAAATCGCATATTCTGGCTCATTGCCTGTTGCTGTAATGTAATTTCCCTCTGGGTCGGTTGTTGCTCCTCCTGCATTGGAATCGATATAAATTCCATAGTTGACATCGTAACTTCTTGACCATGTGTCTATGTATGGTGTGACACTAAATCCGAAGTACCAGTTCTCTGAATCTGATGCAGAATACAGGTCTTTCAAGTCTAATTCTAAATCGCTAATATCCTTGGCAGGGTCCTCTGCCCTCAACTCTGAAGTAAGGCTCAATGGATAAACAGCCTCTGAGGAGCCATGGGTATTCTCCTCTGCCCAGAAATCATTTGCACCATCCACAACAACAGTGTGGTAAATATGGAGGTCTGTTGAGCTTGTGTTAACATACCATGATTCGCCTGGATTGATGGTAGATGGCTGGAGTTCTCCATCTGCGATATACGCTGACATTGATGTAGGGTCAAATACTATCGGGTATCCGAAATATGGTGATCGGTATGTATATGTGGCATTTATCCAGGAATCTGGCCCGACCAGCGGGTCGAAATCAATAGTGTGATTGGTTACAGTGTAGCCAGATGTCCTGAGCACATCATTAACGTAAATGTCAATATCGATTACTTTGTAATATTTAGACATGTCCAGTGTTGCGTTTGTGGTATTGGAACTGGTTGACTCTACGACGACCTCATTGGCAATGGCAATGTCGTTGTCAACAATTGCCTGACTGCCCCTGAGTTCCATATTGCCGAAATCGGTTCCAGATGTTACTGTTGCAATCTGGACTCCATCACCTGTGAATCCATTTGCCCAGGCATCCTCTGCCCCATGATAAAGGGTTTGAGCATTGGTACCTGCAAATGGTGACTCAAGGATTGGGCTGTTTGGTCCCAGGCCCAGAAGGCTTCTTGAAAAGCTGGTTCCATCTATGTCTGAATAACTGACAGGTTCCACATAATCATAGACGCCCATAACACTGGACAATCCAGCTATCCCCTCAATGGCCTCAGGTGGCACTCCCAGAACTGGGAATGCGATTCCCTGGCGATTGCTTGGAGCAGTTCCAATTATACCATCATAGTCATAGGCTGAAAGATAGGCTGCTAGTTCTGCAACATTATCAGTAGCGACAACCACTTCTTTGTAAAGTAATCTCTTTGGGAAAGCCTCTCCATTTGTTATTGGTTCGTTCTCAATTCCGCCCACTTCATTGGTAGATGGAGTATCAACGCTGTTGTTCAAAACATCTATTGGGTTGTTCTCCATGCTCAAAATTGGCTGTGCAACTACTGCAACCATCATGAACACTACCAGCATACTTATCATTACTCTAGACATTGCTGTTTTCATATTCCTTCCTCCCATGATAAATCAATAAGGAATTCTTTCGAATGCAGCAAATGAAGGATTCTACATATATAATTATTGGCACAATGCCTTCGACGAAGAGAATAATTTTATATGCTTATTTTTATTTTTAGCCAGTATCTTAATAATTATCATAAAACACCGCAAAGTATATAAACGATTTACCGGAATAAATATATACGTCTTTAACTATGTTGTAATCAATATGTAGTGTTAGTGGGCAACACTGCAGTACATATTTATGAAAGAGGAAAGAATAGGAGGAGGAATTCCTATGGGAATGGAAAATGAAAAAAATATAAAGATTGTGAGTAAAGTAACTGTGGTAATTGTTGCTTTGGCCATGATCCTCCCTGTCGGTATTATTTTGGCAGGGGCAGAGCCTTCCGAGGCCCCTATAGAAAATAGTGCACCAGTTACAAACACATTCTATCAGCAGAATGACATTGTAAATCTGGCTAATGCACGCTATGATGTTAATGTGGGACCACAGAATTTACCCGGCGAGCTTATGATAAGCCAGTATGATGCCAGGGTAAATGGCTATTACCTCGTTAAGTTTGACGGGGCAATAGACCAGGTTTGGATTGCAGAGCTAAAAGCGATGGGTGCCACAATTGGCAGTTATGTGCCTTATAACACATACATGGTCAAGATGGACGCAGATACAATGGCAGAGGTAAACACCTTACCATTCGTGAGGAATGTTGATATCTACCAGCCAGCATTCAAGTTTCAGAAGCACATCCTTGATGGTGTTCAGCTGACCGATGGACTAAGTGTAGCAGACTCCCTTGATTATCTCAAGTGGACAAACCTTTATGAACAGGCAAAGGCCATTGGCCAGGACGAGGACAGACTTGTTGTCAATATTCAGGTTCACAATGGGGAGAACCCCCATAATCTGGGTGCTTTGATTGTAAAGCTTGGTGGCGAGCTTCTTGGCGTAACAGAGAACAGTGTCAGGGCAGAGGTTTCACGCCCAGGCATCCAGAACCTGGCTTTTGTTAACAATGTGGAGTACATTGCACCTCACTATATGCACGAGTTGATGCTGGCAGATACCGGCTGGACTGAGCAGAGCAAGGTCTCCGGTTCCACACCCGTCTGGGATGCTAATATAGATGGTTACAGTGATGTCGATGGCGCAGCGGTAGTTATTGGTGTGTCAGACACGGGTCTGAACACGGACCACGAACAATTCAGAGACCCGGGCTGGGCCGGAGCCAGCGATTGGACAGGCTCATCCCCGACACACAGAAAGGTCGTTGGTTATCACCAGCTTGGAGATAACAATCTTGACTATGACGGACACGGAAGCCACGTTTCCGGCCTTGCGGTTGGCAATGGCGATTTCGTGGGAAGTGCCAATGTCAACAGGTTTGGCATGGCATTCGAGGCAAAGATATCGTTCTGTGACGTGGGCTATTCTGATGATGGCTCAGGAACAAACGATGTTTATCTATCTGGAATTCCACAGGATTTGAAGGATCTGTACGCCCTTACACAGGGCGATGGTGCGACCATACACACCAACAGCTGGGGTATTCCTTGCTGGAATGCTGAGCAGGGTACAAGGACAATGGTCGAAGGTACATACACCGAGGATTCCACTAATTCTGATTGGTTCATGTGGTTGAACAAGAACTATCAGGTATTGTTCTCCGCAGGAAACGACAGGGATGAGCCTTATGGCACTGAAGGGCCTTACACAAGGACAGTCACACCACCGGCCACGGCCAAGAACATAATATCAGTTGGAGTACATTGTTCTGGTGCTTCATGGGATGATACCACTGCGTACAGCAGCTGGGGTCCGACATTGGACGGCAGGCTCAAGCCTGACATCTCCGCAACCGGTGATGGTTTGTTCTCCTGGGACGGACAGGAATCAGCAAGCAATGACAATAACAGGGACGGCCTCGCTGACACAACCTATGTTCCCATGCAGGGTACAAGTATGTCCAGCCCGGTAGCGGCAGGCGACCTGGCTTTGATTTCCCAGTACTACAGAGATGGTTATTATCCTGTGGTTCCAGGTGAATCACCAGTACCTGCTAACGGTTTCGAGCCTAGTGCGGCCCTTATGAAGGCAACCATGATAAACGGAGCCATGGACGCACCAAGCGGTAACTATCCACCAGATGGCGAGGGAATAGGCAACCACCCTTACGTTCTGAACGGATTCGCAATGGATTATCCGAACAATGACATCGGTTGGGGAATGGTTGACCTTGACAGCTCGCTGTATTTCGATGGCGACGCCCTGGAGATGTGGATAGATGACAACACAAAAGGAATGATTACCGACCAGTATAGAGAGTACAAGTTCAATGCATGGGGCACCCAGCCATTAGAGATAACAGTTGTTTGGACAGATTTCTATGGTTCACCTGCCACAGACGGTGCTTTGGTTAATGACCTGGATCTTACCGTGACAGACCCGTTGGGAACAATCTACATAGGCAATAACTATGGAGCTTCCAGCAGGGAATCAGTTTCACCTGGTCTGGCAGGATATGACCACACCAACAATGTTGAGTGCGTGCTTGTCAAGGCACCGATACCTGGTGAATGGACAATAACTATCAATGCAACCAATGTACTTGTCGGCCCACAGCCCTATGGTCTTGTGGTGACAGGTGACTTCGATGAAGGTTACGGTTGGGTCAAGTTTGACAAGTTCACCTATGCGAGCGGCGACACAGTGAGCATCGAGGTGGAGGACATAAACGTGATTACTGGCTCTCTTGATGTTCAGGTAACAAGCACAACCGGCGACGTCGAGATAGTGACATGCAACGAGGTTGCTCTCAATGCCAGAAGATTCATAGGAACCATTGATCTGAACGTACTTACACCCATCCCGGGTGACAATTCAATGGGCATTGAGGATGGCGGAACAATCACAGCCACCTATTCGGATGCTAACCCGATACATGATTCTATCTGCATTGCTGAGACCAGCGTTACAGGACCCGCTATTTCAGATGTCTATGTATCAGATATCAGCAATGTCGGAGCAATAGTGCACTGGACTACGGATGTTCCATCCAACAGCCAGGTTTACTACGGCGAAACAGCAGCACTGGGTTCAATAACGACATTGGACGTAGACATGGTGCTTCTCCACTCGGTACCCATTATTGGATTATCTGCTTTCACCAATTACTACTTCGATGTTGAGTCAACCAGTATCGGTGAGATTACCACAAGAGACACCAATGGCGGAACTCACTACATGTTCACTACCGTTGACAACCCAGACGTTCTGATTATCCAGGAGCACAGCGACATAACTTCCAGCGAGCAGCAGGTGGATGACTGGAGATTATCTCTTGGCTACTATGGCTGGTCATTCACTGTTTGGGAGACTGTGAAATTCGGGCTCCCCTCATTGGCAGCCATGAACAGTGCGAAGTTGGTTTACTGGGATGTAGGAGAAGGATATCCACAGCTAGGCGGTGAGGAAAGAGCACTTATACAGACCTGGGTGGGCCAGGCAGGACAGCAGAAATTCTATGTTACCGGCCAGGACATCGGTTGGGGAATGTATGAGTATCCAGAAAGTCCACCGGATCCAGCATGGTACATGTCGTATATGCATGCAACCTTCCTTCAGGACGATACTGACGGAGGCGGCGGAGATGAGGTGGCAGGACAGTGCTGGCTCATCGGTACTGCCCATGAGATAAGCAATGTCTTCCCAGGCAATGGCGGAACCCAGGACCTGGAGCAGGACATCTATGGACCAGTCAGATTCTGGCCAGATGACATTCGCAATGACCAGGGCGGCGACCCGACACCTCCATGGGATTATAATCTCCATGCTGGCGGCGGCGATGCTGCAGGTATCGCATATGATGGCGCAGACTACAAGCTGGCATACGAGGCATTCGCCCACGCGCAAATTCAGGACGACGGAACCTATGTTGCGAACGACCCGGATTTGGAAATTGGTTTTGGATATGACCTGAACATGGACAGGGCCACCATAGCAGATAACACCATTATTTGGCTGCTCGGTGAGGACCATCCTGACATAACGGTGACTTATCCAGACGGTGGTGACACAATCACAGGTACAGATACTGTAACATGGGATTGCGGAGCAGACCCCTCTGGTGGATTTGAAGTGCAAATCAGCCGTGATGGTGGACAGTCATATGTTGTGGATGGAACTGCTATTCCAACCGCTAGGACCTATAGCTGGGACACAACTACTGGTGCGCCTCTGGACTATCCCAACGGAGATAATTACAGGGTCAAGATTGTGGGTTACGGAGCACAGCTTGTAGGTTTCGACGTATCTGATAACGATTTCACCGTGGATAATGGTGGAGATGGTGACGACCTTGGACCCGTTCTCTGGGCCGGAAGTGTCGGTGTAACACCGATTCCAGTCGGTCAGAGTCATCCGCTCAATATTACGGCCACAGCAGATGACAGAGCCAAGGGTAACTCCGAAATTCTAAAGATGGAAGTGTACATTGACGGAACCGCACCTGGTGACTATGTAGGTGACATGACCCCAACAGATGGTGATTTCAATTCTCCACTCGAGGATGGCTTCTATATCCATGATACGACCCTTGACGCCTTCGGAACACACACAGTCAGTGTTCGAGCACAGGATGCCGCATTTAACTGGGGCGCGTTCCAGACAACCGATTACTATGTGGTTATTGGGCCGCCAGTTATCGATCTCTTGACACCTACTACGGATGAGATAATAGATGGAGCCGCATATGATATCACCTGGTTGGCTGAGGATGTTAACATGGACAATAACTTGATTGACATCAAACTAGAGTACAGTGATAATGGCGGCGGCTCATGGACAACCCTGCTAGACATTCCAACCAATCCTGATACCTATTCATGGGACACAACTGGTCTAACTGATGGTGTGAACTATCTGATACGCATAACCGCGAAAAACGATGCAGAATTGACAGAGGTAGTTATATCTGAGCCCTTCTCTGTGGACAACACCGCAGATGACCAGTGGTTCTTGCAGGTTGAAGCATCCGGCATCTATAGAGACCTTGATATGAAACCAGTGAAACCAGTGAAAACTACTGAGAACACTGTAGAAACAGGAATCTTGAACTCTGTAGAAAGCGTTCTGGTCGGAACCTGGGAAACGCCAACATCACCATATACAGATATTAGCGGTCCATGGACCTTCAATATCCATGGACATGTTGATGTAGTAGGTCCCTTGGAAGGATATCTCTATGCTGTTGTCAAGGATGGAACCGGACTCACTCTGGACACATCAATATTTGATGACGAGGACATAAATGGATTTGACACAAGCCACTTGTTCACGTGGACAGACACACTTTCTCATGCACCCTTTACTGCTACATCCTTAAGGGTTGAGATATGGGTTAATGTTGTGGTAGCGAGTGGCGGCTCAGGTCAATTGATCTTTGTGCCAACAAACTCAGATGTAGCAGCAACATTCTATGACACCAGTTCCATGGGCGCATCTGGACCCAGCACAGGGCTTGCCGGAGAAGCACAGTATCCTTTCACGGCACTACAGGAAACCCAGACCTCAACATCCGATGGGATTAGGGCTTCATCTGTTGACCCAGGCCAATTCGACGAGATATTCACCATGTGTGAAGTTACTGTCGCCATTGACCCGGCTCTCATCACAAACATTGATGTGACTTTTGACGGCCAGGGAAATGCGGCAACAAACTTCCAGATATGGGCAGAATCGTCCAGCGGCTGGGCACAGCTTGGTTCTCAAGTAGCTGCTGCAGCAGATACGGATGTGATAATAACCAGGAGCATAACAGCCAACTGGGCCGACTATATCATCGGCGGAGTGTTCACCTGGGGATGTTACCAGACAGACTCAAGTGACCTGGTGCGGGTTGACCACCTGGAGACCGTCATTGACTACGTGGTTCCAGATCAGAAATTTGTTCTGGAATTCGACTATGGAACAACCCAGTCTAGCATTGAGCCAACAGTCAGCACAGGCGGACCGGTTGCAGACTCCTATGACATAGACCTTTCGGCATACTCGCCAGGTGACTGGGCATTCGTGTCCTTCCCAATTGACATCTCTGGACCTATCGGAACTGTTTTGGATGATTCCATATTCGGTGATGGTGGTACAACCTGGGATGCGGTGAAGTGGTATGATTCCTCAGACCCGGCAGACCCGTGGAAGACCTACAGGAACTCTCCATTAGAT
>JAUWNU010000059.1 GCA_030612505.1 Methanomassiliicoccales archaeon
TGAGGGTCTTTTGTTTGGTTATTGTTACTGAGGGTCTAGTTATTTGGCCGGGGAGTCCAGGCAATAAATAAACTGGCTTTCTTCAAAAAGCCAGGTCTGCTATCAGGTTGAGCCTGATAGCAGCATTTCCTAGACCCTAGACCCTTCTGCTTTCGGGTTCAGCCCGAAAGCAGCGAACCCTAGCCCCTAGCCCCTTACACATAATTGTAAATATCGCATTGTCAATTATGTGTCGATACCATGGAAGAAGTGCTGAAGAAAGTTGTACTGCTGGGGGATTCGGCTGTTGGCAAGACCAGTCTAATGAACCGTTTTATTAAGAATGCATTTGATGATAGTTATATTAGTACAGTAGGTGCCAAGGTCTCCAAGAAGGTTGTGAATGTCTCGTTTAATAAAGTGGATTATGCTGTTTCGTTCATGCTGTGGGATATTATTGGAAGTGAAGGATATAAATCCACCCAGTCAAGGCATATTGCTGGCCTAAATGGCGCAATAATCGTTGCTGATCTCTCCAGGCCAGAAACAATCAAAAAACTTGAAGAGTACTGGATTCCGCTTCTTGAAGAAACAACTGCTGGAGTTATGCCTCCTATCCTGTTTGTTGGAAATAAACTGGACCTAGTTGATGATGAGGCATCCTCCAAGGCCTTAACAGAATTTACAGAGATGGATGGCAGAATACGCCAGGCAGATATTGTTGACAGATACAAGAGTCTCCAACCCTATGTAACCACCAGTGCCAAGACCGGCCAGGGCGTTGAGGAAGGCTTTTCCACCCTTGGAACAATGATGGTCATGGAACATGAGAATTATGAGCCAATGACCAGGCAGATGGATGAGATTGTGGCAGATTCAATTTATGAGACCGATGAAAGAAAAACTGCCCGTTCTGTATTGGACATGGTTATTGCTGACTTTCCATTTGTGGTTCTATCATCTGGCATTTCCAGGGATATTCTTCAGGAATGCTTCGGCCAGTCAAATGTATCCAAGGACAAACCAACTCCCAAGGGCATTAAGAAACTTATTGATTCCTTGCTGGCAAGGGCATTGGAAGAAGGTGCCAGTGAGGATGTTGTGGAGCAGCATCGCAAGAAATGGCTGGATAAACTTGGAAGGTTCGGGTAGTCCCCCGTATCCGCAACCAATAATTCTTCAACAATTGTTGAACAAGACATTATAAGTTAATATGTATAAATGGATACTAATTTCCACTTTGATTAAATACTCTGCACATCTAATTATGTGTAAGTTCAGGCGATACTATGGATGACGAGAAAAAAGGCAAGAAAGGTATGGCAACCTTTGGTGTGATCTGCTTTGGCCAGATGATTTCCATCTTTGGTTCGGCAATGACCCAATTTGCCCTGATGATATGGGCCTGGCAGCAGACCGGCCAGGCAACCTCCCTTGCCCTTATTGGCTTCTTTGCATTCGCTCCAGCGCTTATCATGGCGCCAATTGCAGGTGCTCTTGTTGACCGCTGGAACCGGAAAATTACCATTATCCTCAGTGACCTCGGTGCCGGTCTCGGGACAGTTATTGGCCTGATTTTATTTACATCTGGTATGCTGGAAATATGGCATCTCTATGTCATAGCTGCCATGGTAGGCGCATTTGGCTCATTTCATTTCCCGGCCTACTCCGCTGCCATCACCATGCTGGTTGAGAAGGAAAATTATGAAAGAGCAACAGCTATATGGGGATTGGCCGGTGCAATAGGCGGTGGAATCCTCGGACCTGCAATGGCTGTGCTTCTCCTGGCCCTGGTTGGCTTGTCTGGCGTTCTTACCTTTGACATCTTGACCTTCACATTTGCCATCGGCCTGATACTGCTCATCAAAATTCCTGAACCAAAGAGAGCAAAGGACATCGGCAAGGGAATTAAAGGTCTTTTCAAGGATGCTGGCTATGGTTTCAAATACATATTCAAGCGTAAGCCGCTTCTGGGGCTTCAGCTGACTTATTTTTCCTCGAACTTTTTCGGCAATATGAGCATGATCCTTCTTGCTCCAATGATACTGGCCATAACTGTCAGCAATGAACTCACACTGGCCATGGTCATGGCTGGCATGGGTGCCGGAAGCATCGTAGGCGGCATAACCCTGACATTCTGGGGCGGCTCAAAGACCAATAAGATACTGGTGATAATGACTGGCATAGTGATAGAGGGTGTGTGCCAGATATTCTTCGGTCTGAGCACAAGTGTCATAATGTGGGCCACTATTGGATTCATCCTTGCAATGTCCGGGCCATTTGTTTTCGGCTCCAGCCAGGCAATCTGGCAGAGGAAAGTTCCCCCCAACCGTCAGGGCCGGGTATTCGCCGCTAGGGGAGTAATCGCAATGTCTGCCGGTGCAATCGGCATGGTTCTGGCCGGTCCATTTGCTGATTTAATATTCGAGCCGGGAATGATGGAAGGCGGCAATCTGGCAATGACATTTGGCTGGCTCCTGGGCACCGGCCCGGGAACTGGCATAAAGCTCATAATGGTTCTATGTGGTATAGGTTCTGCAATGACCGCCCTTGTGGCACTGAGCATTCCCAGGATAAGAAATGTTGAAACCTTGGTGCTGGATGCCGATGATCCCAGGGCAATAATGGAAGTTTACAAGGACGATCTCATGAGACTCTACAAAGCCAGAAAGATTTCAAAAGAACAGTGCCAGGCATATTATGACAAAAAGAAGAAAACACTTGGTATGGACAAGCCAGTTCTATCTGAACAAAGCACCGAATAGTCTTTTAACCTTCTTTCCGATTACCCTATGGTGAGAAAATGGAACTAAAAACAGTCAAAATTAACAATCCAGAAGCATTGAACATAATAATTGGCCAGTCGCATTTTGTAAAGACTGCCGAGGACATATACGAGGCAATGATGAATTCCCTGCCCGATGCCAAGTTTGCAGTGGCATTCTGCGAGGCCAGCATGAACCGCCTGGTTCGGATTGAAGGTACAGATGATGAACTCAAGAAACTTGCAGGAGAAAATGCCTATGCTCTATCAGCTGGACACTGCTTTTTCGTCATAATGAGGGATGCTTTCCCAATAAACGTTCTCAGAGCCATAAAAGATGTGCCAGAGGTATGCGGCATATTCTGCGCAACCGCTAATCAAGTTGAGGTCATTATTGTGGAGAATGAGAATGGCCGGGGAATTCTTGGGGTAATCGACGGTGAGCCGCCGGTAGGAATCGAAGGGCCAGAGGATGAGCAGAAGCGTAAAGAGCTATTGCGAAATATAGGCTATAAACGGTGACGCCAAACAGCATGCTCATTGTTGTTTTGCTCAATGTTCACAAGAAGAAACATAGAATGAAATAATCATAGGCCATTCAGATGTTCATTCACCCTTTCCAGGTATTTTTGGGCTCCGATTTCTTCGAAGATTTTTGCAGCTTTTTTCAGGTATTTCCCTGCCTTTGATTTATCACCTTTTTCTGCATACATTATACCCAATTCCAGGTCAAGATGTGCTAAATTGAAGGGTGAATTTATCTTGTCCAGCCGCTTTTCCGCTTCCTTGAAATTTTTCTCGGCACTGGCCCATTCCTCCTTGAATCTGTAGGCAGTACCCAGATTTCTATATGCGGCTGAAATTCCAACATGGTCATGCAACTTTTTCAGGATTTCTATTGACTCATTGCATTTCTCAATAGCCTCATCAGGATTTCCAGACATGGCCAGTGCTTCTGCGGTATTGAAAAGGCTCCACCCTATCATGTTCATGTGATTCATTTTTGTGGCAGATTGTTTGCATAAATCGAAGTACTTTATTGCCTCTTCCCATTGCTGTTGCTGAAGGAAGGTATCTCCAATATTATTGTAAGCCCTTGAAAGTTGCTGCCATTCCCTGGCCTCCTCCAGTAATTTGATGCTCTCCATATAATGGCCAATAGCATCCTCCAGATTTCCCATATCACTATTCACCAGCCCCATCTCAATATGGACCATGCCTATCATTGCCTTGTCCCCGGACTTCTCGGCATTCTCCATTGCAATGATAAAATTTGATTTGGCCTTGTCATAATCACCTTTGCGCCAGTAAACATATCCCAAACCTCGATGTGAATCAGCGACCCCCACAGCATTGCTTATGCCTTTGAGGGAATCCAGGCTAGCCTCGAAGTATTTTATCCCCTCATCCCATTCGCTCTGGCGCTTGAAAATATGGCCGGTGTTTCTCTGGGCCTCTGCCAGCTTGACCTTTTCATTCAGTTTATGGCTGAGCGTTGTTACTCGTTTGTAATAGCTCATGGCATCGTCCCAGTCACCAATGGTGTAAGAAATATTAGCAAGCCTGAGATAGGCATCCAGTTCTCGACGGTCTGTGAATGGGTCTGACTGCTTGGATTTAATGTCCTTGAGCTCGCTGAGTATCTTGAACTTCTGTATCTCCTTGCCAATCCTCTGGGCCTTATCATTGCCCATCATTGGCCTCAAAGCACGTATCATTCTCTGTGAAAGGTTCAATAAATCCTTTAGCTGAATTTCTTCTGGTTTAATCCCCATCTCTTTGCACTGGGTCCTGAAAATTGAAACCCCATAATCTCCAAGCTCTTTTGTGAGCATTCCCTGAATTTCCATGCTAATTTGCTTGCTGATTCTTAGTTCTTCCAAAGAATTACCCCACTCACAGGAAACAAGGCAGCATATATAATCCTACTCAACCGCTTTGACAACAGCCTCGGCAACTGTAGCCAGCTCATCATCGCTAAGTCCAGGATGCACCGGCAACGAAATAACTTCCTGGCTTGCCTTCTCAACCTCTGGCAGGGGCCCTTTTCTGAATCCGGCCATTGGACCAAGTTCATGGAGGCCCATTGGATAGTAAACTCCTGAGCCGACGCCCATGCCTGTCAGCTTTTCAATAACTGAATCACGATTTTGCACACGAATTGTGTACTGGTGGTAAACATGCTTGTACCCATCTGGCACATATGGAACTTCAATGCCTGCTGCGCTAAATTCTTTATTAAAAAATGCTGCATTTGAAATTCTTTTTTCTGTCCACCCGGGCAATTTGTCAAGCTGGGCAATGCCGATTGCCGCTGCAATGTCTGTCATCCGATAATTGTACCCAATCATTGCATATTCATAGCGTGATTTTTGTCCCTGGTGTCTCAAGTATCGTAAATCCTCATCAATCTTCTCATCCTGGGGGGTTACTGCGCCGCCCTCACCGGTGGTCATGTTCTTTGTTGGGTAGAAGCTGAAAGCAGCAGCATCTCCAAATGTTCCAACACCCTTTCCATTAACCTGGGCTCCGTGGGACTGGCATGCATCTTCGATTAAAATGAGGTCTTTCTCGGCACACAGTTCCTTGAATGCATTAATATCAACTCCCAGCCCGAATAAATGTACTGGCATGATTGCCTTTGTCTTTGCCGTGATAAGTGATTTAACACTATCAATGTTAATGTTAAAGGTTTTTGGCTCAATGTCAGCAAATACCGGTCTTGCACCGGAATGAACAATGCTTGTTGCACTGGCTATGAATGTGAAACCCGAGGTTATGACCTCATCACCCGGCTTTATCCCGCAGGCCACAAGAGAAGCGTGAAGCGCTTGCGTTCCGTTCCCAACTGCAATAGAATGTTTGGAGCCAATGAACTGCGAGAACTTTTCCTCGAACTCTGCAACTTTTTTACCCTGTGCCAGCATTCCTGAACGGAGCACTTCTTCTGCTGCTTTTATTTCTTCATCACCAATCTGTGGTCTTGCAATGTGTATCATTTATCATCACCTCTTTCGACATCCCTGTGAAATATCTCAGTGTTTGCGATGTTTCTCTGGCACCGTACCTATTTGCCTGGCTGGATTTCCAGCGACTATTGCATATGGTTCAACATCCTTTGTAACAACCGCTCCGCCGCCAATAACTGAATCCTTGCCTATTCTGATGCCTGGCAGTATTGTGGCATTCCCTCCTATTCTGGCTCCGATTTCCACATGAGCACCCAGTAAGTGAATTTCGCCACGGCCCATATACTTGTCATTTGTGAAGCACACTCTAGGCCCAATAAAAACATCATCCTCGATTATTGTATTTGTGGGAATGTAAACCGCGCTCTGGATTGAGACTCTATCCCCGATATGGCAATTATCCTCAATGATGGTATTGGTGCCAACAAGACTTCTGTCTCCGATAACGGTATCCTCGCGGACCAGTGCATTGTGGCCAGTCTGAACATTATCACCCAGAGTTGCCTGGCTGTATAGAATTGTGCCGTCCCTGATGATGCAGTCCCGGCCAATGAATGTTCCCTTTACTTCGTCCATTCTATTCTCAACCAGAAGAGCTTTCTCATGCTTACCAGGATGCCCAATAACACATCCCTGGCCAATGAATGTTCCTTCACCAATTTGTGTATTACCATATATTTCTGGCATATTATTCCTCCAGCTTGATTTTCCTGCCCTCTTTTATGGACCTAATTGCGGCCTGGCATACCCTGAGGGTTTGCATACCATCTTCACCTGAAATAAGTGGTTGGGTCTTGGTCTCGATTGCCCGAATAAAGTCCTCATGCTCATTTCTCAAAGGTTCCTGCTTCTTCAGGCTTACATGCCGAATATCAAATTCAATTGGAAGGCGATATAAATCATTAGTATCCAGTGTGCCAGATACCTGGGAAGATGATATATCAGCGCTTTGTTTGATATAATCCAGCTCAACATAATTCTTAAGGCCAGTGATTGATAATTTTCTCACTTTCATAGGCGTTAACCAGTTAACCTCAACATATCCCTTAATTCCATTCTCAAACTCCATAAGGATATTGGCATGGTCTTCAAATTTATCGTTCTGGCGTTTGCCCCCAAGTGAATAAACACTTATCACCGAGCTCTGAGCCAGATATCGAATAACATCAATATCATGAATGCCCAGGTCAAGCAGAACACCAACATCACTTATCCTGCCTGGGAACGTGCTGACACGCCTTGCAGATATGGAAACAATGTCTCCGAATCTCCCCTGTTCTATGGATTCTCTTGCAAATTTCACCACTGGATTATGCCGCTCAATCTGGCCAACTGCCAGTACAATGCCTGCATCATCAGCAGCTTTAACCAATTTTTCAGAGTCCTCAAGTGTCGGGCAAATTGGCTTTTCAACCAATACATGCTTACCTGCCTGGATTGCGTCCATTGCTATCTTGAAATGCGTCACAGTGGGTGTGGCAACGGTAATTGCATCAACCGAGGCAAACATATCCCTGTAATCAGAGAAATATTCCACACCGAACCTTTCAGCCAATGGTCTTGCAACTGCTTCATCGGAGTCTGCAATACCCGCAAGAACTCCCATTTCAGAATTTACTCTGGCATGGTTCTTTCCCATCGAGCCAACGCCAATTATGCCGGTCTTCATGATTCACCCTGATACTGCCAGCATTATAAAACTTTTTGATTTGATTATCAAAAGTAATGTCTATTCTTACCACTAAGAGTTCTCAGCCTCTGGATGAGCTTCGGCAGGCCCTCAACATCCTTAATGTCCTTCTTCACCAGCCTGGAGATGCTTGCCCTGTACTCGGTGTCGTAACTGACACCGCAGATGGCCAGTGAGTCCATGAGAGATCTTGCCAGCTGCCCTCCCTTGTGGTCCCAATCTGTGAAAATTATTGCTGCGCCCCATTTTCTGGCCAGCTTCTCGCAGGTTGCCAGAATGCTTTCCCCGTCATTTAGAATTATCACATACCCGTTAATATTCAGGCTTCTCAGGGCCATGCGGTCTTTTAGCCCTTCAACTATTATGGGCATTATCTTGGATGCCTCGTCCAGCTCATCAAGTATCTCTTCCAGGGTTGTCAGTGTCTCTCTGGGATCCATTGCATTCCTCTGAATCCTAACTTTGACATTTAGAGTTTGCATAGTGTCAAAGTTTAGGTTATACGCAGATTTTACAAGCGTGAATGGAGCTTAAATGTAACATTTGCGTTATTTGCCAGATGCCTGCCAACTACTTATTCTTTTCTGGATGGTGGCTGGGCCAGTGTCAACCCATAAGTATTTATTAACTGGTCACTATATAAGTCCCACTAGTCAGGATGATATGATGGGATACAATGTACGTAGAGTGCCAACCGGGGTTCCGGATTTTGATGCAATAATCAAGGGAGGAATACCTGAAGGTTCCGTTGTAATGCTTCTTGGTGAGATTGGTTCTGGCCAGCATGAATTCGCATACACTTCTGCATATTCATTGGCAACAGTGAAGGAAAAACCCTACCTAGGGGAAACTATGCTTGGCTCTTTTTGCGATTTTGAGGCTTTACCAGATCAAATATGCTATGTCACATTTTCCAGGTCAAAACAGGATATTATGCGAGAGATTGCCACTAGCTTTGACAAGCCATTCTATAATGTGCTGTCCAGAAAGATGAAATTTAAGGACCTAAGTGCTCATTATTTTAAGAAAAGTCTTGTGCCTCCATCATGGACCGGGGAAGATAATGGCGGTTCTCTATTTGCCAGCACCCCCAAGGAGAATGTGCTGGAAGCATTAATTAAGTACCTGGATGAAATTCCCCATAATTCCATGGTGATAATTGATTCTCTTACAGATTTAGTGGTGAATGAAAACATTGATATTGCAGACCTGGTGAACGTATTAAGGGGCATTCAGCGGGCCTCAAAGAACTGGGGCGGCGTTATTTACATTATACTTACACAAGACATCATGGAGAAGAAGCATCAGCAAATGCTGGTGGACAGTGTTGATGGTGTGCTGGTATTCGAATGGTCCCATTTCTACAGGACCAGTAAACGCATGAGATATCTTTACGTGGAAAAATTCATGAGCGTGCTTCCATATCTGGACAATCAGAAACTGGCCAGGTTTCCTACCATGGTATCAGCCAGTAGGGGAATGACAGTGGTTAATATGGACCGCTATTAAGCAGGAGGAGATAAAATGACAGATGAGAAAATAACAACTGGAGTTGCAGGATTGGACGAGATGCTGGGCGGCGGCATACCCGCAGGGCAGATAATCGCACTCATGGGCTCATGCGGCACCGGAAAATCCACATTGTCCCTTCAATTTATCTGGGACGGCCTGCAAAAGAGCGAGAAAGGTATTTTTATCTCCCTGGAGGAAGATGCAGAGGCCATCAAGAAGAGCGCACAGACCTATGGCTGGGACATTCAGCCTTATCTGGACAATCAAACTCTTACGCTTGTGAAGCTGGAACCATCAGATGCAAAGAGCACCATCAATCGAATAAACAGTGAATTACCCAGTTATATCAAGAACAATGAGGTTAAAAGGGTGGTATTTGATTCAGTTTCATTGTTAAGCATGCTGTTTGACAATGATTCAGAAAGGCGTTCTGGATTATTCGACCTGTGCAGGCATATCAAGGATTCCGGGGCAACTGCGCTGTTCACTGCCGAAGTAAGTTCCGAAAATCCAGATGTGTCAAGAGATGGTCTGGTGGAATATGTGGCCGATGGTGTCATTCTGTTGCGGTACAATGAGACTTCCGATGGTTCGGACATACAATTGTCAGTCAGGATAGTCAAGATGCGTAGAACAAATCACTCGAGAAGAATAAAACCCTATGACATAACCAATAATGGAATTGAAGTGCATTCGAAAGCAGAGGTTTTCTGATAGTGCTTTTAGATCGAGGAGTGATAAGATTACTGGCGTGATGCTCACCGCCAGTTCTGGGACAACGCCCCGCTCTCATTATGACTCGCTCGGGCCTCCTTCCGTCAGCCCTCTCGATTAATCTCTATTCTATTTGTCCATGAAAATGGGTTCAATCCACATTCAAATTCACAGAATTTGATTGTTTAATCGTCAGTCATATCCACTACCTTGTCAAACTCCTTCTTGAGAGTTCCAAGCTGGTCTGGTTCAAGTGAATCATTTCCAATTGGCACGAACAATGTTGCATTGTTTACAGAAGATAGATCATTAATCTTTTTAATGAACTTGAAGACCTTGTCAAAGCCGTTCTCAACCACTAGATATTCAAAGCCGTCCAGTATGATTACCGATTTTGGGTTATTCTTCACAAAGGAGGCATACATTCTCATCATCTCGAATTCTAAACGATGAGGGTTGATTGTCTTCTTGTCTGCCACCGACGTGTCAGTAAGCCAAACAACTTCTGACTGGGCCATATCATGCTCCTTTCTCAGCTTGTCCGGGAAGGTTGTTGAGATGGATAGGCCAGTACATCCGCTTTTCAGCATTGAGACAAACATCTCAAAGGCAGTTTTTTGCTCATTTGATACAATTAGGTAATTATAGCCTTCATCCAGCTTCTCCATGATAATATCGCATGCCGCACACTTCACCTTCAACATGTCTGTGCCTTCCTCAACAGAGTTCATTTCGCCGCATGTTGGGCATTGAATATCATTCATAACCGGACCTTCTGGCTCGATATCTACAAGGGCACTTCCACAATTCGTGCAGTGCTTTGCTATTTCGGCGCAACTCTCATGGTACAGATGACCACATTTGCATTTCAGCAAATCTACAAAGTCAGTGATTGGTTTGTCACAGACCTTACATGGTGGTCCAGTGGGCGTTACTATTTCTGCTTGTGGTTCCGGCGCAGGTGCCGGCTGCCTGGCAATTTGTCTCTGTCTTGTCTCTGGCTGGTTGACTGTAACATTGACGCCTGCAGGGGTTCTGGTGACTGGTTGCGGTACAGGCCTGGGTGAGACCTTTCTGACAGGTGTTCTCAGGTGATCCTCAGGTATATTGGCTGCCTTCCGGTCATAAAGAATCTTGGCAAGTATGCTGAATGTAAAGGCGCAGATAATACAGATTATCCACATGAAAAGGCCGCCCATGAACAGGTTTGGTGAGATGAATGCGAACATTGTAGGGAAGAAGTAGAACAATATCAAGAATAGAATCATGAGCTTGCTTACTATGTGGAGCCAGCCTATTTTTAGAGCCTTATGTCTGAATCTCCTTGGATATGCATATTTGTAATTAGCGTACATCCTGGTAGGCATTGTGGACATAATATACGAGCAAATGAAGACCAGCACGAAAAGTACCTGGGGATTCTCCATGGCGCTAAATGGTCTGTAAGATGAACTATCAGTTATTGCTAGCTGATTATATTGAAAAGTTACAGAGTAAGTAGATACCTCTCCAGCCGGGGTTCTTACTACGTGGAAACTGCCACTATCACTATCAATCCCAATATTATAGAAACTGCCGCTGCTTACGCGGTAATCCACATGCTTGTACTGGTAAGTGTAAGCATCCCTGTCAATATAGGGAATATAGTTATTGTCCAATGCTGTGCTCACCGTTGGGTGGAACAAAGCCTCAATGAACACTTCTGACATCAATCTAAAATCATAGTATGGAATATTTGAGCTTCCGCCATTGAAGTACATGAATATCCTGACTGGCGTATTAGTGTCTGTATCAATGTTAGTCACATCTGTGAATCCAGTAGCATCAATGCTGATATCTTCAAACTGATGCAGTGGTGAAAAGCTTGTTGTGAATCCAGCAAAGAATTCAACATGGGCGGTTTCGAGGTAGCTCTCCAACTCACCAATATATCCCTCACTGGAGCTGTATCTCAGTTCCTGTGAATCAATACTTCCATTGGTGCCCCCTGTCCACATATTATCATATGCGTCCAATACGGCCCTTCTCAGATCTCTGGCTGCATTCCCTCTGAGCTCATATGTTAGATGCCCGCCGCCGTGAAGGTCTGTGAATCCAAGCATCTGATAGTCTGTCTTGATTATGACCAAGTCTGTGTTTGACTGAGCCTCTGCGTTCATGGGAATCATTGGAATGCAAAGTATAGCCGTAAATGCTATTGCCAGTACTATTACTAAAGAACGCCTCATATCTCTCAATCTAACATCACATTATTGGTTATAATAGTTTCCTCTCATGAATTAAAACCATTATTGTAACTTATCAACAACAGCATTCATGATAACTGGCAGAAGTATTGTAGCATCTCCCTCCACAGTCACGTATCTTGCATCTTTTCGGACCTTGCCCCAGGATACTGCCTCGCGTATTCTAGCTCCTGAGAGACTTCCATCATACTCCACTGCTGTTGTGATGTAAACTGCTGAATCCAGTCCATCTCGAAACTGATTCCACCAGATGGTGTGATGCTTGGATATTCCGCCGCCAATCATGAGGGCCCCGGTCTTCTCTGCCGTGAAAACTATGTCCGCCAGTTCCGTCTCATCCTTCAGCAAATCGATTTTAAATTCCTTGTGGTCCTGGGCAAACTGCCATACCTGATAGCCAAATGCTCCATCGGTTATGCCTGGCACGTAAACCGGAATCTCATTTTTAGCGGCCCAATAAAGTATAGAATCTTCTGTTCCAACGCGCTTGCCAAATTCCCATGCCAGCTCCTTTGTGGATATGTCTCGTTTTCCCTCATCCCAGAGCTGCTGTAAAATAGGCTGCATCATTCTCTCCAGCACAATTCCATAGCTTTCATTTGGCACAAGGATATTTCCCAGGCGATTCACACCCTCATCAAGAAGTGCCTCGTCGTCCATGTTAAACTCGCCGTGGTAATAATTCTCCTGAATTCTTGCCAGGTCATGGTCCAGCATCCCGCAGGTGGTAATTATAACATCAAACATCTTTGCCTTGACCATATCTCGAATAATTCCACGGGTGCCAGTGGCGATTATGCAAGCTGGAAATGACAGAAAATTAATAGATTTATCATTATCAATCATGTCTACCAGTATTTCCGTGGCAACAGCCAGTTTCTTTGCTGTGAACCCTCCTGAGTCCCGCATCTGCTGAACAACTTGGCTTATGCTCTGACCTTTATCTAACTTCATATCCTGGACTATCTCGTTCAATTCCATGTTAATCCCTGCATGCTCGTTCATGCTGTGGAGATATTTATTCTTTCTTATGCCAGGTTATGCCAGACACTTATTATCATAACGAAACCTTATTATATACCTGGTCATTGGGGGTATCTCACCCACGGAGGGTTCTGACTTGAAGAGCAGCAGAAAGACCAATCCAAACCTTGACGAATTGATATTCGAGTTGAAAAGGCTTTCCAGAGAAAACCAGGCACCTATCTGGCGCACCGTTGCAAAGAAGCTGGAAAAACCATCAAGGGTTTGGGCTGAAGTTAATATAGCCAGCATTGACAAACATGCCCAGGCAAAGGAAAATATCCTTATCCCAGGTAAATTGCTAGGTATTGGAAATCTTACCAAGCCAGTTAATGTTGCTGCCTATTCCGCATCAGAAAACGCAATTAAAAAGGTAGAAAAGGCAGGCGGCAAGTTCATGTCATTTACAGAACTGGCTGCACAGAATCCGAAGGGAAGTGGGATTAAAATCATGGGGTGAACTTGTGAAGGTGATTGACGCTAGCGAACATATATTGGGCAGACTGGCTACACATGTTGCAAAGGACTTGCTCAATGGCGAAGATATAGTAATAGTCAATGCCGAGAAAATAGTCATCACCGGCCGCAAGGAACAGATACTTGCAGATTACAAGCAGAGGCGGGACCGAGGAGTGAAAGGTCGTAATCGTCGTGGCCCTTATTACCCCCGTATGCCAGATAGAATGGTCAAGCGTTCCATAAGAGGAATGTTACCCTATCAGCAAGCAAAGGGCAGGACAGCATTCAAAAAACTCAAGGTTTATATTGGCGTTCCAATAGGCATGGATACAGCCAACATTATTAAGATTGACAAGGCACTGGACCGCGGAGCAACCAAGAAAATGCAAGTAGGCGATGTGTCAAAGT
>JAUWNU010000042.1 GCA_030612505.1 Methanomassiliicoccales archaeon
ATATCGAGCATCCTTAGTTCTGCGAATTTCGTCGTATAATGCCATTATAATTAGCGGAGCTTCCGCAACTGTTAAACGCTTTGCCAAACAAATACCTCAACCCCTTAATAATGCGCAAGTATTTATGTCGTTCGGTATAGATGGTGCTTCAGCAAATCCTTGCACACCAATTGTAATGATTATTCCAATCATTATCAATATAATCCCAACTTGTACTAATCTCGTATTAGTTTGCTTAGATTTATCACTCTTATAATATTGCTGTTGAACTGGTTGTTGCTGCTGTTGAACTGGTTGTTGGTACTGTTGAACTGGTTGTTGGTACTGTTGATTTTCAATAGGTGGTTGTTTTTCATCTTCCATATATCTCTCCTCCGGTATTGTGTTAATACCAAAAGTGAATGCGCAAGCCCACTTAAAATAATTTGGTTATGTCTGTTAGAAAAATAGTTATGGCCTGCCCCTAAACACCATTGGGCCGTTGAACCAATGCCCCATATTGTCCGCCGTCATTATGGACATCAAGTATTATTTGGCAATCCTCATAGGTGCAGCCAATAAGAATTTTCATTTCAAAATCCAGCTTTTCAATATCAAATGTACATATGATTGCACTTACTTTTTTACTGGAAAGTGTCCCGACCCAAACATCAACACAATCTCCATCTCCTGATTTTGTTCCTTCAATATAGCCATAATCAAAAGGATAGATTATGTCTTTGTGTATCGGGTGATGGCTGCCTTTGGGTCTGTCAATGATCAATTTATTACAATCAATCAATTCATCCAATTTCGGCCAAAATTTGTTATCTTTCATCTTCCTCACTCGCTAAATCACTTAATAAGCCGATTCAATTCAGCTTCCAGTTCACTTAATCCTGGTTCTGGTATACCAATAGTGATTCGCTTCAAAAGACCTGTGGCCAATACTATCTTCTTATCCCCTCTCTTGACCTTTCGAATATCCTTTATTGCCACTTTATATGGTAAAAAGACACCAATGATCTTTTTTGCAAGTTTTTGTTCCTTTTCGTCAATCTTATCAATGCTTTCTTGGGTCATTTCAATGGTCAACTCATTTTTAGTCAACACAATCCGGCCCTCCAATTTGGCATCAACTTTGGTTGTCGTTGCCCAGATTACTTCTGCATGTTCTGTCATTTTATTCTCCCTCATTAAGTGAATGCGTAATTCCTCATAAATAACTTGTGTCTAGACTAATCCTGCTGACAGGTAGAATGTCCAAGCAGGATGCCCGCTTTCGGGCGTTAACCCGAAAGCAGACCACCCTTTAGTGAAAATAAGTCAAGAACCCCCTGGTCTTTAGGCCAGGGATGAATTGACTATTTCCACGGATTATAACAAGGGAAATCCGCCGCATACCGTACATTTTCTAGTAAATCAAATCAAAGCCATCCGGCTTTGATAATCAGGTGTGCGGCTAATATCGGTAAACATACTGGCCTGAATCATAACGCCAGGTCTTTTAAGGCCTGGTAGTTTACGGTTGGGGAGCCCTCACTCATCAACAAATATGAAAGTCAGTATGCCCCCGACCAAGAGAATTGCACCTATAATTGCATGAACTGTGTAATCACCCATGTCATAAGGAAAGTTACGGGCCCCATCCCAGGCATAGGCAAATCCAAGAATTGCCAATATGAAGAAGCCTATTATTGCAACGATTATGCCGCCATACTTCACATTAGCGTTTCTCATTTTACTCACTCCAATAAAATAATGGGCATATGAATACATAAATGTATTGTGGGAATACCCAAACTCATTCAAGATTCTTAATTGCGTCTCTGGCTAACTTTCCCAGCGTAGTGAATATCAATTCTCCAGTATGCTGATTGGCAATTTCTACTTGACTATGGTCATCAGTTAACTCTCGAATTTTCTGGACTACATTCGCATCAAGAACTGCCTGCTTCTGCCCATGCTTGGCCAGCATGCTTAATGCCCATACTGCCCTGTATTGGATAATCAACTCATCATCCCAAAGGCATTTCACCAGCCTGGGAACCGCCCCTGCCTGCACTATTATTCTGGCTTTTCCTCTCTGAGCCAGCCTTGCCAGGGTCCATGTTGCATGTTTTCTGTGATATGTTTTTTCTTTTGAAAGGTCTTTCACAAGCTTCAAAATCTGCGCATCCAGGTCTGGTTTTTTGAGTTCTCCAATTCTTTCTACCATGGATATGATAATATGATATCTGGAATTTAAGATTATCCTGTTATTCAATCTGATAATTGGAGCGTCATATATATCTTGATTGTAAACAACATAGTATTGAAGAAAAATGACTAATATATTTGTGTATTTCAAATACCGTATTGCTAAAAACGGCATCTCAATGGGAGAATTGCGTGTCTCTATACTCAATCGCCTGGGTGTCGTGATTAAGGACCTGAGCTATGAAGAATTCAAATTGATGAAAGGGCATGACCAGGTTCGTCTGCAAAAAATGAAACAAAAGTCACTTACAGGGGTATAGTTTATGAGAATAGCCGAGGTTTTTACCAGAAAGATGAAGGACAAAGAAGGCAATGTGTTCGAAGAAGACTGGGTTGTCATCAAAAAGTCAAATGGCAAATTAATCAAGCTCATGAGTCTTGATAATTATCTGAATACCAATAGGTATCACCCGGCAATATTGTGATTAATCAATTGGTTTTTCCATTCTGAAGTAAAGTCCCAGACTCATAAAGGCAATGAAAAGCACAATCTCAAAAAGTACCTTGGGGTGTGCCATTGTGAGATTTAAATATACTAATGTATACATTAAGAATACTAATGTCAGCGAACCTCCGGACAAAAGCAAAGTGCTGACAGTTGTTCTCGCTCTTCTGTTCATATTTTCATACTATTATGATTGTTTGGATATATCCTATTTTCTGTTCTTGTCAATGAACAGGTAAAAGACTGCAGCTATTGCCACTATTATGAAAAACAATATTCCGGCTATAAAGACCAGCACCATTATGAGGTCCATGAGCGGCGCAAGAACCATATAAAGCAGGCCAATAAGAATCATCCCGCCAACAACGCCAAATGTGTAACCCAGATACCTCAGCGTTTCCCTGGCCTTTGATTCTTCTTTATTCATATTTACCTATCTCCTTTGTATTCGAAAATGCTTTGACATAATGACCAGGCTAAGAATCAGAATAACAAATGGCATGATTATCATTGGCCACACAATCCATTCAAAGCCCGGGGGCAGCCAGAGCGTTATAATGAAACAGATCCCAATAAATGAAATCATATTGTTCTGCTTTTTCAGAAGGAGAAATATCCCATATGATATATAAATGATGCTAAATATAATGCATGATATTAACAGAAACCAATTCATGTCCCACAGGTCTACAGTCATGCCGACAGCTATTATTACGCAGTAAATACCGAAGCCCAGCGCTAGAATTCCTGTTAGCAAATGCAATGGGTCTTTTGTGAGCTCCATATTAACCATGATATCATTCAAGGTTTAGATAATTAGTGGAAACAAAATCTTTAAATAGGATGTTAACTATATCTAACATTATGTTAGAAAACCTAAACATTTTGTTAGGTTAACATCACAGGGGTGACATAAATGAACGAACAGAAAAAGAAAAACATTCGATTGGTAATAATGATAATTATAGTAATGGCACTGAATATTACTCTCATGCAATTTGCATATTTGATTGGTATAATGGATAATAATATAGTTGAACTTGTTACCTTTATATCCATAGGGATAGCAATATTCGTATTAGGTCTACTCGCTAAGACCTGGTGGATAGATATTGGGGCCGGAATTCCTATCAAGGACGAGCGCTCAAAGCGAGTAATGGAAAAGGCGGCTGCAAGCTCTTTTCTCTTTATGATATATTTCCTACTATCATTAGGCGTGTATGATTACATGGACGGCATTGAGATAATTCCAAGACACACATCAGCTGCCGGCATTCTCGGTGGAGCCGCCTTCCTGTTCATTATGTGGGGTTATTACAACTGGCGGGGTGTTGACGCATGAAAACAATGTTCTGGTATCTGGGATTTCTTTCGATACTTAGTGTTCTATTCTTTATAGAGTGGGAGCCTGGCTTCCTGGGATTTCTCGGCTTCATCCCCTACTTCTCAACCTATAATATGAGCGATGAGAGAATCGAAATTAATATCGGAAGAGCGTCAAGGAATGCATTCATGTTCAGCACATTCTTTGGTTCATTGACACTGGCCTATGGCTATATCTCCGGAGATACTGATGTTTTGCTTCCGGCATTTGTGATGCTATTCGGCGGCGGGCTGCTGATATGCTTACTGTCTTTATTCTATTATGAGAAAATGGATGGTGATGAATAATGGAAAAAAAATGGCGTAATAGAATGATATTCAACATAATTTTTTCCCTTTATTTAACATGGGTTTACATTGACTGGTGGGGTATGTCCGGAATAATTATCCCAATGATACTTGTACCATTGTTTATATGGGAATACAAGAAGGGGATACGAAGGATGAAGTCCGGGCTGCCAGAGATGGATGAAAGATTTGAAAATGTGCTCAGAAAGTCTGCATATCTCTCTTATAAAGCAACCATTGGATTCATGATTACATTATTAGCCTACTATGGAATCAACTCGAATACAACTCACAAGATAGGGCCAGTTCTTGAGGTAAATACTGTTCTTGTGATTACACTTCTCTTCATGATTGGCACATTTCTCGCAGCAAATCTCTATTATGACCGCCGAGGAGATTGGCAATGAAAACCCGCATCAAGGAACTCCGAGCTAGACACGACCTAACCCAGGAACAGCTGGCCGTAAAAGTCGGGGTTCGCAGGGAAACAATAGTATTCCTGGAAAAGGGAAAGTACAATCCGTCTCTGAAGCTGGCACATGATGTTGCAAAGGCCTTGAAATCAACAATTGATGAGATATTCATATTTGATGATTAGATACTCATCTCTCCAGATAAAGGGTATGCACATGCTCCTTGAACCCATGCTTTCGCCAGAATGAATATCCCATGTCATTTTTCGGTTCAACCCTTAGCTCGATCCTCTTAACGCCCTGGATATCGAACCAGTTATAGATTTCCGAAAGCATCTGCTCTCCAATTCCTTTTCTCTGATATTCCTGGATAACATAGATATCTGAAATAAAACCAAATTTGTCATGCTGGAATATGGGTGGACTTTGCTTCACATGGGCCAGGGAGAATGCCACGATTTTTTCATTATCTATGCAGACCAATGCCTGGCTAAGCTCCGAGTCCATGCTCTTTCGCAGAAAAATCTCCCAGCTTTTATGAGCGTCCTCTCGCCGTGAATGAAATGGATTTAATTCATTATGGAAGTCCATGAACTCTTTCCATTGCTGGACGATTTTGGCAATATGTTCTTCCCTGGCAGGCATTATGTTCATTGTATCACCTAATCTGGAAGGACTGTTGCACCTAATACATTTGTATATGGTGTGGCTGGGTTTTAAATTAATTTAAACTTATACCCGTAATGAATAACTCCAGATTTGCCTTCCTCGCCAAGCTTCCTGAACACAGATTCAACCTTTGAACCGATATCAACGCAATCCGGCTTGCAATCAACTATCTGGCCGGTGATTCTCACGCCCTCCTCAAGTTCGATGATTGCTATTGTGTAAGGAATCTGCATGTGGAACTCTGGCAGGCCGTCATGTATGATGCTGTAGCTGATTACTTCTCCTTTGCCAGTAAGCTGAATTTTCTTCATCATGCCCATGCTATCTCTTCTGCATTTCGGGCACATGTCCCTTGCCGGGAAGTAAACCTTCTGGCAAACGCCGCATTTCTTGCCTTGCATATTGTATCTGGATTCATTTTCTCTCCAGAACCTTGCTATTGCCATTAGGACACCTCCCTTATTACGTAGGGTGTCCAATGAACATGATTTATCGCGTTCATTATCTGACCCTCCCTAAAATATGAACAATTGCAGTTGAGCCAGTGCCTCCGATATTGTGCAATAATGCATTTTCAGCCTTGTCAACCTGTCTTTCTCCAGCCTCGCCGCGAAGCTGGATAACCGCCTCTACAGCCTGGCCAACTCCGACTGCTCCAACTGGATTTCCCTTGGCCTTTAATCCGCCGGAAGTGTTCACAGAAATCTTGGAATTAAGTGCAGTTAGTCCATCCTCTGTGGCTTTTCCGCCCTGGCCCTTTTTGAAGAATCCCAGGTCTTCGATGGCCATTATCTCGGTTATGGTGAAATTGTCATGGACCTCGGCAAGCTGAATGTCTTTGGGTTTCAGACCCGCATACTTGAATGCCTTCTTTGCTGCCACAATTGTTGCGTCCATTCGAGTTAAACTTTCTCGGTCATGAAGTGCCATATAATCTCCTGCCTGTCCGCAGCTGAGTATCTTAATTGGCGTGTCCGTGTATTTCTTCGCCTTGTCCAGTGGAGCCAGAATAACCGCAGCCGCGCCATCAGAAAGAGGCGCACAATCAAATGTTCCCAGTGGGTCAGCCACCATTGCAGAATTGATTGCCATCTCCGGCTTTATTGCCCTGCGGAACTGCGCATTCGGGTTCATTGAACCATTGAGATGATTCTTCACCGCAACAGCAGCCAGCTGTTCTTTTGTTGTGCCATAATCTTTCATATGACGGCGGGCCATCATTGCATAAAGCGAACCTAATGTCGCGCCAAATACAGCTTCCCATTCCTGGTCTGCGGTTTTTGCAAGTATCTCACCGGCGGTCTCATCGCCAACATCTGTCATCTTTTCTGCGCCGCCCACAACCACAATGTCGTGAACACCTGATGCAACAGCCATATATCCCTGGGAAAGTGCTAGGCCGCCTGAAGCACTTGCAGCTTCAACCCTGATTGCTGGAAGGTTCTTCTCTGCCATTCCTGAATAATCTGCTATGAGCGGAGCAATATGCTCCTGGTCAATTAGCTGGCCAGCAGACATATTACCAACAAACATGGCATCCAGCTCTTTCCCTGATAGGCCGGCATCCTCCATTGCCTTGAATCCTGCCTCGATTCCCAGGTCTCGTAAGGACTTCTCCCATAGTTCGCCGAACTTGGTCTCGCCGATACCGATTATTGCCACGTCTCTCATGTTACACCCCCCATGTTTATCTTGCCGCGGAACTTCGCATATGTGGCATAGTCCAGAAGTTCAAAGTTGTCCATCAATTCAGACAATGGCTGCCATTTCTTTTTCCTGTGCTTCTTGATATTATCTGTAACTGTGATATCAAATCCATCTGCACCTGCGCCTGAACCGTAGGAAACCACGAATATCTTGTCGCCAGGTTTGGCATGGTCAAGTACATTTGTCAGTGCCAGGGGAACCGCGCCTGAATAAGTATTGCCAATTATGGGAGTAAGCAGTCCATGCTCCAGCTGTTCCTTGCTGAAGCCCATTGCCCCGCCAACCCGAAGCGGAAACTTACCATTTGGCTGATGGAAAATCGCATGGTCATAATCCTCTGACTTGGTGCCCATCTTGTCAAAGAGCATTTTGGCGCATGAGTTTATGTGTTTAAAATAGGCTGGTGTTCCTGTAAAACGACCACCATGCCGTGGGTACATCTGCCCCTCGCGTCTCCAGAAGTCCGGAGTATCTGTTGTGAACGAGAGTGTGTGATTAATCTCCGCAACCAGGTCCTTCTTGCCAATAAGGAACGCTGCCCCTCCGGCACTAGCCGAATATTCCAGAGCATCGCCAGGCGCACCCTGCGAAGTATCTGCGCCTATTGCCATGCCGTATTCTATCATGCCGCTGGATACCAGGCCCATGCAAGCCTGTATTCCTGCAGTTCCGGCCTTACATGCAAATTCCATATCTGCCACTGTCAAATTTGGAGCCGCTCTGATTGCCTCTGCAACAATTGTGCCAGTTGGTTTCACCGCATATGGGTGTGATTCCGAACCCACATACATGGCCCCGATTTTCTCCGGGTCCACTTTGCAGCATTTCATTGCCTTTCTTGCAGCTTCCACCGAGATTGTGATAACATCCTCGTCTGGACTGGGTACAGATTTTCTTATTATCCCTAGACCTTTCCCTCTTGCTGTTCCGTCAACGCCCCAGACCGCACCGATGCTTCCTGCTTCGATACGATAATAGGGAACATATCCGCCATAACTTACAATTCCGACACTCATGTGCATCCCATCCCTGAAATTTAAGCATGGTTTATAAAGTTAATGCCTGGGTGTTCGGCAATTGTCTATTATCTCGGCAAGTTTTTTCTTTGTAGCTGCGAACTGTGCTGGCCAATGCTCCGCAAAGAAAAAATTTGGAAAACAAGTTCTCGGCCGAATCTATAGCCTCGAAGAGAACACTCTGCATTAGCCTGCTCGTTCTCGCATTGCTGGCGTTCAAAAACGCCAATTATTTTAGCAATGATTGATATAACCAATCATTGCTTATCTTGGCCCAAAATCCACAACAACACAAGGATGAAGACACTTCCCGCACCCAGTGCATTTCTCCGGGTTAATTTCCACCTTAAAATCCACAACTTCCAAGGCATCAAACTCGCATCTGGACACGCAGATTCCGCAGCCTACGCAATGCAAGGCCTTCATCTTAATTGAGCGCTCATCATTTGAAATGCAGGAGAATCTTTCAATTCTTTCCTGCTGTTCAGCAGTAATTTCTTCTACCTTGCCAGTGCTTGGCTTTTCTGAGGTAATATCAATCTTATTCTGCCTCAAAAAGTCGAGCATTCCCTTGGGCAATTCTTTCCAGCGCCATAATCCGTATTCCAGCCATTCTTTTGGCAGGCCTTTCTGCTCCGCATGGTCCGCCAGTGCTTTCTGCCATTGTTCATTCTGTGTGGAATGTTTCTGAACCTCTTCCATCTCCCCGAGGTCGCTTGCAGGACACAGCCAGCACCCAATCCTCTCCATTCCTTTTTCATAGAGCGGATTATATTCTCCTTTCTGCTGGAAAATGTACAGCCACACAAGAAGTGCTGGCCAGTTTTGAATGGGGCTTGCGCCTATTTGCCCAGGAACCCAGGGATTTTCCCAGACATTACCTTTTTGATAGCGCTGGGCAGATTCGTACTGCCGCTGCCCGATAAAGCTCAAAACGCCGTCAGGAAAATGCTGCCGAATAAGACCGGTTGTTGGCCCCAGCTTGCAGGTTTTACAGCACCACCGGAAATCCTTTGCCGGAGGCCCGAAGTGTTCCAATGCTCTCCAGAATGCATCACCAGCTTCCTCGATAAAGAGTTCTAAATCATACTTTTCCGCGGTTTTCTTCACATTATCCAGGGTTTCAGGAAACTCCAACCCAGTATTCGTAAATATGAGTTTTGGGCGTATGCCCGCTTCCAGGACCAGAAGTAAAGTTGCCAGGCTGTCCTTTCCACCGGAGATGGAAACAGCAACCGGAAGCTCGCTGTATCTGTTCACAGTCTTGCGGATATGGGTCTTTGAGTTGCGGCGCTTCTTTTCCAGTTTTCTCTCATTGCCATTTACAGCGTCCTGCCACCCTTGACCTTTTTCAAGTTCCTTAGATTCAGGAACATCCTTGTACCATCTGGATTTAATTGCCGCATCTCTTTCAACCTCAATCATCTGCTGTCCAGTCATTCTTGCCCTGCCGGTTGAAACTGCCTCACGGTCTTTGGATAATACAACAACCTCATCTTCAATTTGAATGTCAGGGTCAGCATCCAAAACACCAACTGCCATGGTACTAGCTCCCTTGCGGATATACGGAATAGCGCCTTCATCAACAATTGCCCAGCCCCTGGAAATTACATGGGCTATTCTTCTTGCGCCCTCGATTCTACAGATAAAACGCCACCCTACTCCAGGTTCATAAACATGGCTTCCCAGAACTCTGCCCTGCATGACAACTTCATCCAGAATGTCCACGCCAGGGCTTTTGTTGAGCACCACCAGATTACCCTGGGGAATCATCGCCAGTCCTGTTCCTGGCCCGTATTTTTTATCGATGGTCTTGCGAATCTGCTCGAGGTCGTGGTCAAATGCAGGCCTATAATCCCCTGGCGGAGTAATGTCCACCGGCTTGCTCTCCTCACGGCAGCTGGAGCAGCGTTCAAGCTCAACAAGTGGTAAGTTGCATTTCATGCACCATCGCAATGATATTCTGCCTAATCTCACAGCTCCCATGTTTTCACATCTGGCTTACACTATGGATTAAAGAAATATAGTATTTGAAAGAAACTATTGCTGAACATGTCTCGCCTGAATCCCACTTATTTCTAGATTGTGGATGAAAGGCGATGAATAGTTCAGTAAAGGGCTTCCAGCTCAAAGCAAAAGCATCTCTGATTAAGATTGAATGGCCACATAATTAATCTAATAATGTCATTCAATCAGATAATGGAAGGGATGCCCCTTGCTTTAGCGCGGGGAGCCCTCACTCGCTTTCAATTCTCGGTGCCAGAAGGTAAGTTACTTCGCCCTTCTCGTGGGCAATGGAGAATTCCAGCTTCACAGGATAATCGGAGCCCATATGCATTGTTACAACACTGGCAGTACTGATTGCCTTGAAGATATTTGAGAAATAATCAAGTGGGAATAGACTTCTTGTATCCTCTTTGCATTTGAGTTCTTCCAGCAGGTCTTTACCCAGTTTAAGATTAACAGAGTCAGTGTCTCCATCGGAGATCATCTCAAAGCCGTCTTTGTTTGCCTGGAGTGCGATATGGTCGCTGACGCTCTCGCTTGCTCTTATGCCCTGGCGAATTTCATCGGTTCTGACAACTACCTTTACCGGTAAATTGAGGTTTGGAACTTTTGGCTCGGACATGCCAGCTGTATCAACTAGGCTCATCCTCCGGGTGATATTTCCTACCTTGAATACGAGACGATTGCGCTCGTCATCATGCTCCATACCGATCAGATCACCTGGCTTGGCCAGTCTGAGAACTTCCTTGATCTTATCAATGTCAACTCCAAGTGCAACATCATCTGCCTTGAATTCTTCGAATCCGCCCTTGCCCAGTGTGAGTTCTATCATTGCAACATGAGCCGGGTCAACAGCTTTTATGCTAATGCCAGTCTTTGATGTGGTTATTTTTGCTTCATCCACAAGTGTGGAAACGATATCTACAACTTCCTTGAGCACTTCGGGTCTTACTTTTGCTTTGAACATTAAGTCCCCCCTTATTATGAGACGTTAAATAAAACGTTGCATATATAAGTTGTGGGAGTAATTAAAGAGATAAATCTTTCTTCCATGCAAGAACATATATACGGAGCCGCTAGAACCGGGGGCTTAGCCAATCATGCCCCGTCTGTAAGGGCGGGGTTGTGGGCCAGAAGTTTGATTCTGGCCTGGTGACAGGTTATTCTTTTTCTTTCAAACTTTGGATACCCCGTCCGTGAGGGCGGGGAGGTGGTCGCCATCGGCACTCAACACGATCACACACCTATATTCTATGCAATAAAAACTTGACATGTCAAAATTGGGTTTATATAGCATGATGTCTAATTTCTTATTCAAGGAAGTGGAAAAATGGATGATGATATGGAAAAAGAAATTGGAAAGGGCTTTACCAAGATAATCGCAGGAGTTATTGTGCTAATCTTGCTTTTTGTAGGGCTTATGGCTTTTCTCTATGTTTATCCGGGAACTGGTGGATATAATAGTCCTTATTGTCCCCCACCTCTAGGTTTAGAAGCACAAAGATGTATGCCGCCAACTTTTCTTGTTAGTTCTGCACCTGACGGTGCAATGGTCAAAGGCTCAATCTTTGTAATAATTCATAATGACAACATTTCTCAAATAGATAAAATAACCATTTACAATAGCACAGGTGTTATGGTTGCTTTTTGCGATGGAAATGAGCCCTGGCACTATGTTAATAATGCTTCGGCAGATACTCTTGAATACAGGCCTGGAATGAAAATAGTAGTTGAATATAATGATATATCATCAGGGGATAGTTTAACAATTACCTCCTCTGAAGATTATTTTGGCGTCACTGAATGTGATGTGTAGGAAGTGGAAAAATGGACGAGGACATGGAAAAAGAAATTGGAAAGGACATTACCAAAATAGTCATTGGAGTTATTGTCTTTGTGTCAATCGTTGGGAGTTTAATGGCTATGCCATATTTGATTGTCCGTACAGGTCCAATTGGTGACGTTGCGCCTAATGGCTTGGATATATGTAACCGAACTAATACATCTGTTACCTTCTTAGTTTCAAGTGCACCTCCTGGTGCAATGGTTCATGGCTCCATATATCGGTTGATTCATGAGGGAGACGTGGCTCACATAGACAATATTAGATTGTATAATCCTGCTGGAATTGAGGTCGCTTTCTGTGATAATAATTCTGACTGGCAATATATAAACAATGCTTCTGAAAATACTCTCGAATACACCGCTGGAATGAAAATTGAAATTGAATCTTATGGTGGAATATCAACTGGCGATAGGATTGTACAATCTTCTAATGGGTACTATTTTGCTACGAATGAATTCATAATATAATTTCCTAAACTATATCAGCAACCTGCCCAATCCCCATCCAATGAAGTCCACATGCACCCTGGAAATTGAACTGCCTGATGAAGCCACTGCCCAGAACATAGCAAAGTCCCTGGAGCTGGACAATGCCGGGTATATTGAGACCCGTGTTGAAGGAAACACCATTTTTGCCAAGGCCGAAGCTGATGATATCATGGCTCTCAGGAACACAATTGATGATTATCTGGCATGCCTTACTGTTGCCCAGAAATCTGTGCGGGAAATTTAATTCTCGCCAATACCTTTATCAAGGGCATAATTCTCACCCCCGATTATTAAACACGTGCCACGCCCTAATACCGCTGCTTTCGGGCGTTAACCCGAAAGCAGAGCTGCTATGGTCCACTGAGACTATAGCAGTGCAACCTTCAGGTTTGTGGATACAGGGCGCCTATCAAAATGATGAGTATCATTTTTTCAGATTGGCGTGTTTTTAATAAGGGCTCCCAGGTATCCGATAGGGATACCCCATGCTTTAGCGTGGGGAGCCCTCATCCAGTAATATATGGTGATAACATGGACAAGAAAATAATGATAATAGCATTGATTGCGATAGTAGCAATCGTCTTGGTGGCAGTTGTATTTGTCATGCCTGGTAGTGATGGGCCAGATATAATGACCTTCAATGGTGCTGAATATACCTATGAAGAGCTTGAGGCCGAATTTGGCACGGAAGTTGTTGATGGAGCAACTGGAATACCCCTGGGCGATATAATACTCTCTACCCATTTCGCAGACCTGGACTCAGACACTCAGAACGAGACATTGTTCAAGGTTACAGCAGATGATGGCTGGGAAAAGCATGTTTCCTGGACAGATATTCAGTCTGGAATTCTTCTGGAAGCAGAGCACATGACTTATTTCCCTGGACTTCACAGCGCCTACAATGTCACAAATGTTGTAAGTATTGATGATGTTGACCTTGGACCACTGGCAATAATCAACCCTGATGAAAGATGGAGCGGAAGCATCGAAACAACCTGGGATGAGCTGTTCGCAGAGATTGACGAAGTATCTTTCACAGACAATAATCAGGACATGACCGGCCTTTCGCTAATTGATGTATTCAATTACACTGGCTTCAGTGACCTGGAGAACGCAACAATCACCATCGAGGGTGTTGACGGCTATTCCAAGACAGTCACTTTCACGGATATTCAGACTAGCTATCTGCTTGAAGAAGATATGAAATCCTATTTCTTAGATTTAGGCGGCCAGTACCGTATAAGGAACATATTCAGGATTACTGTGCAGTATTAATTCTGAATTAAATTAGACAGGCACTGGCTTTGGTGTCTGTCTAATCTTTCAATCCTTCTCTAACCTTCACAGCCATACCCTTATTGAAGGCCAGCATCTCGTCCCTGGTCATTATTGTCCTGCCAACAGCGCAAAGCTCATCCTTCTCATCAACAATCAAAACTTCATCGTATGGCACAATATCCGGGTCAGCATCAATTATAAATGCTGCAAAGACGGATTTTCCCTTGCGATTGAACTCCGCAGAATCAGGATTCACAATCACCCGCATTTTTGGACTGGGGAAGGTCTTATGAAGTATCTGAGCCCCGGCAATCTTCAGGGTGTAAACACCGTCACCGGCACGCATTGACAAAATATGCTGGCCATCGAGCATCACATTGCGGATTCTGTGGGTCTTGTCCGATAAAACAAGCTCAACCTCTCCGTCCATAAGAGCGCGGCCAGTTCCCTTTCCGAACTGCATGTCCGCAACTGCCTTTACTCTGGCCAGATTCATGTCAAAGACATCTGGTTCTCCCTGGGGAATTGATTCTATGGTCTCCTTGCCCTGCCAGTGTTTGATTTCTGGCGAGATAAGGCCAGCGTCCATGAACTCCTTGAGAACCCGCATTTTCTCCTGCTGGATTCCAGGCTCTAATCTTTCAGAAATAACTGATTGAGAAATAGGGTACATCTCGTCCAGCTCCATTGGAACCGGACAGAATAATGAATCAACCCAGTATGCCACATTATTTTTATCTTTCATTTTGGATATATGTTCTCCATATGTTCTGGAATATGGTTTTGTTGCTTCCGGAAATAATACCTGGATCCCTGTTTTCGGTGGTTCATACCGCTCCAGTATTCTTTTCTTCAACCTGGAAACCGTAGGCCGATAGTATGATTCTGGTGATGTGTAAAGATACGCTAGATCTCTGGAAAGTGGCTCTGTCTTCTCAAGCAAATCAGTATGCTTTCGGAAGCATTTCAGGCCATCCAGCAAATTAGGATGTGCCCGGGCTCGAGTCTCGGCCAGCTCCCAGATACGTCCCTCGTGAATTGCCTGTTTTACTGCTCTAATTTCAGCAAATGAAACATAGAGATTATGCAATGCCAGTAATTTCTCCTGATTTGGACTGCTTCTTAATTCATCGGCAGTGTGGCCGGTACAGATTGGACAGTGGCATGGTAATTCCCTGATATCCTTGAGAAATCTTGTTCCGTCGGAGAACATCATCCTGCCGTCTCGAGCAAACTTCGCATAGGCAGCAGAATCAAACATATCGCATCCTGCCAGTACTGCAATGGAGAAGAGCATTGGATGGCCTGCACCGAATAAATGCACTGGCACTGCTGGATTGAGGTATTTTTTAGCAGAAAGAATCACATCCACCAGTGTAAAATACATCTGCTTTTCCATCATTGGCACTACTCCGCCAATGGGAAAAACATCACAATTGATTTTACTCATTTCCTTGGCAGCATATTCCCGCAAATCTGGAAAACGACCGCCCTGTATCGGGCCGGCTAGCATCATATTGCCTTTATTATCCGCCGAGAGTTGTGTGCGCTCTATTGTGGTCTTCAAATCGGTTTCCACTTTCTCGCGCTTATCTTCCGGCTCCGAAAAGATGTCCAGAACCGTGCCAATATCCGAGCCAATGGCCTTTTGAAACTCAATAATCTCCAGGGGCTCAAGCTCAACCTCGCCGTACATATGTGATTGGAAAGTGCCAGAGTCGGTCATGATTGGGCCGTGGAAGTCAACAAGTTCGTGAAGCCCTTCTTTTAGAGCTGGCTCTCGTAAATCTTTATGCTTTCTGATGATATAGGAATTAGTAATCAATGCCTGGATGCCAACTTTCTCCTTCATCTCTGCCGGAGAAATAGTAATCTGATTGGGATTGATGACTGGCAGCAAGGTAGGCGTCTCAATTTTCCCATGGGCGGTCTCCAGAATTCCTATCCTGGCTAAACCATCGCGGTCTTTCAGTTCGAACATAGTATTCAACCCTAGATGAACAATCATTTTTAAAATTATTTATTTCATAATTTAGAACTGGCTCTAATATCGAGTGAGTTCATCACATTTCATGAACTCCCTCAAAAATGTTGTAGCATAGCATCCCTTGTTCAGTTCAAAGTCAAACTGAATTGTATTATCAATTTGCCTGAATTCAAAGTTTTTAGCAGGTGCCAGTATCTCCCGACGCTTGCCCTTGGAGCCCAATTTATAATACTCTGAGAGAACAAAATCACGCTGTTTCACGCCTTCTTTCTCAACTATGCTGGCTTCTATATCTCCTGGTTCTCCGCCTGCAAACTCTGACTCATGGCCGTAAAGGGTTGCTGAAACGAATGCCTTGTTCTTGGCAATTAGGCCTGTCAGCATTGGGATATTGCTCTCTGTTGCCTGAATCCAGTTATTGTGGTCCGGCAGCGAGTTCTTATCCATTTTCAGAACAAAGTCTCCAGGCACTGGCTGGTTGAGAGGTAAATCGCGGCGCATCCTCTCGCTGAGAATCTGATTGAATAAGTAAGATTGATAGGCGTGAATGAACATCATGAGCAGGTTTTGCGGAAGATTTCCCAAAGCTCCCACATAATCATCTGAATTCACCACCAGATGATTTAAAATCGCTTTCTCAAAGCTCAGGTTCTCTGGAAAATCATGAAGTGCTTTAGCATAATCTCCTGTCTTGTCTAGTTCTTTCCTTGCAGCTGTTGCTTCATCATTCTCATGAGTTCCAGGGGCACACAGGTATTGCCTGATGGCTAACTCGGGTTCTCCCCGGGTCATATGCATTCCCATGAGATGGGTTATTGGCCTTACTGCGCCGAACCTTTGTACGCCGAAATAATTTGGAAATCCACCTATTTTATCCAGCTGGTCTTTGGCTGCCTGGCAGTGCTCCATTGCCTGTGTAATTTCTATATCTAAATCTTTCAATGTTATTGAAAATTTATTGCCAATAAGGTCTCCAAGGCCAATCTGCTTCTTGGTGGGATAGATATTTAGAAATTCTATGTCCTTGATATGAACAGCTTCGACTTCGTTCATTGGAGCTGCAATAACAAATAGCTGGGTGCTGATTGCCCGCTTGTCCTTTGTTCCGGCGAACATAATCTTTTTTCTGCTGATTCGCAATCGTCTGGCAAATTCCCGCACCATTCGATTAGTTTCCCAGTATCTTGCCTGCACAATTACTGCTGTGTTTTGGCCTTCGGCATCTTCCTCTGGCATCACAGATATTTCTTGCACAACAAAATCTTCTGGCTCTGCACGCAGGGTACCGCCTATTCCAGGTGTATCTGTATAAAATAATTCCAGGCCAATCTGATTTTCCAGTTTTCCTGAAGGAATCATAATTCTTTCTCGAATTGTTCCCTGAGGTCGCTGAAGGTCTTGATAAGTGCCTTTGAGGCGTTTTTCAGAGCGGTTTCTGGTTTGCCGGAAGCCATCTTCACGTGAAGTGTTGGCTTGTCCAGTTCTGGATGCCCGATCTTGTACTCTGCAATCTTTACGCCCTTTGTTCTCATGAGCGCCTCTGCTAATGGGTGAAGCAGGGTCATGTCAGTTTCGTCCAGTTCGATTAATATTTCATCTTTGGACTTTTCCAGGATAATCATTTTCATTTTAAATCCTCCAGGTTGAATTCCGGGTAATTGCTCTCCCTCTTTAAAGGTTTTGATTAATTATTAGGGTCTAGGGGCTGCTTTTCGGGTGGGCCCGAAAAGCCGGAGGGTCTAGGGTCTAGGTGGCTGGTTTTCTTCTGCTGGCTCTTCTGGAACCTCTGGCTTACCACGCATTTTCAGGAAAGCCAATGCTCCGATAATTCCAACGATAATGATTATTATGATTATCCAGAGGTAGTTGTTATCTCCGCCAGTATTGATTTCAATTTCACCTACATCTGGATTAAGTGGCTCTGAGTCAATTTCATC
>JAUWNU010000033.1 GCA_030612505.1 Methanomassiliicoccales archaeon
AAAAAGCATCGCATGGGCGAGGAATGGGAAACAGACTGGCTTGATAATATTCATCTGCTTTTTGGCAAACTAATGAAAAGGATTCCAGCCCCGGTTCCTATTGCTTGCTTGCAGCCTGCCGTAAATCTAATAAACAAGATAGTTACTTCAATGGCTAATGCAACGCGCGGATATTACCAGAGAGCACTTGACAAATTACTTGGAAAAGACCCAGACAGCCCTGGACAAGGTGAAGATTAGCCCGCCTGACCCATCATTCCACAATAAGCAGGCCCAAGACTTTTACAGCATGGCCCAGGCATATTTTAACGATGCCCAGCACTTTTTTGATGAAGGAGACTATGTAAACGCATTCGCATGCGTGAACTATGCACACGGATGGCTGGATGCCGGTGCCAGGCTTGGTTTGTTTGATGTTGGCGGGGACGGCCAGTTGTTTACGTTGAGTGAATAATTCAAACGATCATGGCACCGTTCTGACATATCTTGGTACGAAATACCTGGCCAAAGGCCTTCCCCCTCCCCTTCCCACGGCGTCCCTCCGCTGGCTCCATCCCCAACGCCTGCTCGGGACGCTGGAGACCGCCTTTTTTGCTACGTTATTTTTTTCGTCTTCTTGAAAATGTTATCAAGGCAAAAGCCAGTGTTGTAGCTATCAACATTGTTATGAGTTCGAAACCTGGAGTATAATCACTGCCATTTCCTCCACCAGCAGTGGGTGTTGCACTTGCTTCTGCAGATTGGTTTCCCTCTCCAATTCCATTCACTGCACTGACTTTGTAGTAATAAATTTGATTGTTGGTTACGGATGAGTCTGTGTAGGTTAACACATTACCAACTGTTGTTAGAAGTGTTTCTCCTCCAGATGTTGTTCCACGATATATTTTGTAGTTTGTGATTGCTGAGCCCCCGTTGTCTGCTGGTGGGTTCCATGTGAGATTCACGTAGCCGTCACCCGAGGTTGCTTGGAGGTTCTGAGGAGCAGAAGGTACTTGAAGTTCTGTGCCACACTTCAGAAGAAGAACATCGTTATCCCATGCTCCAGAGCTATTGGTTCCGCCTGTCAGGTACAGGTAACCATCGTACTCGGCGATTCCATATCCATAATCAGAACCATTTCCACCCCAGGTTTTGTTCCAGATCATGTTGCCATCAGTGTCATACTTCAGAAGAAGAACAAAGTTCTCCCCTGCTCCATAATCGGTTCTACCTATAACATATATGTAGCTATCGTACTCGGTGATTCCAAATCCATAATCAAAATCGTTTCCACCCCAAGTTTTGTTCCAAATCTGGTTGCCGTCAATGTCGTACTTTAGAAGAAGAACATCAGTCTTCTTGTCCAAATCTACAAGACTCTCGCCAATCATGTATAAATAGCCATCGTACTCGGTGATTCCATATCCTCCCTCACCATAGCTACCGCCCCAGAATTCGTGCCATATCGTGGACCAAATTTGATTGCCATCAGTGTCGTACTTCAGAAGAACAACCTTATACTCTCCAACCATATCACCCTTCCAAATCTCGGATAACACGTACAGATAGCCGCCGTATCCAGTGATTCCATGGCCTCTATCCTTCTCGCTCAAACCCCATGTCTTATTCCAAATCTGCTTGCCGTCAGTGTCGTACTTCAGAAGAAGAACTCCACCACTCCCCACTCCAGAGCTATCGATTCTGCCTGTTACATATAGGTAGCTATCATACTCAGTGATTCCATATCCATAATCCGATCCGTTTCCACCCCACGTCCTGTTCCAAATCATGTTGCCGTCAGTGTCGTACTTCAAAAGAAGAACGTCAGTATCCCCTGCTCCAGAACTCCCGGTCTTGCCTGTTAGATACAGATAGCCATCGCATCCAGTGATTCCATAGGCATAATCAGAACCGTATCCACCCCATGTCCTGTTCCATATAAGGTTACCAGTGGTATCATACTTCAGTAAAAAAATATCAGGGTTATCCCAATCTACAAATCTATTGCCAGCCACATACAGGTATCCCTCGTAATCAGTGACCCCATATCCTTCATCATTCCAGCTACCGCCCCACGTCTCGTGCCAAACAGGATTGATATCCTCTGCTTTAACATTCTGGGGTACAAAGCTTATCAAAATCCCCATACTCCCAATACATATCAAATACACCAATAGTAAAGTTGTTATCTTCTTCATCTAACTACCATCATTTTTCTGCAATAAATCCTTTTGGGCGGTCTCCTTTTTTTACTTATATTCGTCCCTCCAGCCTATTTGGGAAACGCTCAGCCCCTAAGTGAATGAACGAAAGTCCTTAAAACCCTTTCGTTGTGGTCACTCCCCGTCCCTGCTCTGGGATTCTCCCTTTGGCCCCAATTATTGTGTTTATCTAGCAACCAGCGAAGCATCTTCCAAATACCTTTTGACGAGTTCGGGGTTCCATATCCAGCAAATTTTACCATCTGAATCACGGGCAATTTTACCAGATTCGATGAGATAATTAAATACTGTCTGAAAAGTGCTGTACATCATCTTTTTCGGAAGGTGTTCCCAAAGTGCTCTTTTCTTAAACTCTCCACTGTATTCTTTAATGAACTCTTCAACCATCAGTACAGTGTCCAATCTAGGATAATGGTATATTTTACTGATTTTTTCTTCAGTTATTGATGCCATTTAAACACTTCTTTGTTGTATAAGTATATATAACAAACACTTAATAAACTTTTCTATAAAAGTGCATTGTTGCGTTAAGTAGGATGCAGTACCCAGCGTTTCACACCAACGTCTGACAACGGCCATTTATTTCTAAATTTGGCAATCTTAACCGAAATGATTTTATCATGGAAATCTAATTACTATTGGGGAAGTGAAAAGATGAATGATAATATTGATGAAAATGATATTAAAAATATAGATATTAAAAAAGACACTGACACACTATTAACTCTTTATAAGATAGCTAATGAAGAAGAAAAATACTTTTTGAAAGAGCATCAATCTCGCATTGCGTTTTTTACAAGTTTAATATCTGTATTAACTGGTGCTACTTTATACGGGATTACTCAGATAGAAGAAGGAATCCATGCTGTTTTTTTCCTTATGGCCCCAATAATGATTTATGCAATTTCAAACTTGGCAATACACGGGAGTTCAAGATTCTATAATCGGTTTGTTGAGTCAGTCATGAAACAAGCAAAAATCGACCAAATACTTGGATTAACAAAAGGAGATTGGTCAAATGTAGATTATGATGGGGCATATTGGCAAAACGAACCGTTTATGCCATATCGTAATCTTAATGACCGCAAAAGAAACGAACCTTCAATTAAATTTTATCATGAAGTAAGGCATGGTGGGTATCATCAAAATGCAAAATGGCTATTTCTAACATTTAAATTATTGAGTGTGGGACTTTTAATTGGCTTGCTAATATATGCTGATTGGCTGTTTAATGCGGAATCTTTACCAAATTTATACCTTATAATTTTCATCGTCATTTCTGGCATTTTGTTAATTGAAGGAATAAGGTGGGACAATAATATAAAAAATTTAAAAAAACAAAAAGAATTGGAAAAACAAGAATATAAATCACGCTAAACTCTTCCCCACGGGTGAGGTTTCTCTCTCCAAGAGCGGCTCGAAAGGGCCAGCCTCGCCCTACTTATTTTTTGATGGCAATCTTACAAATTCGTAATATAAAGTCGGTATAACTTTAAGTAATTATTATTACTATATTACATATGCAACGCGGAAACTCGCTGGTTGTTTGACTTATTGGCAAGTTCTGTGAATACGCCCCCGGTGGAGGTATGGGAGGAAGCCTAATGGTGAAAACGCAAAAAAAGGTGTCAAATGAAACGACGACAGACATTGACCTCCCAATGCGGGGCATCGCAAGATAATTTTAGAATATTCATTCTCAATTATTTTCATCGAGAGGGGGTGATACGTGGTAGATTAAAATTGATTTAGGTAAGCGCAAGCTCTCATCCAGTGAGTTAGCAAAAAAGAGAATGAGGGCAACACCATAAATATGACATGCCCTATCGTCAAACTACCAATTGATGATATTGTTTTTGTCCTATTTAAAAGTTGTCCGAGTTCCATCAGCGTAAGCTGTCTTGGAGCTAAACGCACATTTGGAGGTTGAGGCCTATGGGTCTTTTGCTTCTTGGAAAAATAGGAAAATATCCCATTGCTGTTTATGTCCTTCTCTGGATAATTGAGCATTGGGATGAAATATATGTCGCTGGGCGATATAGAAATCGAAGCTCTAAAAGAAACTGAGAATGCAAATGAGGGCGGCCAAACATATTGAAATTATACAATCATCGTGCCGTTATGGCAAATCTTGGTGCGGAACACCTGGCCGAATGGCTTCAAAGCTTCTTCCAGGGCATCGGCATCACCAAATGCAAAAATCGAATTACCAAGCATCACCATGCTTCCTTGTCCAAAATCATTGATTGTTCCAAGCACTCGTTTCATCTTGTCTGTGGCAAGATCTGCATCCCTGGCAAATACCCATGATGAACTGATAAACGAAGCCAGATCAAGGCCGTGCTCACAGTCTCGCAAACAAGCATGGCCAGACTCTCGAATTCGCTGCCTCTGCTCGCCATTTGACAGAACAACTGAGGTCTTGATAGGGTCGCCGAGAACGCATATCACAACTTCTTCAGCTTTGAAATTTAATTTCTCAAATTCGCCATGTGGCGGTATGCCAGGCTCTATGCGGTGAACAAAGCCCCCGACGCTCTGGGCCACAGCATCCCCAAGGCCGGTATGATGTTCAACTTCGGAAATATGGGTGGCTTTAAGGGCTGCAAATTTTGGGTCAGGAATATCAAGCTCAACAGCAAGTGCCAGGCATGCTGCAAATGTTCCTGCAGCGCTCATGCCAAAACCCTGGCCGGTTGGAACTTCATGCTGGATTTTTACTTCAACAGCTTTATCAAGTTCTGGAATCATGATTTCAATTGCCCTTCGGGTTACCGGAGCTTCTTCCTCAATATCATTCAGAAATATCGTAATCCCAGTTCCATCAGAAATATTAACTTCGGCAGTAGCTCCCAACTGAATGCAGAAACCCATACCAACTGAACCCTTCTTCTCTTTAATTGGCTTTGAATCTTCTATTGAAAATAGGCCGGTTATGTGGCCCGGGCAGAATGCCTTCAATTAAAGCCCCCTAAAATATCATAAACTGTATTGGCCAGCTGAACTTTTTGACCATTAAACTTCACTGTCTTTTTTGGAGTAATGATTAGTGCCTTTGTGGATTCGGGCTTTACATCCTCAAGAAGATTAGCCACAATCATGTCCAGTCCATGTTCTTTCATGCGCTTTTTTGCTCTTGCCTCTAGCTCTTTGGAGCTAATGCCGGTTTCAGCCTTGAATCCAATTAATTTGGCCTTTTTCTGCTTGCGCAAAATGCCTAAAATTTTTGGGGCTGGCTCCATCTCGATTTTCATGGCCTTGCTGGACGAAACCTTTCCTTTTATAGACTTGACAGTGAAATCAGATATTGCAGCAGGAACAATGATTATGTCTGCCTCAGCACCGGAAGCCATTTTCTCCAGGTCTTTGACGCTTCCGAACTCCTTGAATTTAATATAGCCAGGCTTTTCTATGCCCCTGCCTGCCCAGAGTTCTACATCTGCACCGCGACGATATGCCTCCTGGGCCAGAAGTACCCCGGTTCTTCCACTGGAATTATTAGTTAAAAATCTGACATCATCTATTGGTTCCCTGGTGGAGCCAGCTATAATTAATATTCTAGTTTTTTTTAGGTCTTTGGGGCCAAGAGCCAGGCATACTGCATTAATCACATCTTCTTGGGAAGCCATTTTCGCCTTTTTCTCTTCCATCTTTGGCCCCACAAAGGTTACGCCAGCTTTTTTCAGGCGCTTAATATTTTCAGTAATAATCTCATGAGTATACATTGAATTGTGCATTGCTGGCACAATTATTATTGGCATTCCAGAACCCAGAGCACAGCTTGCCATTGTGGTAATGGAAGTATCATCAATTCCCTGTGCCATTTTCGAGATAGTATTGGCAGTTGCTGGAGCAATGAGCAGTAAATCTGCCCGGCTCGAGGTATCGCCGCATAATTCAACATGCTTCACTGCACCATCAAGTTCAATAATCGGTTCAAGGCCAGTGGCAAAATGAACCGAGTCAGGGTGAACAATTTTTGTGGCTGCCCGGGACATGACAGGAATAACTTCTGCACCATGACGAGCGAGCTCTCTAGCCAGCTTCACGCATTCAACAGCAGCAATACTGCCAGTTATGCCCAGAACTATGCGTTTGCCTGAGAGTGTTTTGCTTTTGGAGCCACGTATCTCGTTTATGGGATGCATTGTTTGCAGATAGATTGGAGCTTTAATTTAAAAGTTTGCGTGGGTAATTTTTTATTTGAAACCACATTATCTAGACGTTCTGTGATGAAAACATAGTGGATGAGGGCTTGCCCGATGATGAACCCTATGAGTGCTGATGAACGATTTCATGTCTGGCTACCTCCTTTCGGGGGTGACCCCTTTTTGGGGGCCAGTCCAATACAAATTAGATTAATTAACTTTTGGTTTTCACAAACAAATATATTGTAGTAAGTATTATTGTTCCATGTTGAGGAATATCAATGGAGGATAAACCAGGAAAAAAACAACTCTTGATGGTTATATTCGTTTTAATAGTGGTTATTTTCCTTTTCATATTCTTCCTTTATCCCCATGATTCTAATTTCATCAAGTTGGAAGTTACAGAGCATACTAATGATAGATTAGAGATTTCAGTAACATCCATCTCTCCACAAGAGATAGCATTGAACGATACAATAATTTTTTTGGCCTATCATAATTCCACAACCGTTGGTGGGCAGTTCATTGCTAATTCTTCACTTAATTCGCTAAATTCGCACAATTATTCAATTACATATATTGATGCGGATAACAGTAACACACTATCAAAAGGCGATTTATTTATCATTAACATTGAAAAGGGTGCTGGATATATGTTAGATATTGTACACAATACCTCAAATGAGGCAGTAAGGTTTATCTGGCAACCTTGACCAATATTAGTTTGTATTTATTATTACCGTTCTTCCAGGAAGGTCGGGGGTAATGGAGCCAGCTTCGTGAAACTCGTTACCCCGCGTTAAAATATCTGGCAGGCTTGGAAAACCTCTATGAGTACTGAGAACATTAATATTAGACAATCCAGTTGCCCCTTTGATGCCAACAATCCAGCAAGATAATAGCAGTTTTGACTACATGGTAATCCGCACCAGCCGCCGGACCGTGGCAATCTACATTGACCCCCTGAAGGGCATTATCGTTCGGGCGCCGAAGCGCGGCCACAAAACAGAGATTCATAATTTTTTAATAAAGAAAATACCATGGATATTGAAAAAGCTCGAAGAGGCACAGCAGAAGGCAGCGGAGCTACCCCGGCACAATTACATGACTGGCGATATTTTCCTGTTCAGAGGAGAAAAATATTCACTGGTATTTGAAACTGCAAAAAAGAATGGTGTTGATATTGCTGGCTATTATTTAATCGTGGGGCTGAAACCTGAAACCCCAACTGAAAAAATTCCTGAAATTTTGAGGAAATGGTATATAGCCCAGGCCAGAAAAATACTAAATGAAAGAGTTTTATTTTACTCTGAATTGTTAAATGTAAAACCAGCCAGAATCGCAATCCGGGGGCAATTAAAACGCTGGGGCAGCTGCTCAGCCAAGGGCAATCTCAATCTCAACTGGAAGCTTGTCATGGCACCGCCTAGAATTCTGAATTATGTTGTGGCCCATGAATTATGTCATCTCCGACATCCGAATCATCAATCAGAGTTCTGGCAGCTTCTTGAGAATATAATGCCAGATTATGCCAATCACCGCCATTGGCTGAAGCAGAATGGGCACAGGCTGGGGCTTTGAGTCGGTAGAGCTTAGCCCTATTATAAGTACATGATTTTATCCTGGTTAGGTTTAAATACAAAAAGTTTATAGACCTTCAAACCGACCCCATGAACATACTGGAGTAATTTACATGGTTGAGTTCAGAGCTAATGTTTCGGATCCCAAGACGGGAAAATCATACAAGAAAGAAATCAGCGGAAATCAGGCCAATGCCATTCTGGGAAAGAAGATTGGTGACAAGATGGACGGCATTTTTGTTGAAATGCCTGGCTACAAGCTTGAGATAACCGGAGGCTCTGATAAGGATGGGGTTCCAATGAGGAAGGACCTTCCAGGCCCAAGGAGGAAAAAGCTTCTTATCTCCAAGGGATTAGGATTCCACCCACACATGCATGGCGAGCGCAGGAGAAAGACCATGCGCGGCAATCAGATTTCACCAGATATTGTTCAAATAAACATGAAAGTCATAACCCGCGGTCCAAGATCCGTGGAAGAGCTCCTCGGCAAGCAGGAAGAGGGAGCCAATGAAAGTTGAAGGTCGGCCAGAGGTCAATATTGGCATGATTGGCCACGTGGACCATGGCAAGACCACTCTTACAAAAGTTATCAGCGGAGAATGGACTGATAGACATTCTGAAGAAATCAAGCGCGGAATTTCTATAAAACTTGGATATGCAGATGCCAGTTTTTACAAGTGTCCAGATTGCAAAGGTACCGAGGCCTTTTCCACAAAGAAAAAATGTCCTGGCTGCGGCGCAAAAACTGATTTTATAAGGACCGCATCATTTGTTGATGCACCAGGCCACGAAACTCTCATGGCCACCATGCTTTCTGGAGCCGCAATAATGAACGGTGCGGTTTTGCTCATAGCGGCAAATGAGAAGTGCCCACAACCTCAAACCAAAGAACATCTAATGGCACTCACTATTTCAGATATTAAAAACATAATTATAGTTCAAAATAAGATAGACATTGTGGATGAAGAACAGGCTATCCAGAACTACCAAGAAATAAAAGAATTCGTCAAGGGAACCGTTGCCGAAAATGCGTCAATAATTCCTATCTGCGCCCATCATGAAGAGAATATTGATGTTCTTTTGGCTGCAATTGATGATATTATTCCCACTCCTGAACTGGATGACTCACTTCCACCGCGGATGTTTATTGCCCGTTCCTTTGATATCAATGGCCCAGGTAACCGGCCAAATGATTTATTGGGAGGAGTATTGGGAGGCTCATTGTCCCAGGGAACTCTGAAAAAGGGCGATAAGATAGAGATTAGACCAGGCATCAAGACCGAGATAAAGGGAAAATTTATCTGGGAGCCATTGCTAGCGACAATCGAAAGCCTTCATGCTGGCGGAAAGCTGCTTGATGAGGTTGGGCCTGGGGGCCTTATTGCCATCGGAACTAAGCTTGATCCCGCATCCACAAAATCAGACTCACTTATTGGCAAGGTAATTGGAAAATCTGATTCATTGCCAGATGTTCTTCATGAGTTTTCCATGGAGGTGAATCTTCTGGACCGAGTTGTGGGTTCTGCTGCAGAATTGGAGGTTGAAAATCTCAAGAGCAATGAACCGCTTATGCTCAGTGTCGGGACTGCAACCACTGTTGGTATGGTGGCCAGCGCCAGGGCCAAAATTGCAGACGTGAAGTTGAAGATTCCAGTTTGTGCAGAGGCTGGGCAGAGGGTGGCCATCAGCCGGAGACTCTCTGGCCGTTGGAGATTGATAGGGTACGGTATTATCCGATGAGACTTATTGTTGCAGATGCCAATGCTCTTATTGCTCCTTTCAAGCTGAAATTTAATATAGACTCAGAATTAACCAGGCTTTTTGGCAGTTATCAGATACTTGTTCCAGAGCCCATAGTAGGAGAACTTGAGAAACTGGCTGTCACAAACATGAATGCCAAGGCAGCTTTGAAACTTGCCCATTCCAGGGAGATACGCCCAACAAAATCCAGGGGCGATGATTCTGTTCTGGAACTTGCCAAGAAGGTCAAGGGCTATGTAATGACCAATGATAAAAAGCTTATTCAGAGAGCTAGATACAAAAAATTGCGAGTTCTCAGGGTAAAGGATGGGGGCAAATTAGCCCCTGAAGAAAATTGGATGCTTGATTGATTCGAGATAGTATTAAAAAAATACTCTTATAGCTAGGTTATGTCTTTTTGTAAAGAGCTAACGCTCATCCAGTAGACCAATCAGAAGTTCATTTTCTGATCACTGTGTGTAGGTTTCGCCCTTCTCGAAGGTATTTCCCAGATATTCCAGGAATGCATCTCTATTATGCTTGAGATGGGACTCGTACCAGTTTCTTACTACATCTGCCAGGACCGTATGGAATTGATCAATATCCAGCTTCTTAATCGGCGCATCAAAAAGAATGTACTGGCCGAAAATTCGCTTCCATCCTGAGTATTTGTAGTAATGTTCCCCCTCGCAGTACTCGAATGTCAGCATAAGGTGCTGAACATCATCCTCGGTGTAATGCCTGATCTTTAGAGCATCTCCGACTCTGCCCTGTTCCCTGGTTCTGTCAACAAGCTGGATCTGATTAACCCCTCCGAAGTCATAGTTCTCCTTCAGGGACCATTCATAAGGATATTTTTCGAACTGGGCAAATTGTGTGTGGTTTGGCTCGATAGAAAAATGAATGTTTATCTTGTCAAACCTCAGCAGTATCTTCCAGAAATCAGATATCACTATGCGGTTGAGATCATCTTTCTGGGTGCTCTCTGCACCGCTAGATTTCTTTGCCTGCGCGGTCTTCTTTTCCAGTTCCTTGTCCAGGTTGTCAAACCAGTCGTCTTTCTTGCTACCTTTGGCAGCCATAAATATCACATTCTCGTGTAATGCCTTGTTCCATATAAAAGTTATGACCCCCTGCAATCCCTCTGTCCATAGATTGTGGGTTACGAGATTGCAGAACTTTTGATTGTGGCTGCTGATAGATTGCTCAATCAGGTCGGATACGCGAACTGTGTTTACATAGACTTACTATCCAGTTCGTTGGAGTTTATTTATTTATTGCTTTCAGAAACTCCATCTAAATTATTAGATTTAGCCATCGAATCCAACTATTGCTTTCAAAACGTTTCTAGCAGTACGGCCACTCGAATTTGTAGCAAGACAATTCCGTGCCGTGGTCGAATACTTTTTGGGAGTATGGTATAGGCGTATTCAACGAGGGGAAGATAACGTCCCGCGGACATGCGAAGTTTCCGAAGGCAATTTGGGTGGAGGGCGAGCCGAGCCCATAGCCTCATATCCGCTTGTTATCCCTGATAGGGGCGAGGGGTGCGAAAGCGTTCGAAGAGTACCAGAGCCCACCTTTAATTGTATTTCTCTATGCATTTTGACGCACTGATCCTCTCAATTCCCTTCGCTTTATCAAAATCTTTATCTTCACTTAATATAACAGACAAACCGACCACTTTCATAGATGAAATATGAATGGAGTCTCTTGGATCAAGTGTCGTCTTTTCAAAGACGTCTATCATTTTGATAATAATTGTTTCATCAATCCCAATCCATCTTATCGGCATTGAGAGCATGGCCTTTGTAATCTTGATCGCACTATCTTTTCCAACGCTTCTTTTCAACACCCATATAACTTCATCTACTGTGAGATAGGATGTCGCACAGGCAATATTTTGTTCATTTATGAGCCGGATAACTTCCCTGCAATTTTCTCCTAATTTTCCATTATCTGTTGCGGCAAAAATGAAGATATTGGAATCAATATACAAAATTAGGCCCCCTCATATCTGGCCTCCAACTCTCTTTTAATTTTTTTCATCGAGATTTTAGTTGAACTTTTTTTGCATACTTCTAAAAATACTTCCATTCCATTCTGCTTTTTTGAGAGTATTATCTTCTCATCCTCAATGTCAATTGTCAACTCGTCTCCTACGTTAATACCCATAAGGTCCCGAATTGTTTTCGGAATTACGATCTGACCTTTTGCCAATACATTTTTCGTTATCATTCAAACCACTAGATTACCTTATAGTTAAACTGCTTAATTAAACTTTTGGGGACGGTGATGTGTGTTCTACTACACCATCATTTCAAACAACTAGGTGGACTCTGGTATTTCACATAACGTTCTGCGGATATGAGAAGTTTTTATCGCAGATAAAAATTTGGGCGGAAGACCTACAAGGTCTGGAGCCTCATATCCACTTGTTAGCCGACCCGAGCCGAAGGCGAGAGTGCAACGGGGTCGAAGTGAGGCGAAGCCGAACGGAGAAGTTTCTAATTCTCCTGAATCACCAGGGCTTGGCGTAGTTTTCAATAACCGTTTCCGTCCAGTGAGGGGGAGTATTGTGATTTTCATTCGACGTCATCTTTTCATGGATTCTAATAATTCGTTTGAATTGGGGTTGATATGTGATGTAAGAGTTTATAAGAATATAATTGTTTCCAAATCATCCTGCTAGCTTAGTCTTGTGACCGAAAGTCATGCAATAGGGTCATTTGATAAAGATAAATACTTATATAGAGCAATTATATTTCAAGGGAATATGTCGGACGTCGTGAGAGTGCCTGAACCCACTGTGAGAGTTAATAACCTCAAGGGGTATATTACCAAAGATTCTATCCTGACCTTGAATGACCTTCATTCAATACCGAATGGACCCAAGATTCTATTGGTCAATAAGAAGATTGGGGGGTGGGCTGTAATCACTAAAGATGCCCATGAAATGCTACTCAGGAATGATGGGAGGAAATTTTCTGAAATCGTAACGGATGAGAACCTCAACACGATAGGGGCAAATGGTTTTTTCGTGTCTCTCTACAATCGAGGAATATTGTCTGTCAATCACGAAATGATTGTCAGAGAAGAAGATTACAGCGTTTTTCATGAATATAGGTTGAGCCTGCTGATTCTAAAAATCACAAATAAATGTAACCTGGAATGCACATATTGTTATTCATCTTCAAATATGGATGACAACTCAATGAACATTGCGGATGCAAAAAAGGCAATAGATGATGCACTGAACAAATGCATGGGGAGGTTGATCATCATATTCCATGGAGGCGAGCCATTATTGGAATTGGAAAACATTTATGCGATATCTGATTATGCTATGGTACTAGCAAAGGAAAGAAAGATAGGCATTGAACTTAGAATACAATCGAACGGGACCATGGTGAACGAAGACGTGGCGAATCAATTATTCGAGCGGGGCATCAATATCGGGGTTTCACTTGATGGCTACAAGGAATTAAATGACCTAACAAGAATTTTTCCAGATGGCTCAAGCACCTATGGGCAAGTTATGAACGCAATAAAAATAATCAATGACAAATACTCTCGCCCCCCCGGTACGTTAATCACCATCACAAAGCACAATGTCAAACATTTACCAGACATCGTCAGAAGATTCGAGAAGGAGGGAATACGAACTGTGAAATTTTCCTTGTTCTTCCCCGACGGGCGGGGCAATTCCAACGCCGATCTAGAACCAGATCCTGAGGAACTGTTGACATCGTACAAAGAGATCATTTCGGACATCGAAAACAAGAGAATATGGGAGATCGGTGTCGAAACACTGTTGGAAATTATGATGAACATGATAATGGCCGACCGTTTATACCCATGTTATAGGTACCCATGTGGGGCGGGTACAAACTTCATGAGCATAGATGTGAACGGGGACGTTTACCCCTGCGACTGCCTCAATGATGAACGATTCAAATTGGGAAATATCCAAGAGAGGACCCTTGAGAATTGCTACTCCTCGGAACCGATGCAATCACTGCTTCGGAGGGGGGATGAATCCCTTGAAGAGTGCGATGAATGCCCATACCAAGCCATATGCGGCCGGGGCTGTCCAAGCAAAGCGTACTGGGCGAACAACACACTGGGAACGGCATACGCATGCGAATGCACAGTCAACAGGGGGATCATAGAGCATCTTATGTGGAGACTGGCTGAAAGTCCGACCCTGCTCGAGTATACTCTGAAATGGAAAAACGCTGCGAAATTCCTGATGAAAGTACAGTGATGGACAGAAAATGAACGGGACTGGTGGTAGAAATGAATGAGAGGCACTTTGTTCTAATAACTGGAAATGTATGCAACAATCATTGCATTTTTTGCCCGAACGGAGACGACAAAAGGGATTGCAAACTCAATCATGAAACCCTCATCCGAATCATTGACGAGTCAAAATCCAACCATGATTTCATAACGTTGAGCGGCGGTGAGGTGACGATAAGGGATGATTTCTTGGATATATGTCAGCACGCCCATGACATCAATTATGGAATAATTGTGCAGACAAACGCCAGGAAACTGGCAGACCCCTCATTATGCCTAAGATTGGTTGAACAGGGGGAGAAGATCTACCATGTTTCTTTCCATTCCCATGTGGAGGCAGTGCATGACCATCTGACACGAAGGAGTGGAAGTCTGGAACAGGTGAGAACAGCTATCAGGAACCTCAGGAATCTGAATCAGAAAGTGATAACTAATACCGTGATTGCCAAACAGAACTATGCAGATTTGAAAGGAACCGTCAACAGTATCTTCGATATGGGTGTGACGCATATCCAGCTCGCCGCGATGCATCCCATCGGTAATGCCAATCGTAATGCGGGAGAAGTGCTCCCATCATTTTCGGAGATATACCCGTATGTCAGAAAAGCGGTGGACCTATCCGCCCAGAGAGGGGGAAAGATATTGCTGGAAGCGTTCCCTTATTGCGTGTGTCAAGGCATGTACGAACATGTCGCGGAACCCCACATACCAAAAATGAATGTGAGGAATATGGAACAGGAACTGAATGGCTTCAAAAAATATCGTTTGGAAGGGAAATCCAAGATGAAAAAATGCGTGGACTGTTGTTTTAACCAGATTTGCGAGGGGCCGTGGAAAGAGTACATAGATTTTTATGGTGAGGAGGAGTTCAATCCCATCACAGATATTGAATCGGATGAAGTGTTCAAATGAAACGGATCAAAATCGATTTGGGCGGCCGATGCAATTCCGACTGTATATTTTGTGCGGTCGGCGATCAACGCAATTATAACCTCACCCACATTGAATTCAGAGAGATTCTGGATGCCCTCCCGGAGAACCTGAGCCACATTATATTGACTGGCGGCGAACCAACGATACGGGAAGATATCTTTGAGATATTGAGAGACGTGAAGGAAAAGGGAGTGCAGACTGTGATAGTGACAAATGGAATACGCATCAGCGATATTTCTTTCGCAAGAAAAATTGCGGTCGCTGATGTAAACGAATATGTTGTTTCCCTGCATAGTCACATAAAACAGACCCAAGAGCGCATCAATCGAACCAATGGGAGCCATGAACACATCGTGAGGGGAATTTCCAACTTATTGGCTTTGGGTCAAAAAGTGTCACTCAACTGTGTGATCACGAGGATGAACTTTAATCAACTGGTTGAATATTCCGAGTGGTGTATGAATGCATTTTCCTCGTTGAGACGTATCAATTTCACATACCCTTTCATAATGGGCAATGGAGAATCATCGTATCATGAATTCTTGGTGGAATATGATGAACTGAAAGCCCCACTGAGAGATGTGGCCACATACTTTGAGAATGCCAAACGGCATGTATTCTTTTCCAACATACCGCCCTGCGTGATAGATAGGGATGCCTACCAATATGTAGTAAGGAACGATGTGGGTGATAGCCATGTCAAGTGCTATGGACCGAAAATCCCCAATACGCTGATGGAAAAACGCAGGAAATTGCTGGTGAACGCTCGGCCAACATTCTGCGAATCATGCCCCACACATAAGAAAAACTCTTGTTTCGGGATACAGAAGCAATATTTCTCGGTGTATCCGGATGAACGAGGGTTTTCCTAGGCCAGGCCATTCACGGATTCCCGAACCTGGGTTCTTGGAAGATGTTAGGCCACGGTGCGGACCCTTCTCCCGAGGTTCTGTATCTTTTCATACCCTTCCTTGACGAGGTTATCTCTGTTGAATTCCAGATCGCCCGTATCTGATGAATTTGGATCCATCTTGAGTATTCTATCGAAATCCAGCACATAGTGCTTTTGCAGTGTCTGTTCGATTTCCTGGAATTCACTGACGATGGTTTGCACCTCCGCATTCTTTTTTCTGGTCTTAAGAGCAGAGACAACTTTGATTTTGAATGTGGTGATTTTTCTATCAAGTTTTGAGTAGGGGCTCATCAATTTCCCAACGGTATTGGCCAATTGCTCAACATGTGGATCCTCGATGAGATATGTATAATGCGGAAACTGGCCGACTAGCCTCCCCTCGCTCTTCAATCTGTAGTATAGGGGGGAACCGGGAAAAGGCATGTAACGATTGTACAACGATTCTGCTTGGATGTTGCCAATCCCTCGCAAGAAATGGTAATTCTCCATTATCTCATTCATGGTCGTATACGGGTCGAACATGATGAAGCCATACTTGAACCATATGTCCTTTTCACGTAATGTCCTCACAGCTTCCCTGTTGACTTCGACCGTGGTTCCTTTGTTCAGGGTTCTCAGCATTCGGTCGTTTCCGGATTCTATACCGACGCATATTACGGACAAACCGTTGTCTTTCAAGTATCCCAGAAGGGGAGCATTCTTTACAATGTCATTGGAACGACAAACAAGACCATAGGTTAAATTCATTTTACTCATATAATCTACAATCAATTTTACTCTCTCGTTGTTGGTGCCCATGGCAAAGAAGTTATCGTCAGAAAAAATGATATGGGATACCGAATAATTCTCAATTATCTGTGATATCTCCCTAATCACATTTTCTGGAGAACGGAACCTTTGCGTGTGCTGATAGAATGTAGGGAGGGAACAGAAGGAGCAATTGGCATAACACCCCCGGCTGAGGGGGACCATACGGTAGTATTCCATACCTTCAAAATCAATTCTTCTGGGAAAGGGAAGGACATCGAGAGACCCTATCACCTCCCTCGGTTTCGTACGAACCGCTTCATCCGATTCTTCATCAAAAAAAGCGATTCCGGGGATATTCACTCTATCGTGTTTCATGTCCGAAGACTCCACAATTTCATGGAGGGTAATCTCACCCTCCCCGAGGCATATTAAATCGATGTATTCCTTATGTCGAGCAAACAATTCCTCCCATGTGAAAGTGGCAAAATTGCCGCCCAGTACAATCATGCCCCGGTAATTCAACACGTCCCGGATAATTTTCACGATCTCCATGACTTCGCCATACGTTGAGATGTATAACGAAAAACCGATGATGTCAGGATTGCTTGCGGCGATTTTTCGGGCTTTTTCCAATCTCGACAGGCCTTTCAACTCAATGGTCAGTAATTCGACATCTATCCCTTTACTCTTGAGGTACCCAGCAAGGTACCCCAATCCCAATGACTCGAATTCATACCAATCCTCCATGTCAAATGCCGGGTCGCAGAGCAAAACACGTTTTCCCATCTTCACTCACCCGTTTCCGTTTTTACGATGGCCTGTCCCCAAAAGCGATTTAAGAGACACTGAATATCCTTCTCCTTGAGGATGGGGTGATCATAGAAAAGTCTCGGTTTCTTGAGGTCAAAATCTCGCGACGATTTGGGTTTCAATATTCGACCTTCCATAGACAATTGGTTATGAACCGGCGTACCGTGAAAAGGTATCAGTGGATACACGTAAGTATCTGCCCCCTTCTCCTTCAACTCCAACGCTAGGTTGATTGTGCGTTCGCATAATTCAATGTCCTCCCATGGAAACCCGATGACGAACGTAACGACTGTGTATATGTCGTTTTTTAAACAGATGTCAACGGCATTCCTGATGTCCAGTATTGTGGTTTGTTTTCCCACCCGTTCGAGGCCCTCTTGATATCCGCACTCCCCGCCCAACAGCAGTTTTTTCATATTGGCTTGTTTCATCTTCTTTGCAAGGTCCTCATCAATATCGCTGACACGCCCCATTGCGTACCAGCCGATGACAAAACCGTCCTCGTTAAGCTGTTTCAAATGGTTGCAGATTTGATGGACCGTTTTCTCGTCCCTGGTGAAGTCGTTGTCCACGAATCTCAGATAAATCTTCTTATCTTTGAACATATGGGCGATACAATCTAGTTCGTTCATTATCTTTCCAATCGGCTTGTTTCTGTACATGGACCCGTGAATGAGATTGGTGCTGCAAAATATGCAGTTGAACCCGCAGCCCCTCGAGAATTCGTAGGGTATTTCCACATCGTAGTCAAACTGCAATACATTCTTTTTATAGTATAAAAATTTTGGATCCCTTTCCAATGCTTGGTATTGACCGATATCGATCAGGTCGTATGACGGAAAAGGGAGCGCTGATAGTTCATCACTGTACCTTATCTCATTAAGAAATACCTTGTTGTCGTGTTTGAACCCCAGATTCTGAATGTTGTCAAGAAGTTCATGGGACCATTCATCCCGTTTCAGAATCTCGACCAACATTGGAAAACTTCTCTCCCCCTCTCCCATAATGATGAAGTCGATTACGTCTGTTGTCAGAATATCTGGATACGTTGTAGCATGCGGCCCACCCACGATGACAACAGGGTTGCATATTGACTTGATTTCCCGGGCTATTCTGACGACATCATCTTCCCACATTGCCATGCATGTGAAACCTACGATGTCGTAATTGCCCCCCCATAATTTTTTTTGATGGGAAGGAAAGGTTAAGTCCAGTACGTCAATTTCAATGTCATCGATACCTTGACAACTCGCAGCAATGGAGAGCAATCCTAAAGGTATGTATGGTTCATCGTCTTTAACCTTCACTAGGGCAATTCTTTTTGATGGCCTGCTCAATATCATTCCCGTTCAACAAGCAAGTTTATCTAAATAAATATATTTATTTATTGTGTAAGCCAATAAAAACAATATGGATATCTTTATAGCATATCATGCATTTGGTACGATATAAGCCTGCATTAGGAATCCATTGAATATCAAGATCACCTAAATGTCATGTAGTGATTTTATCGTATACCCCGCAGCTTGCTGCGATTGGGAGCTTCATTTTTTACGATATATTCATCCAATTGTATTTCATTCACGGAATCGCAGTGGGACATTTCAGTTCGTGTGTTCACTTATTTATCTGCACCCATAACTCTCAACAACCACCTGTTTGTTTACAAAGTCCATACAGACCATGCACAATGCGCACCATACACTCCGTATACGGTGTATGCATATTTATCGGCTTTCGAGAATGAACCTTCATCTACTTGAAATCTGGGGCCCCATATAGACAAATTATCGTCTGACATCTTTAATCACTCCAAATCAAGCATAGTATTTATTTAGGATATATAACTGTTTTGATTGTGGTGTTTTGTTTCTAACAGGGTGTTGCACGATGCAAGACTCAAATGTGTGGGATATAGGCACATTTAGCGAAAACTAAATGTGCTGGCCGCCTATATCCCATTAATCACTATGCCAACAATAGGAGTATATCGGACAAGGGTTAAGAAAGTTTTGG
>JAUWNU010000085.1 GCA_030612505.1 Methanomassiliicoccales archaeon
GCCCCAGTATATCGGCTATCCAGCACTTATTCGTTTTGGCTGATCAAAGTGATAACAGAATGGAAAACAGTTATACCTTCGATATGAATGTCCTGTTCAAATAAAACCCGGGCTGTAAACATGGAGGATCCGATCAAATTCAGATACGAACCAGCGGTCATTTACGACGAAGATTATCGCAGAATAACCTGCAAACATATTTTTGATTTCGAATTGATAAGGGAAGGTGATGACTTGGTCATCCAAAAACTTTCGATAACCGGTAATGCCGGATGTATAGGCCATCCGAAAACCATCTGCGCACTATTGAAAGGGAGGCGGGTATCCGAACTGCCGCTTGAGGATCTTTCAGAGGCTGCATGCAGTCTCAGTTCCTCCTGTTCCCAGGAGCTAGCCAAGGCCATTGAGCAGACGAAGAAGGAATTGTAACTGACATCCCAAATCTGCCCGGGCCCACTTTATTTTGTATATAATTGCTATTCATAAAGTAGGCCAGTCACCTCCGATTCTAAAAAAACCACCCACCATCATCAATAACAATAGGGCACCCAGCGCATCTTCCGGCCTTGTAGCTGTCACATTCCAGGCATGTTGAATGTGGCTCACATGGCCCTTTATTTTCAGAACCAGAGACCAGCTCAACAGGCATGACCATTCGTTTTCCCGAGGATATGACAATGTTAAATTCTACCTCCTGAACTTCGGGCATCCTTCGAAGATGACCGTCCACTATTGATTCCAAAGTGCTGATGCTTTCTGCAACAAAATACAGAACCAGATTGCTCTTGCCAGATACTATTAGGCCATTCATGAAGTATGGGCATGTGTAAAAGAGCTTTATGACCTTTCCAGGATTGGTTGTTGTAACATCCACCTTTGCCATTTGCAGGCCCAGCTTGAACGGGTCAACGCCTGCCATTTGCTCCAATGCTCCTGCATCTTTTAACTTTCGAATACGCACTGCCACCGAAGGCTGCTTGAGCCCAATTTCTGTCCCAATGGTTTCCTGGCTCACATTGGGATCTCGACTGTACATGGTGAGAATTTTTTTATCTCGGTCATCAAAGGCAATATTTCGCTTCATGAATCAGTAATTGTAAATATTCTATTTAAGCTTTGTCTATGATTTATTGATTTATTTTCTAATTGAGCAATAATTTATTTAAATTACCTTGATATACTATAGAAATGTTTGTGGTTTTGATAATATGTCGAAAAGAGAGATAATAATTATTGACGAGGAACTATGCAATGGCTGCGGCCAGTGTATTCCAAATTGCCATGAGGGCGCATTGAAGATAATTGATGGAAAAGCAAGGCTCATCAGTGACCTTTTCTGTGATGGCCTGGGAGCCTGCATCGGACACTGCCCAGAGGGAGCAATCTCCATCGAGGTTCGGGAAGCTGTTCCATATGACGAGAAAGTGGTCATGGAGACCATTGTCCAGAAGGGCCCCAATACGATTAAAGAGCATCTCCAGCATCTGAAGGACCACAATGCAATAGACCTCATGAACCTTGGAATTGAGTATCTTGAAGAGAATAATATAGCAGTGCCAGATGGCTTCAGCAAAGAAGAGGAAAAATTAGCCTGCGGCTGCTGCGCCGACGAGGTCAAGACCATAGAAACAGCAACATTTAGCGTTCCAACCCAGCGAAGAACATCAAAACTAGGAACCTGGCCAGTTCAGATTCATTTGGTTCCTGCTTCTGCTCCATTTCTCAATGGCGCAGAGATTATTGTGGCTGCGGATTGTGTGCCTTTTGCCTATCCAGAGTTCCATGAGGACTTTCTGAAGGACAAAGTAGCCCTGGTTGGCTGTCCCAAACTGGATGATACTAATGCTTACTTGGAAAAACTGACAGCCATATTCCAGCAGAATTATGTTAAATCTGTAACATCATTGCATATGGAAGTGCCATGTTGCTTTGGCCTGACAAAGCTAATTCAGACAGCAATTCAGGCTGCCGGGAAAGATATTAATGTTAAAGATATAACAATAACAACAAAGGGGGAGATTAAATGAAATTATTAGAAGTAAAAAAAGCAGAAATATCAGATACACCACACAAGGTTGATGTAAGGCCATTGATTAGCAATCCACACATATCCACGGTTCACATAACACTTGGGCCAGGAGAATCACTTAAAAAGCACATAACACCGGTGGATGCACTTTTCTATGTGCTAGAGGGCAATCCCACCATAGAGATAGGCGATGAGAAGCAGCAGGCATGGCCAGATACAATCATTGAGAGTCCTGCCAGAATACCGCACAATATAATGAACGAGACTGAAAGCAGGGCCAGAATACTTGTAATGAAGGTTCCAAAGCCCAAGGAACAATCACAAATATTATGATAAACTGTATTAGAAAATAAGGAGTGAGAAACTCAAGATTATAAAATAAAGGAGTGGAAAAATATGTTTTGTAACCAATGTGAACAGACAGCAAAAGGAACCGGATGCACCGTTAGTGGTGTTTGTGGAAAGAACGAGGACATCCAGAGCTTGCAGGAGAGCCTGGTGTATAGTTTGAAGGGCATAGCAGCATATGCCTATCATGCCAGAGAACTGGGATATAAGGATGAGCAGGTGGATGCTTTCATGCATGAAGCTTTATTCAAGACCCTGACAAATGTGGACTTCAGTCTTAACAGCCATGTGGGCCTTGTGCTAAAATCTGGTGAGATGAACCTCAGGGCAATGGAAATTCTGGACAAGGCCAATACAGAAACATTCGGAGTGCCAGAGCCAACAGTTGTCAAGAGCGGAACCGTAAAAGGACCGGGAATTTTGGTTACAGGTCATGACCTTGGGGATCTCTATGAGCTTCTGAAGCAGACCGAGGGAACCGGCATCAATATCTACACACATGGTGAGATGCTGCCCACACTTGCTTACCCAAAGCTCAAGGCATTCAGCCATCTGAAGGGCAATTACGGTGGCGCATGGCAAAAGCAAAAGACAGAGTTTGACGAGTTCGGGGGACCAATACTGGCAACTACAAATTGTGTGCTGATTCCAAAAGATTCCTACCGGGACAGATTGTACACCACCGGCATAACTGCAATTGATGATGTGAAACATCTCTCAGACAGAAAAGACTTTTCCGAAATAATAGAACATGCAAAGCGTATCGGCGACATTCCAGAAAGTCAGGGAAAAGACCTCATGACTGGATTCCATCAGAATGTTATTCTGGAACTGGCCCCGAAAATTGTGGAGGCAGTGAAGGCTGGCAAAATAAAGCACTTCTTTGTTATCGGGGGCTGTGACGGTGCCAAGGCAGGACGTAATTATTTCACAGAACTGGCAAAGCTTGTGCCTGATGATTGTATTATCCTGACTGTTGGATGCGGCAAGTACAGATTTAATGACCTGGACTTCGGAGAAATCGACGGCATACCAAGACTTCTTGACATGGGCCAGTGCAATAATGCATTCTCTGCAATAGAGGTTGCCAAGGCGCTTGCCGAGGCCTTTGAATGCGGCGTGAATGACCTACCACTGTCAATAGCGCTATCATGGTTCGAGCAGAAGGCTGTTGCCATCCTGTTCAGTATGCTGCATCTGGGCATAAAAAATATCCGCCTGGGACCAACACCACCAGCCTTTGTCACGCCAAATGTCTTCAAGATATTGCAGGATAATTATAATCTAATGCTTACAGGCGACCCTGCAGAGGATATGAAGGCAATGCTGGCTGGGCAGTAGATTCTTAGGGTCTAGGGTCTAGGGGCTGAGTTTCTATACAAAAGAGATAGGGGCTAGGGTGTTTGCAATATGTTTAGATTACGTTTCATTCCAGGGTGTTAGGAAAACAAAAAGATGCTGGCTTTTTGAAAACCAGCATTTCCTAGACCCTCTATTAGCGTTAACCAAACAAAGACCCACTTTAACATTAATTAAACACAGACCCTAAATAACGATAACCAAACATAGACCCCATCAATTTTATTTTTTACAAAACCTTGGTCATCTCACCCTCAAGGTTGCTAAACTGCTTTGGCTCGAAGGCCGCTGGATTAACCGAAAGAATTAGATTAAAACCTTTCTGAACAACATTTTCATTGAGCTTTTGCAGGAAGTTCATCAATGACTGGAAGGAATTATGTGTGGTCAGATACTCAAATCCCTCAAATAAAATTACTCCGTCACTATTGCCATCAATGAAATTCACAGCCAGTGAGAATAATTTTGGCAGCTCACCTGGCTTCACATATTCATCATTAGCATAGTTCTGGGCAGCATCAGCAGCCCCAGAAGCGGATTGTGGAGGATTGCCTAAACTTTGTTCACTCATGGTGAGCCAGATTACCATGGACTTGCCGATATCATATTTCTCCCGAATATCTACGGCAGGTGTTCTGGCTATTATGAGGGCTGGTCGTTTCTTACCAATCTCCCTCATCATCATGTCATAACATCTTGTGGGCTTTGGCTCTCTCACGAGATATGAGAATCTGGGACTCATATGAACTTCCATTATGGGCTCTTCCTCGGTAAGTCCGATGATGGGCTTTCCCTCATCAATATCAATTATATCGTCCTGGGCCAAATCCTCTTCAATCTCAGCCAAATTTTCTTCAAGTCCCTTGATTTTCTGTTCAATTTTGTGCTTTGCATCTGTGGATTTGGTTTTGACTATTATTTGCATTTCCTGGGATGAATAGCCCTTGGTAGCCATTTTCAGAACCTCTTCCCAGGCATCCACTAATGCATTACGGTAACCCCGGGCATACTCCAGGCTCTTTTCTATCTCTTCTTTATCGGCCATAAGCTCAATTGGGTATCGTGGTTTGGCTATTAAGAATTATCCGCCCAATATCAGAAATTAGGCAAATGGTCTGGTAGTTTACTGTTTTGCCTTACCCTTCAGATTAATCTGCCCCTGGACGACCCTTGAGGCAGTTATGGGGGCTCCATCATGAGCCAGTACCATGTCAATAATTACAATTTCCAGAGGTTTTAATTTATTTCTTTTTCGGACTTCATTAATCTTTTCCGCACCTCTGACAGTCTCCTGGGACACAACAATCACTTCAAAATTACCGCTTGCAGCACGGTCCATTGGGTCATCCAGTGGAAAAACAAAAAAGGGTTTATTTCCAGCCATCTGGCCCAGAGTATTATTTAAATTATTTAATCGGGTTTCATAATCCTGCAAAGGAACTTTTCTGGAGCGGCTGGCCATTTTGTCTGTTGTCAATCCGATATAAATTTCATCGCCTGACTCAAAAGCTTTTCTCAGTAAAACCATATGACCGTCATGAATAACATTGAATGTACCGCCCAGGCAGACTCTTATTGCCATGAAATCACCCGCCCAGGAGAACTGTAACTGCCATAAGGCCCATGGCCAATATCATCAATAAGTATAGCTGATTGCGCTTTCGTCTCAGCATTGCAAAATGCTCGTCATGACATCTGTCATTGCAGTACTTGTCGTTAATGTTAACTGCTTTGCCGCAGTTCCTGCAATGTTTGTGCTGTAATAATTTTTCAGGCATATTATCCACCGAATAGTCCTTTTAATCCTCTTTTCTCAATCTGGGGTATCTCGGCCTTAATATCATCGCCAGTACAGGCATCAAGTATGAGTTCATAGGCCTTTCCCCTGTACTGATAGGTGATGAACCAGACAGAGACATGAAGGAATTCCGTATCTATTATTTTAACGGTTGTGTTCAATTCCTGAATTATGTCCAGTTCCCTTTGTAAAAGGAACTTTTGATGCTCTTTCAATTGCTGACTGGCCATATCATTGGCTTCGCCTTCATCAATCTCCGAGTTTAGAAATTTGGCACCGGGAACAAGCTTGGACATGCTAAAATCTGTCTTGCCAGACAGTGGAACTTCATACTCACGGGTGGGAAATGCAGATGCCCTGCGCCCCAGGATTTTCCAGTAATATTGCTTCTCCAGAACACCTGATTTATCAATTGACTGGCCGGTTCTTGTGAACAGGCCTTTAAAATCGCTTTTTACAGAGGCATGAACAATGAATAGTGGAATTATTTGAAGCTCTTTACTCAGCACCCGATATTTGCGGGCCAAATCGCCGGGCTTCAGAAATCCTCGCCCCATCCAGCTCTTGATTAGCTCGTCTATTGCTTTCTCGTCAAACTTCGGCGGCACAATACTATGCTTCAAAAAGTACTTGGTGCCAACAGCCAGATTTACATCAGATGAACAATACTCGCAGGTGACGATGGCATCGCCTGGCTTGACTTTCAATGGACCCCCGCAGTCGGGACAGCTTATTTCCTGGACGATTTCTGCCATGTTATCCTGGCCAGTACCCTAATACCGATAAGAATATAAGCACAATGTGTAATAACCTTTTTCATGGCATCTCTAGGCGCACTGAAACGCAGCATGGCTCTCACGCTCATTCTCATTTTCGGGCTTCTTTTCGGGCTCATAGTGTTAATCAGTACCCTTGTCCAGATATACATGCAGAACCAATTCTTCCCATTCTGGATTCAAATGATATTCATTGTAGGCATAACCCTCCTTTTCATTCTCATCCAGTGGGCTGCCTCCCCAGGCATAATCCGTTGGTCTGCCAAACTTCATTATCTAAAGCCAGGCGAGAACCCATTCTTCGAGGACACGGTGAAAGAACTGTGCCAGAAATCTGGAGTTCCAATGCCCAGGCTGGCAATGGCCCCGGACAAAACGCCCAATGCCTTCGTGTTCGGCCGCTCTAAAAGCTCAGCAACCATGGCAGTTCATCGAGGTCTAATGGAGCAGCTCAACAGGGACGAGATTAGAGCAGTACTAGCCCATGAGGTCGGCCATCTGAAGCACAATGATATGGTGGTCATGACCATTGTCAGCGCAGTTCCATTATTGGCCTTCATGCTAGCTCGCTCGGTTCTATGGAGCGGAAGCAGGAACCGTGACTCCGGAGCCCTGATAATCGCTGCACTGATTGGAATGGCAGTCTATGTTATTTCTCAACTCATGATTCTAAAACTTTCCAGGCAGAGAGAATTTTACGCTGATACTTTTTCGGCTGTTGTAACTGAAAATCCTCACTCACTGAGTTCTGCACTAGCCAAGATTACTTACGGCCTTTCGCTGTCAAATGACAAGCCTGGCGCAGCCCGCTCATTCTACATAGGTGACCCGGTAACTGCAAAACGGGAAATAGCCAGCATCATGGCCAATCGCCACAAATATGATCTTGATGGCGACGGAGTGCTTAATGAGCGGGAACTGAAACGGGCAATGGAAGTTGAGGCCAAGAACAAGCGGCATAGAGAGTTCACGTCCACGCACCCATCAACTTTCAGGCGCATCCAGCTTCTGAAAGAAATTGAAGAAGATATGAAGCACGGGAGTTTGGGCAAGGATATTTACAAGCATATCTAAAACCATAATCTCTTTGCTTCTACATTGGTGGTTACGAGATTACGGAACCTTTGATTGTTTTTGTTGAGAGATTGCTCAATCAGGTCGGGTTCTATATTCTCTTTGATTTAATCATCGAACCCAACAATTGCTTTCAGATTGTTCTGAGCAGTACGGCCACTCGATTTAGCAATAAAACAATACCGTGCCGTGGTCGAACGCTCTGCTGGTCAATGTTGCGAACTGCGTTCAACTATCTGAATGAAATTTTTACTGGACCAGTCATGAAAACAGTTTCAGCGACCGCCAAAGAATCACAGTAAAACCATGGGATGGGGTTAGGGGAAACGAAAGCATTTTATGGACTTTCGTTCATTCACTTAGCGAACGGAGGAGTGCCCGTTAATTTACGTAGAATAGTGGGATGGCCAAAGGAAGGAAAAATGAAACGATTTGCATCATATCAGACAGTTCTAATAATAACAATTGTATTTTTTATCATACTTTCGTTTTTGGTAATCGGTATAGTGGAAATACCAGAGGTAAGAAATAAAGTATTTCAGAATGAAAGATATGCGTACTCTGTGGATATATCTCCAGATGGTCAAGAAATAGCTGTTGCTGGTCAAAACAATAACGTTAAAATTTATGATTTTGATTCTGGAAATTTCATACGTGACTTGAAGGTCAATAATGATTTGGACTCAAATATTTTTTATTATGTTCAATGGTCACCAGATGGTGAGAGAATCGCAACATATAATTGGCCGTATGGATCTGCAGAATTACACATTTGGGATAAAACAGGGGAGCATCTCCAAACATTTAATATTGAAGGTAGGTGGCTATCTACTGAAAATTTCGTTTGGTCACCAACCAGTGATGAAATTGCTTGTGCAATTGATACTAGGATAATAATTATAAATATAGCTAATGGAACTGAAAGGACTCTTTCGTATACCACATCTACTGAATTTGAGGCTAATATAAGATATTGGGACTGGTCTTTTGATGGAAAATATATCGCTTTTTCAAATGGTTTAGATGGCTATATCATTGACTCTCTAACTGGAGAGGAATTGTATAGTCTTAACGAAAATTCGTACATATGGGGACTAAAATGGAAATCAAATGAAAATGTTCTGGTTTATGTACGCAATGATCAAATTAAATTATGGGACTTGACATCAAATAGCATTAGAACAATATCTGGTCAGCATGGTGAAATATATTCATTTGAATGGTCATCAGATTCTTCTAAAGTCATAATTAGCACAGCATGGTTTGATCAGGGTTATGGGTTTGAAGTTTTATCAAGTAACAATTTTTCAATTTTGTATAAACAAACTCTTGAAAAACAAAATATTCTCCCTTCAAGATCTAATGCTCTTTCATTAAAATGGAGTCCTGATGACAGATATATATTGTCCACCACGCGTGATGGCTCAATATTCGTTTGGGATTCTGAAACTGGTGATTTTATAAAGTCCATTCCAACATATAACTTATATCAAAATTCCCTTATTTTCGTATCACTGGCTGTCTTTCTGTCATTTGTTATTCTATTATTTAAAAGGAAAGGTTATGGATTAATATCTATGCTTATAGGAGCAATATTAATGCTGAATGCAATCTTTATCGAATCTGCAGACACAACAATCAGATATAGTACATTTTGGCTCATCTTTCTTACAGGTTTAATTACATACATTTTTGGAACATGTACAAATCCAAAATGTAAAAGTTTTCGTGATAAGAATATAAAAATCCCGAAGATAGTGCGAAATTATATACTTCCTTCTGTCCTTATACTAAGTTTATGTTATTTAACTTACTACCACATATTTCACATAAGCAGTACTGCGGGAACATTATTAGATCGTAATCCAGTGGTGTGGGGTGAAGCTTATTATTCATGGCATTTAGTATTAATTGTGTTCGGATTGATATTACCCGTTTTACCTCTAATAGTGATTCGAAATAATAATGAATTTTATTCTAATTATACTTGGTCGTTTTGGAAGATTAGTATAATTACATTCTTTTTTGGTTCAGTATTAGCAATGCCTTTTATTATTATAAATTCAAACAAATATAATTATTACAATATCTTACTAATATTGTTCTCATTTGTTCTAATTCCAACTATATCAAGCCTGATGGCATCGTTGAATAGAAAAACAAGCGACAGTGACTATCAGGAAAAAAAGGTTCATTTAATATATCAAATCGGATTCAGAGGTATACAATTATTGTTTTTATCATTTGCATGTTTATTATGGATATTTTTGTTTCTCGCTATGTTATCAAGCGATGGATAAACACAGAAAGTTTGAGATGCACCAGTTCACCACTTAGTAAATCCATTCACCCGCTCCGAGCAGCGTGCTATAAAAGGCTATCGAAATAAAGATTGACAAAGAATATATCCATGGCTATCGCTCTATTTCATTGTTTCAACTTGTGTGCCAGTACATTATTTTCTTTATATTCTTATCAAGGTTCTGAGGTCGCCAATTGTTCCAGAATATATTCCGGAACATAGAAATCTCTTTGATTTCTTTCAACCGAATAGGCGATATGAAGCAATTTCCTGGCCACTGCGACCATGCAGACCTTGTGATGCTTGCCTTTCGCCCTGAGTCTCAGATATTATTGCTGACAGACTGGATTGACCCTGCTGGCAGACATGCCGCACGATACAGTGCCTGTCTGAGCATGGGCGCACGCCTACCCCTCAGCCATTTCTTGGAATGCTTAACAGGACAGGGTGTTGCACGATGCAAGACTCAAATGTGTGGGATATAGGCACATTTAGCGAAAACTAAATGTGCTGGCCGCCTATATCCCATTAATCACTATGCCAACAATAGGAGTATATCGGACAAGGGTTAAGAAAGTTTTGG
>JAUWNU010000118.1 GCA_030612505.1 Methanomassiliicoccales archaeon
GAATTGAATATGAATTCCTTTGCAAACTCAATCAATACGGATTCTTCATTGCCTTTGATTTCAATAAGGTTGTTTATTTTTATAGACATAAGTTCTATATCGAACAAAATTTTCTTGTTATGGGCCATGTCCAGATCTTCCAACAGCGGTTTTCTCATCTCAAATTCCTTTTCAGATATGGCATCCAGATTATTTTTCAAGTATTCTCTGGCATCAAGTGCCGGAACATTTTTTCCAATGTGCTCATATATTCTGAAATTTTGCCCCATCAAGCTGAATTTTTTGACGAAGGAAACGTATTCCATACCATTGATTTTCTTTATTTCCAGGCGAGACATTGAAGCATATAGTGTAATACTCGCATATATATTTTACCTGGCGGGCAGGAAAACTTTTTGACTAATACAGCTACAATGATTTCTCGATTATGAAAGCATGAAAGTTTTCAGCATAATAATTATCTATGCGATTCATGATTTTATAATCATATTTTTGGTAAAATTTGATTGCAGTCTCATTGTTCACATTCACATGAAGCCATACCTTTACTCCTCCTTGATTTTTCACTTCAAGTTCAAAATATTTGAGCAACTGGCATCCATAACCCTTACGTCTTTGTTTTACCTCTACATCAAAATCATTAATGTAAAAAATATTATCTTCTTGAGTATAATTGATAAATCCCACTGGTTTATCATCAACTTTAATTTTCAGCATATTGCTGAAATTCTTTTCATTTAAGTATAATCTAGCCTCTTCATGAGTATATCCCATCTCTTCGTGAATAATATTTGCATATGCATCTATGTCCATTTCATTGACTTTAGATAGTTCAATATTTGCCATGTAGGACAACAAGTTTTGAGCAAATATTAAATTTCTGGTTCACAATTTAAAATCAGGATTCTCAGCAAAATACTCTGCTAAGTTCATACCTTTCTTGGCTATCTGGCTTGCCGGCTTAATCACCATGGCCTTCTGGAACATTATAATTGCTTCATCGAACCGTCCAAGGCCTTCTAAAGCAGCTCCTTTTTTTGCCAGCGCGCTGTCATTTTCCGGGTCCAGGGAAATAACCTTATCATAGACAGTTAGTGCATCTTCCAGCTTACCTTTGATAACCATGGCATTTGCCTTTTTCAGCCATGCATCAGCCTTTGCAGGATTTTTGTCAATCTGAATTTCGGCCTTGTCAATCTCAGCATCAGCCTTTGCCAGTCTCTTTTCTGCTTTTTCCAGGTCAATAGTTGCCACCGGATGATTTGGAGCCAACTCTGCTGCTTCTTTGAGGTATTTTATGGCATTCACGCAGTCCCCGAAGTACAGCCAGGTGTATCCTTTAAAATGCAAATCATTGGCTTTTAACATATTAACTTGTTCCTGACAATAACCTTCCAATGCACTATTCTCAGCGGCACTGGCTATGCCCTTGAGCTTTACAAATATCTCAGGAGCATCCAGTGGCCTGTCAAAGGCCTCATCAACTTCCAGAAGCTTGGAATTAATAACATCCAGCGTCTCTTTATCAGCAGCAGACTTGCCGTCGCTGAGCTGGCCAATGGCCTTGTTAATTGCGTCTGTGGTTCCTTTCATGCTAAGTGTAACATCCAGTGTTTTCAAGTTATCGAGAGACATTCATTCACCCTGTTAGGAAAATGCAAGGGATGTTTATAAAATGTTTGGGTCTAGGGTTCGCTGCTTTCGAGCTGACTCGAAAGCAGAAGGGTCTATGTTTCCATTCAAGTATAGAGGGTCTAGGGTCTAGGAAAATTAATGAGGCCGGAGGTTCAAAGCCAACTCCCTAGACCCCCTTTAACGATAACCAAACAAAGACCTCTTAATAACGATAATCAAACATAGACTCCCTTCTAACAATAATTAAACATAGCCCCTATTACTTTTGTATGTAAACTCAGACCCTTATTAACGAGATAACCAAAATTATAATGAGTATCATGACTTTCTGGATACGATAGCATGAACCGAGAATTAATGAACATAATCTGCTGCCCAGTGTGCAAGGGCGAACTTTCCCTCAAGGTTGATAAAGAGGATGAAAAAGAAATACTGGCTGGCTTTTTGACCTGCGGTAAATGCTCTTTTGATTATCCTATTGAGGATGGTATTCCGAATTTGTTGCCTCCAGACATGCATTAATCATTTTGATGATTGTGTCAATAAGTATATTAAATAAATTTTGCATAGCCATAGCTAATGTGGGAAAAAAAGAAAATTGTAGCAATATTGATTGTTATAAGCCTAATTATTTTTGGAATGTGGTATTTTCTGGATAAAAAATATGTAAGTGATTTACCTACTGGACTTTATTATAATTACACTTATGACCTCTACATTGAAAACATCTCTTCAGAGTTTGAAATCATTGTTCCCATTCCAATATTGGAAAATGGGACAGTTTTCCCCTATTTTGGTAATGTATCATCTGCATATGCCAACATTGAGATTGTTTCCACATCATACGGGCCAGGGCTAAAAATAACAGGGCAAGAAAACCTTTGGATATCTTTGAGAGGTGCATATGATGCAATTGAAAATTCTTCAGACTATAGAAGTGATGGTATCCCAATTTTAAGTATGAGTACTTTCAATCATACTGATGAATTGTATGATTATGAACAATCTGGAAATGCCTGGATATTTTCAAATGTGAATGGTATTGATTTGCAGCTTGAATTTAATTCCATTGGCAAATCATGGAAAATTGATGAGGGCACATTTCACAGTGGCTATGTTCGTGGTGGCACTGGATATGGGATGTATATTCTAAATAACACGCAGAATGGCTGGCATCAATACTATGCAGAATCAGGAATAGTATCCGTTGAATGATACTGCTTATTTTCACCTTGAAATGCACTAGATATAGAGAGCCTGGACCTCAATAATTTCTTTAGCATTTTTAGCATTCTCATAATCTTCCAGCGGCTCCCTATTAACCTTAAAAAATGTCGGGCCCCATTTGAATTTTGATAGAATGTCTTCTGCTTGCTCCCTGTATCCAAGTATCACGAGTGCTGCGGCAAATGCTTCTACTGTTGACAGTATGAACGGCTTTCCGTAATTCACCGGGTTGGATGCCACAAGGAACGGAAGAGCGCGCTGCCGGGACATCTTAATGCTCTTTGGAAAATTATCGCCAGTTGCCTTCCATGACAGGTCCAGAACTGCAATTCCAGATTTTTTGGCTCGCTCAAGGTCATCCCTTGACAGAACCTTGTCTGTGGTGGGCATCAGCACCAGTGTCCGGGCCGGTATATGAGCTATGCGCTTCACCTGCCTGGCCAAATCAAACTTGGCCAGTCTACGGCCGGAGCATTTTTTCGGGTCGCACTGATTCCCGTCATAAAAGTAAAGTTGTAGAGATTCCAAAAAATCACTTCGTTTTCAGGGTCTCAGTTTCAATGTAAATGTTTTCTTTTTTATTATCAAATATTGAAATTAGATAGCCAGTTAGGTTCATCACACCCACAATCAGTAGATAAAGACCAAGAACCAATTTGGCATTTTCCCAGGTGATATCTGCAAAAATAATGATTACCCCGAATAGTGCAGTAAGCAATGCTGAAGCAATACCTGTTATGCCTATTTTGCTCATAACTTTGGTCATTTTGTTATCAACCACATTATTATCTGATTTTACCTTTGGCATGATATTACCTCAATCCAGTAATTCCAATGGTTGATAAAAAACTATCCTACATAACTTTAATTTTCAATGACGCATTACCCAGAGTGCCATAATGATGAATTTGCTATTTGTGCTGATATGTGATGACAGACGGGCGAACTGAATGGCATTGCCTTTCCCCTGCTATATGTGAAGAAAGGCATTCTCGACCTGTGTGTTGATGAAGAAAGGTGAAATAATATCATGAAAATGATTTCCTGGAACGTAAACGGCATCCGTGCTGTGGAGCGGAAAAATGCTCTCGACTGGTTCTATGAGCAGGAGCCAGACATTCTTTGTTTACAGGAAACAAAGGCCATGAAAGAGCAGCTTTCCAAGAAATTGACAGAACCTCCCGGTTACCATGCATTTTTCCATTCTGCCGAGAAAAAGGGCTACAGCGGCACAGCCATATACACCAAGAAAAAGCCAGTGAGCGTTTCCACAAGTGTCGGGGTCGATGAATTTGATGCCGAGGGCCGGGTGCTGAATGTGGAATTCGAGGACTTTTCACTATTCAATGTGTACTTCCCCAATGGCAGAGCAAAGCCAGAAAGACTTGTTTACAAACTGGAGTTTTATGACCGCTTTCTAAAAATCATTGACAAAGTTAGAAAGGAAAAGCCAGTAATCTTTTGCGGAGACCTGAACACTGCCCACAAGCCCATAGATCTAGCACATCCCAAGGAGAATGAAATTAATTCCGGATTTTTGCCAATTGAGAGGGAATGGATAGACAAGGTCATTGAGCATGATTATATTGACACCTTCCGGCACTTTGATGATTCTCCCGAGATGTATTCCTGGTGGGACTACAAGACCAGAGCCAGGGAAAGAAATGTAGGCTGGAGACTTGATTATTTTTTCGTGTCTGAAGAGTTGCTTCCAAAGCTTAAAAATGCGTTTATTATGTCTGATATTATGGGCTCGGATCATTGTCCAGTTGGGATTGATATTGAATAATACGGACTTTTTCCTTTTTCTTATGTCGAAGATATACCACCCAAACGATTTGAATAATTGAAACGGCAATTACAGCACCCCAGATCAGAATATATTGGGCAGGGTAAGTCGGTTCAATAAACCATGAAAATTTGTGGAACCAACTGTAATAAACCAACATGATGGAGGCGATTGCTCCTGATAACATCAATATTGAAACCCACCTTTGGTTTTGGCAAAAATATCCAGTGATGTTCTTCGCCTTATTGATTCTTGATAGCAGAAGCATAGAACATACAAATATAGCTAAATAAACAAGAATAAAAGCACTGTCTGCCTCATAATACTTAATCCAACCTCCTCCCATGGCAAAGTTGGATTCTGACCACGAATAGCGATTTATCAATACATCGGTCAAAGTTTTTACACTATAATGGTCAAATTCTTCATAGTAACCTAGGCCACCACTACTGTGTCCAGTCACATGAACTGGATACATTGGAATTATCATCAATAGGGCAACCATTGCCAATGCAATAAGCACATAAGGGACTGAAAAACACCCCTCTTCATCATCTGGCTTTTTTCGGGCAAAATAGATGTAAATCAAAATTGATATGATAGCAATTGTAAATATTATTAGTGATATTGTCAAAGGGTCATTTTTCCAGAGCCAGTCATTGATTCCGCCGTCCCAAGTGTTTATTTCATTTCCATTAATATTGTTATCATAAATGGTGTTTCCACCAGTATTTATTTTCAGTCCATACAATCCATTATCTTGTATTGTGTTTGCATATATTTCATTGTCACTACCGAGTATAACTGTCCCATTCCATTTATTATTTTCAATAATGTTGTTGTGGATTTTATTGTTATAACTCGCAGTCAACCCATTGTCATTGAACTCAAGATGGTTATATGAAATGACGCCATTGTCACTGAATCCAGAATAAATCGCATGTTCACTTCCTCTTACATCGTTCCAAGAGATTTCAAAATTATTGCAGTATCTGACTATAATGCCATTTCTAGAACAATTGTTCATTATATTATTTAAAATTGTAAGGTTCTCTGCTCTGTAACTTACAATACCCCATTCATTATCCTCAAAAGTACAATTATTAATGCAAATATTATCTCCATTTGTTATTTCGATACCCCATTGCATTCCAATAAAATTACAATCTCTTATCTCAACGTTATTTGAATGACGAGAATATTCTCCTACTGCAATTCCCTTATAATCTCTCAAGGTTCCATTTTCTGGCACAATAAAATTACAGTTCTGGATTCGTACATATCTGGAGGTGTTTTCAATAGCCAGCCAGGCATCTTTCGAGCGAATATAATCGCTACTCAAATTGAAATCATAGTTTGAAATAATCACAGGATTATATATTGTGCCAGTTCCGGGCCAGCCCTCTAATGAGCCCGTCACCAATAGATCATTATCTGAAATAATATTGAATATTTCATTCTCAGACTCTTGGGCATTAGCTGGCATACTAGAAAAACAAATGATAAACATACTGCAAATTATCAACAAAGTCATCATCCTCATTTCTCCACCTGCATTAAAGATGTTCATTCCAATATATAAGAAAATTGGTACAGTCAATTGTAAAAGGTAGCCAGGTTAATTAAATGACCTTATGCCACCTTATATTATACGTGACAATAAGTATTTATACACATGATATAGATTAAGGATGCTATTATCCATACTATATGGGGGGAAAAACATGGCAGACAAAAAATCAGACAAACCAGACAATACAGTGTACATAGGCAAGAAACCCACAATGAACTATGTGCTGGCAGTGGCCACGCAGTTCAATAGCGGTTTATCAGAGATTACAATTAAGGCCAGAGGTAAATCAATCAGCAAGGCAGTTGATGTTGCCGAAATAGTGAGAAATCGTTTCATCCAGGAAGCAAAAGTAGATGATATTCAGATTACAACCGAGGTCCTGGAAAATGATGACGGCAAAAGCTCAAACGTTTCTTCAATAGAGATATTCCTCAAGAAGTAATAGAGCAATAATTTTGAGGTTAATTCATGGCATCAGAGAGTTTTAGTGAAGGCATTGATGAGGCAATCTCCCAGATTGACCGCGAGGCCTTAAGCCAGTTCCAGCTCTGTGATACCTGCCTAGGCAGGCTTTTTGCAAAGGTAGGAATGGGCATGGAGAACAGTTCCAGAGGCGTAGTTGCCCGCCAGCTTTTAAATTATCCAGCGTGTGAGGATATTAGCCAGTGCAAGGTCTGCCAGGGTATTACTTCCAAATTCGACCACCTAGCCGAACTGGCCCTGGAAGCCCTAAAGGAGTGGGAGTTCACCAATTTCCTGGTGGGCACCAAATTCGAGCAGGAAGTTCTTGCTGCAGAGGAACAAGTCTGGGCAGAGAGCCAGGCAGCTCATACTGAACCC
>JAUWNU010000062.1 GCA_030612505.1 Methanomassiliicoccales archaeon
TTACTTCTTTTTAGACCGAACTGCGCTGGGTCGCTCCTCCCGCGTCAAACTAAGGTTTGACAAAATAGATTCGCTCTAAAAAATATAGCCAGCGAATCTAAAAAAAGAAGTATAGGGCTAAACAAGAAAAACTCGGGCGACCATGCTCGCTCGGCCTACTGATAGCCGGATAACAATTTCTTCTCGGCCCAACCCCCCTTCGCCTGCTCGTCGCTGATAATTAAAAATAGACCCTTACTAACAATAACCAAACACAGACCCTAGACCCTTTACTGGCGATAACCAAACATAGCCCCTCACTAACAATAACCAAGTAAAGACCCTCACTAACGATAATTAAACACAGACCCTTTATCAGCGTTAACCAAACACAGACCCTAGACCCTTTACTGGCGATAACCAAACATAGACCCTCACTAACAATAACCAAACACAGACCCTAACATGCCCCTAATATAAATTATTGATAAAGTTTTAAGTACTGTATGAAACATTCTTTACATTAATGGGCAACAGGGTGGCGATTGTAGTTTCAGTGCTAATAATTCTGTCAAGCTTAATTCAGCCAATGGCTTCTTCGGGAGATGTGTTTGCACCTCCTACGCCTATTGAGGGCGTTGTTGTAATTGACAGCGACTGGGAAGTATTCAATACAGTACGATACCTCAATGCCACAATTTATCTCACTGGTAATCTGACAATCACAGCAACTGGCAACCTGGAATTTGTTAATACTACGCTTCTAATGAACCTCTCCGAAGATGGCGAATTCAATATTGAAATTGAAGGAATCTTCACAATATCAGATTATGATTCAAAATTTTCAACCCAGGATGATATGAGCCAGATACTTGCCAATAACACTGCAAACGAGTATGTGATTGCTGCTCTTTCAGGCTCATATATTGATTTCTCCAATAGCCAGATTCGGGATTGTGGCTATTCGTATATGAACAATGGTTTCTGGGTAGGAACCGACACTGCCTGGTTTCAGGGCATGATATTTCAAGATAATTATTGCGGCTTATATACAAATCAGGATGGCATGGAAATTTGTGATTCCGTGTTCATTGATAATTATCGCGGCCTTGAACTCTCATTTGTCGAATTGGCTGTTGAAAATTTGACAATCATTGGCAGCAGTAATCGCGGCATATATATCTATTATTCTTCGGTTGAAATCACAGACTGCTTGCTTAATGATAACCGGGCCGGAATATACATCAGAAATTCCGAGCCAGTAATCTCAAATTGCAAGATTACAAATTCCACAGATGAAGGCATCTATAATTACTGGTCTTCACCGCTTATTCAGAATTGCCAGCTGTCCAATGATATTGATATGGAATTGGTAACAAACTCCTTCCCAAGGCTTCTGAACACCACTTTCAATGATTCAAGCGTAATTATGGGAAGAGGTTTATTCGTCCATGTGGGAAATTATGTGGATGTGCAGGTGGTGAATGAGACTGGCTACCCCATGGAAAATATGAACATTGCAGTTCTGGACCAGGACGGAAATCCTGCTGCAAGGGGGTTCACTAATTCCACCGGGCACTCAACCGGACTGGCCTATAGAGAATATTTCCTCACACAGGATGGCCAGATCCCAATGGCCCAGCACAGAATAATTGCCTTTGCCTATGACGGTTTCAATGTAATGTATGGGGAAAATATTACAAACCTTTCATCAGGCAGCCAGGTCATTGTTGAAGTTGCTGAGAACCCTCCTGATGTGGAGATATGGGATGTTTCTTATTCCATCACTGACAGCCGCAATTACTCTGATATGAAAATCATCGCATTGGGGGATGTCAGCGTAACTGGCGATGCTGGGCTGACCTTCAATAACAGCGAAATAATGATATTCTCAACTGGCCAGCTTCCAAGGACATTCTCTTGTGGCGATAGTTTTCTGAACCTCATGAATTCAAGTTTATCATCCATAGGTGTAGAAAAAATTCTGAAGCCTGGTAACGTTTTCCTAGAGACTGAACCAAACACCCAGATTGATATGAAAAACGTCGAGATGCGCTGGCTAACTGAAATGGAAATAAGGACCGGCCAGGCAATTCTTCGAAACATTGATATCTCCTATGCCTCCATTGGCGGCCTGGACATCATCGGCGCAGCACCTGACATATCCAATTTAACCATCAACTGGACTGCAAAAGGAATTAATCTAGCGTATGATTATTCCACAATAAACAATACTAGAATAGACAATGCCAGGGACTATGGAATTTATTCAAGTAGTTCCATGGCTAGCTTGAATAATATTTCTGTGGATGACTCGTCAAAGGGGCTTTATGATTATAAGTCCCAGCTAATGCTTAATAATTATACTGCCTCCAATTGCGACTATGGTGTTTATGGGCTTTATTCGGAATTATTTTTCAATGATGCCTCAATCTCAAATTCAGATTTCTTTGGGCTTTATCTTACAAGCAGTGAGATGATCCTTAATGATAGCCAGATTATTAATTCCAGCACAGGCATCTTTGCTCAGAGCTCCGATGTCTGGATATACAATTCAACCATAACTCAAGGGAATATAGGTTTGCACAGCAAATACTGTGGACCTGTGGTTTTGGACTCTGAACTATCAAACGAGGTTGATGTGAAAGTGGAAAGAGGTTCATACGCCTCTCTGGTTAATTGCACACTTGATTCATCAAATACTTCGGTTGAGCCGTCTGGATATATTGATTTGGGCAACTGGGCTATCATTCAGGTGGTGAACCAGACCTTTGACCCGGTTCCAGGTTGCAATATCTCGATTCTTGATTCAATGGAAGAAGTTGCTGGCTCTGGTCAGACCAATTCAAATGGCCTTACCAATCCAATTTCCTATCGAGAGACAAGAATTCTCTGGAACACAACCGAGAACCATGCAAGCCACAGCATACTAGCCTTCAAGGGAAACCTTCAAGGGGCAAATTTTACCACCATAAGTCCATGGAATATAATTCAAGTCCAGGTAATATCCGGTAGCATGGGCTGGCTGGAATGGACTGATTACAGAATAATAACAGCCTGCGAGCTCTATTCCAACAAGACGATAATCGCCCATGATTCCGCAGTCGTTGATGATGATGGATGCCTGCTATTGCAGAACAGCCAGCTATGGTTCTATGGCAGTGTCAAGGCCTTTATCCAGTTGGAGATCAAGTATGGAACATTTGAAATGCTGGAGAGTCAGCTAAAGCCAATTGCGGTTTCTGCGCCCCTGCAGCCCTTCAGGTTCTGGCTCACCATGCGCGGTGCCTCCGACGGCTACATCATTGACTCTGAGTTAACCGGGCTTCAGCAAATAACTACCTACTCTAGCCAGTATGAGTATAAGAACAGCACCATAAGCGATATTGCAGATACCGGCCTACATGTGGAAAGGGCATCACCGATTATTGAGAACATGAGATTTTACAGATGCTTCAATGGCCTAATCATAAATTCTGGCTATGGCGAAATTGCCAACTCAAGCTTTGTGGAATGTGTAGATAATGGATTCTACACCCAAGGCGGAGAATGCAATATAACAAATAGCCAGTCAATGAAAAATAATTATGGATTTGCCATGGCCAATGGGTATCATGGGCATATTTCAAATTCAATTTCAACAGGTAATAATTATGGCTTCCATATACTGGAGGCCAAAGTTAACATAAAAAATTCATCTGCCATAAATAATACTGAATCTGGATTTTACTTCTCCAAGTCATATTCAATGCTGGATGATATAATCTCTCTGGAAAATAAATACGGTGTTTACTGCTCGAACTCCTGGCCCGATATTTACAATTCACAGATAAGTCATAATACCTATGGCATCTATGTCCAGAACTCTGGCCCACTTCTTCAGAATTGCCAGTTGGATGGAAATGACATAGGATTTTATGATATTGGCGGTGCAGAGAATTTTGTTAGCCAGTCATTCTCCAATGGTCTTGAAACAGACCATGCCACATTCATTGATGGCGGCACAGATGACCACATTGCCCTTGAACTTCCAAGCAGGTCAATTATCACAGAAGTGAATATCAGCATTATAGGAGATGAAATCGGAGACGATGCAATACTAGAGGATGATTCTACTCAACTGAGCCCGGACATCTACGGAGACTGGGTGGTCTGGCAGAATTATCAAAACGGAGACTGGGAAATATATGCCTACAATCTATCTGTTGATACTGATGGTGATGGAATTCTGAATTATCTGGAGAGTCCTCAGCTGAAAGATGACCCGGCACTGTTCCGGGTTACAAATAATCCGTCAATGCAAGGTGATCCTGATATCTATAAAGATACAATTGTCTGGTCAGATCTAAGAGACGGAACCTATGACATCTATGCCTATACATTCACCAATGACACAGTATGGAAGGTATACGGGGATGCTCGCACTCAAAGAAGGCCGGCAATCTATGACAATCACATAGTCTGGGAAGACGATAGAAATGGAAATTATGACATATTCATGTACAATATTACGAAAGGTGAATTATCCCAGCTAAGCAAGAGTTCCAGACATGATATGGGCGTAAAGATTCATGAAGATTATGTGGTATGGTATTCGTACACTGGCTCCCCGGGTTCTGGCGAGTGGTCCGATATAATCATGTTCGATATCAAGTCATGGAAGCTGGTGGAGATTACAAATGATGATTCAATACAGTATGAGCCAGACATTTATGAAAAGAATATAGTCTGGCATGATCAGAGAGATGGTAACTGGGAGATTTATCGCTACAATATCAGCAACTCCTTGGAACAGAGACTGACATTCGAGGATGAGGAGAGCTTTTGTCCAAGGATTTATGAGGATAAAATAGTCTATTATAACCATCATAGAATTGACGATACATGGAGCACCCTAATGTATGATATGGCCACAGGAACTAAAACAATCCTTGAGGTGGAAACCAATGGCGATTCCAGACCAGTGATCTATGACCATAGGGTTGCCTGGGTGAACAAATCAGGTGGAAAAAATGATATTCACATACTTGATTTTAACCTTGATGGAAAACCTAGTAATGTAACTATCGACATTGGAAAAGATATGACTCTGGATTTTAACTGGCCCGGAGAGCTTAATCACACCGAGTATATGAACGGCACTGTGCTTATCAATGCGCTGAGCAAGTATTTGGATAGTATAATGGGCGGTACAACAGAGATTCCCATAGAAGTAAACGCAGAGGGCACTGGCCGCGTTCATCTTGATATTATTTCTCTGGTCTATGATGTGCCAACCTATGCCTTGAATATCACAATAAATAATTCCATTCAATCAGCAGTACGATGTTCAGATTCTGGGCCTAATTTCATTAATTCCACAATCATGAACAATCCCACTGATTTCACACTCATGTATGGTGCCTGGCCATCATCAATAAACTCAACATTCAATGATTCGAAACTCTTGTTCTATGATAAAGAATCAAACCTCACTGTGAAAAACTTCCTGCATATTGGTGTTCAGAACCTCACTGGAGCGCCTATCAATGCGGACCTGGAGATTTTAGACAATAATCAGACGATTATAAATTCAGCAACTGGGCTGGATGGTGAACTAATGTGGTCGGTTATTACAGATGGAAAATATAACTCTACAGGTTTTCATGACAACATTACCACGGTGAATGTAACTTATGGAAACAATTGGTTCAATATGAATCCCAGGGATGTGGATATGGCTTCCAGTCACTGGGAATTCTTTACTACCGATGATTCTGGCCCAGTGGTAAGCAATGCATCCCCTGCACCGTACTGGACATCTAATATTCTGAGGCCGGAGATATCAGCCCACATAACAGATAATCTGGGCGTAGTACAATCATCCATTCGGCTTTACATACAAGAGTTTGCTGTGTTCTATGACTCGGTGCCAATTACCGGAGGATACAATATTTCCTATGCCCATCCAATTGACTTCACTGACGGCGAGATAGTTCGCTGCCGGCTTTATGGCGAGGATACCTATGGAAATAATGTGAGCTATGCTTGGGAATTTAAAATTGATACCAGAGCTAGATACCTATCAATTGAAATGCAGGCAGGCTGGAATTTAATTTCAATACCATTTGACACCTATAATCAAACCATTGATGGGGCCCTGGGTGCCATCCAGGGAAAATATGACCTGGTAAAGTCCTATTCCAGCCTCAATCCAGAGAACCCCTGGCTCAGTTATTCCCCCAATCGGCCTGAGGCATTCAATGATGATTTCCAGATAACCAGGAAAATAGGATTCTGGGTCAGGACCACCGAAGCATGTACCCTCCAGGTTTCTGGAATTCCCCAGGACACAACCTCAATAACCCTATACGCTGGCTGGAATTTGGTCGGATACACAATTCTTGATGAAAATAGAACATTATCCAATGCACTCTGGGGAACTGGCGCCGACCGGGTTGAGGGCTTTGATTCTGCTGAACCATATCTGATTAAAGAACTGGCATCAAATTATATAATGAAGGTCGGAGAAGGGTACTGGATCCATGTACCGGCTGATGTTGTTTGGGTTTTGGAACAGTAATTAGGAAAATTCTTATGCCATTGCTAATTCATCATTCTCAAGCCGAGGTAGTCTAGTCCGGTAGGGCGCCGGCCTCGAAAGCCGGTGGTGTTTCACCTCGGGAGTTCGAATCTCCCCCTCGGCGTTTTTTTCTCTGGGGTACTTGGGAATACCTAAACAACATTAATATACTCATTAGTTCAATCATCATCATAACCTGAGTTACAAAATACCGGAGGAAGATAAATGGAAAAATCAGATATTGCATATTATGTTGGATACATTGTCATATTGATAATGGCTGGGGTATGGTTTCTGGCCTGGACCCTTGAGGCCATGTCATTAGGGGAAGCGTTCCTGTTCTGGCTGCTGTCCACGGGAGTTATGTTAGTGATAATCGGAGCGATCGGTTCAAGTGACTCAAGGAGGGCATCGACCTTCCAGATTACCACTGGGCTCGTGCTGGCCATATTCGTTCTGATAATGCTGGCAGTGACCGGCGATATCCTGGGAGGCTTTGTTGGAGCGGCCGTCGGAATAATACTTATAGGCATTGTGGGATTATTGATGCTGCTCAGGAACATGAAGCAGGGGGCTTGAATATGACTGATTTCAGAGACAAGGTGAATGCAGACCGCGGTTTGATGAAGATGGTGCAGCTGGCTATTCCGGGGTACAGGGGATACAGGAAAAAAGAGGATTTGAGGATTGCCGACCGGCTGCTTAGAGAAGAACTGGCCAACCGCTTTTCTGTGGTGGAAACCGCACTTGAGGGGGCAAGGAAGACCATCATCAAGAAGAATGAGCTGCGGCTCATAGAGGATGCTGGCGAATTGGTTACCAGGGCCGGAACCTGCAAGGAGCGGCTGCTTCATGCTGAACAGGGGTACACTGGCATTTCCCCAGACTACAGGATTCAGGAACCGCAGTTGAACCAGATGTATGAATGGGATCTGGGGCTTTTGGACCTCATCGAGGATTTGCAGAATACTGCTAATCTACTGAGAGAGAAGGCAAGCTCGGTAACAGAGGCAGATATGACTGTGGAACTCGAAAGAGCATTGCTGGCAATTGAGAATTATGAGAAAATATTTGACCTGAGAAGGGAATACCTTGCAGGTCTGGTTTTGACGAGGTAGTGATCATATGGTATTTGGTAGAGGAAAGAGCAGAAAGGGTGACATAGCCAGGAACACATACAGCTGGCCGAATGAATACAAGGGCGAGAATGTAATGTACAAACTGCCCACCAATGTCTATTACAATGACAATATAGTGGTCAATGAGGATGAATTTGCAGTCTTCCTTAGAGACGGAAAGGCCATGCATGTTTTTGACCAGGCTGGCAGGTATGCACTTACCACGCAGAATGTTCCAATTTTAAGCACTATTTTGCCTGCCATCACCGGAATCAAGCAGCTGGGAGAGGTTTTCTATCTCCAGAGGCGGGAATTGCGAGGTAAGTTTGGCACACCGGAACCACTGGCCTTTCGGGACAAGGACTTCGGTCTCGTCAGATTGAGAGTTTTCGGCAGATTTGCCTACAAGGTTACTGACCCAATGATATTCATCACACAATTTGCTGGAACCAGGGGATGGTCAAGCAGCGAGAATGTAATGGACTGGCTGAAGAACGAGATTGTGCAGAATATCAATGACGCAATGGGCGAGCTCAAGCGGGATAAGGATATGGCCCTGGTGGACATGCCAGCATATCTGAACGAGATAGAGCAAATAGTCCTGGAAAAGGTCTCAGGAGAAGCAACTCGCTATGGTTTGAAGATTACCAATCTAGCGGGCATCACAATCACTCCACCAAAGGAAGTTCAGGAGGCAATCGACAAGCGCGGCGCAATGGGTGCGCTGGGTGTCAATTACATGCAGTACCAGACCGGAAAAGCAATTGAAGGCGTTGGCGAGGGCGCTGCAAAGGGCGGCGGCAGCGGGGCGGCTGCATTGGCCGGTCTTGGAGCCGGGGCCGGAATGGGACTAGGCATGGGCAGTGCAATGACCCTGGGCATGCAGCAGGGAACTGCTGAAACTCAAGTCAAAGTCAAATGCCCACACTGCGGCGAACTGGTTGCCGAAGATGCTAAATTCTGCAAGAAATGCGGGAAAGAGATCACATCCGGCGACAAGATCAAATGCCCGAAATGTGATGCCAGTATCGCAGCAGATGCCAAGTTCTGCAAGGAATGCGGTGCCCCAACCAAGAAGACCTGTCCAAAATGCAATGCTGAACTTGCTGGTGATGCAAAATTCTGTAAAGAGTGCGGAAATGCAGTGTAATTCCTGGAGTTTTCAGAACATGGAAGTGCAATACGCTCAGGGTAATCGGGAATTAATAATTTCAGGGGTAAATTTATTAATCAGATGAGCAATAGTGCTATTGATAAAATATGACGCGCCGTAATTTTGACCGTAATGGCATAAGCAGCACAATCACAGCAATCATAGTTAGTCTGATATTGGTAGGAGTCATATTTATGTATCTTGCTGTAAATGATGATGAACCAGTTGATGATAAATTTGGAATAGTTGTTACTATTGTGCCGCAGGTGGAGATGGCAGAACGAATTGGTGGAAATCTGGTCAGCGTTACACTGATGGTGCCGATTGGTCAAAGTCCACATGATTATGCTCCAACTGCGGCCCAGATGGCTGGGGTAGAGGATGCGGAAGTTTACTTCAAGGTTGGTTCTGGCGTAGAGTTCGAGACCGCTAACATGGACGACATACTGGAAGTAAATCCACATTTGATAGTCATAGACGGTTCCCAGGGTATAGAACTCATGGAGATGGAAGACCATGATCATGATTCCAGATCAGATGAGGAAGGGCTGGACCCCCATATCTGGCTCAACCCACAGAATACAATAATCATGGTTATCAATCTCAGGGATGGCCTGGTTTCCGCAGACCCAGACAATGCAACAACATATGAGGAAAATGCTGTAGAGTATATCGCAGAACTGGAAGCCCTGGATTTGGAAATTCATGACATGCTGGCACCATATGAGAACAGGAGTTTCATGATACAACATCCTGCCTGGGGATATTATGCTCACAGATATGGATTAAATCAGCTGGCTGTGGAGAATCTAGGTGATGTTCCATCTCCTCTGGAATTGGCTGACCTCATTGACACGGCCCAGGAAGAAAATATCAAGATCATCTTCGTATCGCCGCAATTCGACCCCAGCTCGGCTCAGGTTATTGCTGATGGAATTGATGGTAGTGTGATACAAATAGATTCACTGGCAGAGAATTACATTGAAAATCTGAGATTCGTTAGTCAGGAAATGAAAGAGGCATTTGAGTCATCATGAGCGATGAAATAGTCAAGCTGGAAAATATTTGGGTCAAGTATGATGGCGTTGTAGTTCTGGAAGATGTTAATCTGACCATCGAATCAACTAATTTCTTTGGTATTATAGGGCCCAATGGAGGGGGCAAGACAACCCTTCTCAAAGTATTGCTTGGCCTGATAAAGCCCAGCAGCGGAACAGTGAAGGTTTTGGGTGAAGACCCCAGGATAAGCAGAAAAAGTATTGGTTATGTTCCACAGCATGGCTCTTTCGATGTCAACTATCCCATCAGTGCCTGGGAAGTAGTTATGATGGGTCGTATTGCGAAGAGGAAAATTGGCCATCGATTCAAGGAGGAAGACAAAAAGGTGGCCGAGCATTCCCTTGAAGTTGTTGAGATGCTGGACTTCAAGGACCGGCAGATAAGCAAATTGTCAGGGGGGCAGCAGCAGAGAATTTTCATTGCCAGAGCATTGGCATCGAACCCGGAGATGTTATTACTGGACGAGCCCACAGCCAGTGTAGATAAACATATGCAAACAGATATTTTTGAGCTGTTGAAGCGGCTCAGTTCTACCATTCCGATAATCATGGTAAGCCACGATGTGGGTGTCATGTCTGTTTATGTGGACAGTGTTGCCTGCCTTAACAGAAAGCTGTACTACCATGACTCCGGAGAAATCACTTCCGAGATGCTGGACGAGGCCTATGGCTGCCCGGTGGAGATGATTGCCCATGGTGTTCCTCACAGGGTGTTCAAGGAGCATGATTAGATGTTTGACATACTGGGATACGATTTCATGGTCAATGCGCTCATTGCTTCTTTGCTGGCTTCAGTAGCCTGTGGAATAATCGGCACCTACATCGTAACAAATCGAATAGTGTTTGTTGCAGGCGGTATTTCTCATGCCAGTTTTGGAGGCATAGGAATGGCATTCTATCTGGGAATCGAGCCGCTAATTGGAGCATTGGTCTTTGCTCTGGGGGCGGCAATAGCCATTGGCCTTGTGGTGAAGAAAAGTGAACAGAGGCCAGATACAGCCATAGGTATGATTTGGGCAGTGGGAATGGCCGTGGGTGTCATTTTCAAGAGGCTTACGCCGGGCTATACGCCGGACCTGGCCAGCTTCCTCATGGGTAATATCCTGATAGTTCCCACAAGCGAGCTTATAATCATGGTCATTATCAATGTTATTATTCTGATTACGGTGTTTCTGCTATACAAGGAATTCATGGCCGTATCCTTTGATGAGGAATTTGCCAGTATCTCTGGATTGCCGGCCTTCATAATCTATCTGGTAATGATGTGCCTCATTGCCCTTACGGTTGTTGCGCTCATAAAAATGCTGGGCGTGATACTGGTCATTGCAATGCTCTCCATACCTGCGGCAATTGCCGGTAACTATACCCATTCACTGAAAAGGATGATGGGATATTCGGTCATAATTACTTCAGTCTGCATGCTTCTTGGCCTGGGACTGGCAGTGGAACTCAATCAGGAATCCGGGGCAATGATTGTGCTCGTAGCAGCTATTATCTTCATCATTTCAACAGTTTCCAGAAAATTAACCAACTATTCAAAATCAAAGGGAGTTAATCCGTCATGAAAATAATTGATAGTAATAAGAAGAAGCAAGAAAACAATGCAACAGTAATGTCAATAAGCATCACCGAGCCTTTTCTCCAAGAGCTGGAGACATGCCAGAAGGATATGAAATATGCCAACAGGTCTGAGCTTGTCAGGGATGCATTAAGATTATTCATCAGCGAAAACAAGATATTGGATTCACTGGAGGGCGCAGTGGAAGGTGCAATGCTGCTTCTTTACTCCCATTCTGCTGGCCGTATGGTATCAGACTTGAGACATGAGAATATGGATATTATAATCTCGTTCATACACAGTGATTTTAACCAGACCAGTGACAGATGCTGCGAAGTTCTAATGTTCTCTGGAGATTCAGAGAAAGTAAAAAACCTTGTCAGGGGCCTGAAGGCCATCAAAAATGTGGAGAAAGTGGAGATTTTTCTTGCTTAGATACATAGGTAATTATCCTTACCCTGGCCATCATACTTCATATCCATACCTAGCTCATTAGTGAAACCGGGCCAGGCATCCCTAAACATTATTGAATGGCCATCTTAATTAGCTGTTCATGTCATTCAATGCCAAATGAAAGGTCTCCTCCGCGCTTAGGTGCTGAGGAGCGATGCCCCACCCTTTAAGGTTGGGGTGCCCTCACTTCGATAGCCTTTTATAGCACGCTGTTCGGGACACATTATGCATACATACCTTCTGGTGGTGGTTGAGGTGGTTTTTGGTCGCTAGTCGTTGATTCAGTTGTAGAAATTATTCCATAGACTAACAAAGCTTTTACTGCAACAGTCACTACTTCTTGAATTGCATCTGCAAATCTGTTAAAAGAACCAATATCCTTAATTTTTATTCTTTGTTCTACTGTAAAATCTTTTATTTCTGAAAATTCTTTGTAATTGCTCGGATTCATACGAAAGCCAGTTCTTGCATTAGATAATAATTGAGATTTTAAGGATATTAACATTTTTTGACTTGATGCAGGGTCAAGAGTTTTAATTTTCTCTCTTACTTCCTCAGGTATCCCAATGTTTATCCAAACAGTAATTATTTCATTAGCTTCATGTACAAAAATGGGCTTATTACCATGTGTGATATTTAGAAGTGGAACTTTTTTACCAGTTACTAAAGTCGCTTCACCACGTTCTACTTTATTTCCAAGTTGTTTTGCCCATTTCTCAGCTAAAGCTAGTTGTTTGTATTGGATTTTAGGATCCTTCTCTTTGCCCCTCTTTGTAGCCATAAAACTTCACTCATCAAGGCAATCCAAAAGGGTAAATGGACCATCATCTAGAACTTGAAGATGGATTAAGACATTGTCTAAATTAAATTCATCTGGCTTAACAACCCATTTGTTAAATTCCTTTTGTTTCATGTATCAGACATTAATAAGGTATTATAAAAATATTGGCACATCTCTCACCTTAGTAGAATTCCGTTCGCTAAATGAGATGTGCCTTTGATACCTTATCCCTCCCCTAACCTTGCGTTCCTCCGCAAAACCATCTAGTTGCTTCGCATCCAGATGGTTGATTTTGCTCCCTCCAGTCGCAAGATCGCCATCCCCTACCTTGTATATACACCCCACGAGGTCTATATTCCTGCAGGGTGTTGCATTAACCAAATGCAAAATAATTATTTAACACCGTCGGATGTTTCATACATCCTTGCATAAAAATCACATGCGTATTTCCAAATTCGGCAGATATTCATACGAATTTCTGGGTTATTGGCCAGGATGAGCA
>JAUWNU010000147.1 GCA_030612505.1 Methanomassiliicoccales archaeon
TGGTATTGCCACAGATGTTACGTGGTACGAAGGTGACACTACGGCAGTATTTCTAATATATTTAGGTCAAACAGCGCAATTAGTGTACTATTTCACCATGCCAATTATATTATTTCTGATAGCTTGTTCATTGCTCAAGGATGAGTGAATTTAAGGCCAAATATGACTTGATTTGCAATGCCTATCTAAGTTTCTTGATGCCATCTAAAATTTTGTTCTTCTCCTTTAATTCGTCTCTTAGGGATTTGATTATTTCATCTTTATCTTCTTCGATGATATGATTAGCCAAAATATCAATTCCTTTCAATAACTGAAATGTATTTGAAGAATGGCCATGTGGATAATACTCCTCCGTAAGGTCTTGCAAACCACTGTCAGTATACTTGGCTTGTTCGGATTTTTCTCTATCAACACTATGTGGATAAACTTTCTTTAGTCTTTGAATGGATTTGTCTTCTGGATAAAGTTCTTTTGCCAATTCTAATAGATGATTATATTCATCGGCCATATGTGGTAAGGTTTCCGGAATATCCTCCCCATCAATTATTTCACATCTACTATAATCTATATAATCAAAGAGATTGCCGATGTCCTGTGCAAGTATATTCTTCTCACGTTCAATATTCTTTTGTGTTTCTTGTATCGTCATGTCTACCGATTCCTGTATTGTTATTAGCGGTATAAAACGCTTAGTAGCCATATTAAAATCTAATATCGTTTCCCTATGCCAGACACACTCGTTTAATGTTCTGGACACAGGAATATAGGTATTTGTGGCTGGGCTGAACTCCAAAAATATGCCGTTGTTGGTAGACATGCCAATTTTATTATGAGCCAGCCCAGTTTCCACTTTGTTAGATTTTGAATTAAAATTAGGAATAGCACCCGCTTTGCAACGGCCTGTTTTGTCGGGTGCTTTAGTCATTCAGCCCCCGAATACGCAACAGAACCGGGGAAAACAGAGGTATATCTAAAATAGGGGAATTCTATCCAGGCATGATGGAAAATACTGCGCTTTCGCATTTTAACAAGGAGAGACTGGCCAATCTTTCTTTGCCTGAAAATGTCACTATCTATGACTCAACAATGAGAGATGGAGAGCAGATGCCCCATGTTTCCTTCACTCAAGAGCAGAAAATAAAAATCGCAGAGATGCTGGCAGATATTGGCATACCTCAGATCGAAGCTGGGTTTCCTGCGGTATCAGAGGCAGAAAGAAATACAGTCAAGAAGATAGCTAATCTTAACCTGGATGCTGAAATTCTCGCTCTATCCAGAACATGCAGGCAAGATATTGATTCTGCAATTGAATCAGAAGCTGATATGGTCATGCTTTTCACAGCAACCAGCGAACTTCATTTGAAATACAAATATAGAATGACACGGGAAGAACAGCTGGCCAAGGTTACTGATGCTTTTGATTATGCCCGGGATAATGGCATTAAATTTAGCTTTAGCACAGAAGATAGTACTCGTACTGATTATGATTATTTGCTTGAAATATTCAATCTGGCCAAAGAGAATGGTGCCTGCCGATTAGGTATTGCCGACACAACTGGCTGTATCATGCCCTCTGCCCTTGGGGACCTTGTGAAGAACTTATCTGGGCATTTCGATTTACCTTTCTCCGTGCACTTGCATAATGACTTTGGATTAGGGCTGGCAAATGCACTGGTCAGCATAGAAAACGGTGCTACTGCAGTTGCAACCACAGTAAATGGAATCGGTGAGCGAGCAGGAAATGTGCCTACCGAACAATTGGCCATTGCACTGGAAACTCTTTATGGCATTGACACAGGCATTGATATTTCCCGATTGAAAGGGGTATGTGAAAACCTGAGTCAGTTATCTGGTGTTCCTATTGCTCCAAATCAACCATGGTTCGGAGAGAATGCCTTCAGGCATGAATCAGGCATACATATTGCTGCAATTCTTTCCAACCCACTAACATATGAATGCGTTCAGCCTGAGATTTTAGGGTTGGAGAGAGAATTTGTTCTGGGAAAACACAGCGGCCGTATTGCTGTCATGAACAAGCTGGCCAGTATGGATATTGGTCTCATGGAAGAACAGCTTGACAGAATTGTTGCCATGGTTAAGGAACAGGCCCAGGACGGAAGTTTGATAGATGATGATTCCTTACTAGCTATAGTCAAGGAAGTGAGGGATTAAATGGATATTATTGACCTTACCAAACAATTAATTTCAATACCTAGCCAGATAGGCCAGACTTCTGAAATTGAGAATTATATTGCATCATATCTGGAAAAAGTTCCAGGCGCAGAGGTCGAACTTCAACCAGTTCCAGGGCATGGCAATAATGTCATTGCCAGAGTTATTCACCATGAAAGTTTACCAACAATACTCATAAACGGACATCTGGACACAGTGGAGATATGTGAAGGCTGGACCAAGGAGCCCTTTGAACCGGTTATCGATGGCGACAGATTATACGGCCTGGGAAGCGCGGATATGCAGTCCGGTGTCGCAGTAGGCATGAAGGCTTTTGATATGCTGGCTGCTCTAAAGAACATCAATGTCATTTTTGCAGGAACCGTGGATGAAGAGGGAGATTCAACTGGAGCATTTGTATTACTGGACAGCGGTATAAAGGCGGATTTGTGCCTTATACCGGAACCATCGTCTGGAACGCTAATGATGGGCTGCCGTGGTCGCGTTGTGTTTCAGATCGATTGCCGGGGAGCCAGCGCCCACGGGGCAAAGCCTGAAGATGGTGTGAATGCAATTACAGAGGCAAGTAGATTCATTGGCAAACTGGAAAATTTGCCGCTTCTTGAGCATGAAATTTTATCGCCAGGTTCTTTCTGCGTCCTTGAGTTTCAGGGGGGCACCCAGACTCTTTCGGTACCGGATTATGCAAGGATAAAACTGGACAGGCACTATGTCATCGGCGAAACAAAAGAGCAAATGCTGGCTGACCTGGAAAAGGTAGTTTTAGATATTAATAGCCCGGCAAGCTTTGATATCCAATTTTGGCAGCGCAAGACTCCATTTCTTGAACCATACCTGGTGGAAAACAAAGGACTAGCCAAAGAATTCTCTGATATTGTTGGCGGCAATGTGACCTATGGAAAATCAGTTGGAGATTACAATGCCTTTGCCAAGCATATGCCAGTGGTGGTTTATGGCCCACATGGGGAAAACTGGCATGGAGCAGATGAATGGGTTTCCATCTCCTCTATTCATGAATCCCTGGCAGGTTATGAAAGGTTTGCCAGATACTTATCAGATAAGAAGCAATAATAGAAAGTTTTTTAAACCATTATAGGCAAAGTTTATATCTTTCTTTGACCATCTTACTCATGGTGCTAAAATGGCAGAGATAAAGCGCATAAAAACCTATATTCAGGGACTGGACAATATTATGGGAGGAGGAATTCCCGAAGGTCATTTAGTTCTGTTTGCAGGAGAGCCAGGTACATTTAAAAGTTCTATAGCATTCAATATGATGTACCAGAATGTGAAGCATGAGAATCACATAGCCTGCTACATAACACTGGAACAAGGCAGGGATAGTCTTATCCAGCAAATGACCGAGATGGGCCTGGACCCGGAATCCGTTGGAAATGACCTTAGCATCGTAGATTTGGCGCTTATTCGGAAAAATTTAGAAAAGCTAGGCCAACAGTCCTGGATGCAGATATTCAAGACCTATGCCCATAATTTGAAAGAAAATATTGATTATACTATTCTGTGCATAGATTCAATGGCCGTGCTGACAATGTTGGCCGAGTTCACCAATGCCCGTAGCGAGCTATTCCATTTCTTTGAGTGGCTCAGGGAGATGAAAGTTACTTGTCTAATTCTCTCAGAGATGAAGTCAGGCACTGATGAATATGCCCAATTGGGTGAGGATTTCCTGGCTGATGGTATTATCCATTTAAAAATGGAAAAGGTCAGCGATGTGAATTTCCAGCGCCGCATTCGAGTGGTGAAGATGCGCTCCACCGAGCATTCACCAGACTTTTTCACTCTACTTTATGGAAAGACTGGATTCACAACAACAAGGGTCATAAGTGAGTAGATGAGAATACTCTATCTAGCCCTGGGATTCGGGGTGGCTGCCTACTGCCTTGTGCTTCTTATCTCCAGGGATGCACTTATTGAGACAATTGCTATACTGGGAATCGGAGCACTGGCCCTGATATCCACAGCACTCTGGGGGCTGTGGATAAAGGGTACACCGCTATCAGACTCAATCTGATAGCAGAAGGGTCTAGGGTCTGAGTTTGAATACAAAAGAGATAGGGTCTAGGGTGCTTGAAATATGTTTGGATTATGTTTGATTCCAGGGTGTTTGGAAAACAGAATGATGCTGGCTTTTCAAAAGCCAGCTTTCTAGACCCTCACTAACGATAACCAAATATAGACCCTATTGTAACGATAACTAAACACAGACCCTCACTAACTATAACCAAACAAAGACCCTCATTAACGATTAACCAAATATAGACCC
>JAUWNU010000093.1 GCA_030612505.1 Methanomassiliicoccales archaeon
ATTTGAATGCTGCCAGATAGTATCAGAAACAGGAAAATGCGGCCTTCCTATCTCTCCTATCCCGAGAGCTTTCCCTTCCTCAACAAGTTTGGCGGCAATCTCCATGCCCTCCATCATTGCCTGGACGGTTTTTTCTTCGCCTAGTTCATCCCATAACCATGGCATGTGTCCAGGGTAGGGGCCAAGCATCACGTAAACTTGAACATCAGTTCCAGCGCGGCATTTCTCTGCCAAATCAAGAGTAATCTCATATTGTTTCAGAAAGTCCTGGCCTGTTTTTATCTTTACACCTTTATATGGTAGGTTAGATAAAATAACATGAGTTCCTCCAGCTTTCTCAAATTGCCGAAGTGATTCCACAGTTCCGCCTTGTGGTTGCAGATGTAAATGATTATCCAGAATGGGATAGGACATTAAAGCTCCTGACCCGTTAGTCTTTGGAATAAATCAGCATAAAGCATGGTGGTCTGCTCAATCATATTATCTGGTAATGCTGGAATGTCCGGCGTTGGTATGCCCTTCTCCCTGGCCTCGGGTAGCTCCTTGTGATATCCCAATACTCGATAATACTGGCGCACATACTCCTTACTTAATTCTGTAAATTTACCGCTGGTATATTCCTCAACATCCCAGAAACGGTCCTCATCTGGAGTGCCGAATGTGTCAATGAGCATTAGCTGCCCCTCATCTCCCAGGGCAAATTCCTTCTTGCCGTCAACATGCAAAAGTCCCCGGGGCTCGACCTGGCTGGATATGAGTGTGTCCATTTTGAGAACTAGCTCCCGAACTTCCTCTATCTCTTCGCGCTTCAGACCAAAATCATTAATCGCCTCATCAAAGGTTATTGGTCGGTCATATTCCTCATGCTTGGTGGTAACTTCGAAGAATGGCTCTGGAATTCGCATACCATACTCAAGTTCTCCGGTAATGCCCAGTTCTTCTTTCTTGACCTTGCCCTTTTGCAGGCGGTCCCACATTGAGCCAGCAACGAAGTGCCTGCAAATAAATTCCAATGGGAACATGACATTTTTTCGCTGGGAATCAGGCATGTCCAGCTTTCTTGGCTGTTCTACCCGTTTCACGTCCATCTCATTTGCCGATGGCATGTCTATAAAGTGAGAATCAATGCCATTTTCCTTGGCAAGCTTGAACCAGTGGGCTGACATTCTGCATAAGGCTTCGCCTTTTCTGGGTATCATTGACGGTATAACTTTATCAAAAACTGAGATCTTATCAGTAAATTTGAATCTTAAAGTTTCAGCATCCAGTTCATAGACCTCTTTGACCTTTCCATTTACCAGTAATTTCATTTTTTCACCTTCACAATTTTTTAGTAATATAACCCAGAACGCTTTCAAAAATAGCCTGCCCATCTCCCACTTCCGAGTCAAATCCCCTGGTCCAGTCCGGGTGCGTATATCGATTGAACACCCTCTCTGGATGCGGCATCATTCCCAGAACATTGCCGTCAGGATTGCAAATTCCAGCAATATTATGCGGCGAACCGTTGGGGTTCCACGGGTATCCGGCATAATTCCCATCCGGGTCTACGTATTTGAAGACTACCTGATCATTATCCTCGAGTTTTTGGTAGAATTTTTCGCCCCTATCAGCCGGGAAAAGCAGCTTTCCCTCAGCATGTGCAGAAGGTATCAAATACTTCTGGCCGCTATTTAATTTAGATGTAAATATACAATTATTTTTATTTTCATACTTCAATATTGTAGGGCGGCATTCGAACCTCGAAGAGTCATTTGTGGAAAGTACCGCTTGCGGAATCTGGCTCATTGTACTATCAAAGCCTGGAAGGAATCCCATTTCCACTAAAACCTGAAAACCATTGCAGACTCCAAGAACTGCCCTCCCCTCTTGAATAAACTCGGTCAGAGGACCTGCAAGTTTACTTTTCATACGCGCTGCCCATATTGCTCCGGCTCTTACATAATCTCCAGATGAGAAACCTCCCGGGATGAAAATAATCTGATAATCCATGAGGTCTCGCTTCTCATGGTCATGAATATCCTGGCCTGTTAATTGTTTCAAATGCACCATTTCCGGTTTCGCACCCAGCCTTTCGAATGCTTGATAAGACTCGGTCTCGCAGTTTGTGCCCTCGATTCTCAGGATTGCGACCTTTATGTCCTCGATGCGCATTATTCGCCACCTCCCATGGCATGCCAGAGTGTATTTTTCCAGGCATTTTCCAGTTCTGTAACTTTAGCCTCAAGAAGTTGTGACTCATTATCAATGATTGTGAGTTTATCACTGCTGGTCTCGCCGATCTGGAATATTGCCAATTCACCAAAAAGGCTCTCAAACATGGGTGCCTTTGAGGGCTCAACTTCCACCAGCCAGCGGGTATTTGACTCCGAGAAGAGCTTCACATCTGGCCGAAGTTCGCCAACCTGACCCAAATCAATGTTTGCGCCAATCTGGCCTCCAATGCACATTTCAGAAATTGCCACTGCCAGCCCACCATCTGAAAGGTCATGGCAGCTTTTTACAAAATCTTCTGCCATTGCAGATAGCATGGCGTCCATGCTGGCCTTGAGAATGTCAATATTAACGTCAGGAACTTTTGGGCTGCAATTTCCATTCACCCGATAATATGCTGAACCTCCCATCTCCGAGCCTGTTGCTCCAACCAGGTAAATTAAATTGCCTTTACCTTTCAAATCAGAAGTAATTGCCTGGCGTATATCCTCGATTATCCCGACTCCCAGCATTGTGGCAGTTGGCAGAACTGAGCCAGTCTCGCTCTCATTATAAAAGCTCACATTGCCGCTCGGGGTGGGAATATTCAGGGCCTCAGCCAGTTCACCGATGCCCCGGACTGTCTCATGGAATTCTCCCAATCGCTCCGGAATCTCGGGATTTCCATAGTTCAAACAATTTGAAAATGAATGTGGTCTGGCTCCCACGGCAATAATGTTCCGGCACATCTCATCGATTACGCCCTTTCCACCGCGATAAGGGTCTACTGCGGTAGACCAGGGATTAACAGCAGTGGTAATGGCCAGTCCTTTCCAAGATTCTTCAACTGGCTTGAGCACAGATGCATCACCATGGCATGCATGGCCCAGAACTCCCTGCAGTGGCCTCAGCACCGTTGAGCCCCTTACCTCGTGGTCATACTGGCGTATTACCCAGTCCCGGGAACAAATATTCTGGTCCGCTAGTAACCTCAAAAGCGCATCGGAATAATCACTCATTTCTTCTGGTGGGTTTTCTGTGCATCTTTCTTCCGGTGTCTTCACAGTTCTTGGGCGGCAGTATTCTGGCCCTCCTGTGAGAAATTCCAGCTCCATCTCCAGAATCTTCACACCGTCAAAGAATACCCTGGCTATTTGTTCAGGAATGACCTTGCCAACTATGGTGGCTGGCACATCGTTGAATTTGAAAATATGTAATACTTCGTCAAGATTCTCATCAGTAACAGCCAACATCATCCTTTCCTGGCTTTCCGAGACCCATATCTCCCATGGTAAAAGACCTTCTTCTTTTGTTGGAACACGGTCAAGCTGCACTTCCACACCGAATCCGGCAGCATAGGCCAACTCTCCGCAGACACAGGACAATCCTCCGCCTCCAAGGTCCTTCATTCCGGTGATTAGCTTACGCCTGGCAACTTCCAGAACACCGTGAATAACTGGCTCCTTCATTATGGGGTCACCAAGTTGAACTGCACCTCGAGAATCTTCTTCGGAATCTTCTGTCAGAACAGCAGATGCGAATGTCACTCCGTGAATTCCGTCCCTGCCGGTTGCTCCTCCCACCAGCACAAGATTATCACCAACACCGCCTACAGCGTTCTTGTAGAGATGTTCTTTTCTGGCTATGCCAACACATCCCACATTCACCAGGCAATTGCCAGTGTATGAATCATCAAAATAAACCCCACCGGATAGTGTGGGAACTCCAATCCTGTTCCCGTAATCACGGATACCGGAAACAACTCCATCAAAGAGATAACGAGGATGTTTTGTGCCCTTGGGCAATGTTTCCATTGGTGTATCCAGCTTGCCGAAGAAAAGCGGGTCAATGAGGGCTATTGGCTGGCATCCCATGCACAACACGTCCCTTACTATTCCGCCTATGCCAGTTGCCGCGCCTCCGTAGGGCTCAACTGCGCTTGGGTGATTGTGGCTTTCTATTCTCAAGGAATAAGCATGATGCTCATCAAATTCCATTACCCCGGCATCCCCACGGTCAATAACCTGGGGATTGTCAATTCCAAAAACAAATTCTTTTAATGTGGGCCGGGAACTCTTGTAGCAGCAATGCTCCGACCATGCCTGGCCAATGGATTGAAGCTCAACATCTGTTGGATTGCGGCCAAGCTTGCCAAAATAATCAACAAGGGCCTTCATCTCATCCAGGCTTAATCCAGTCCCGCTTTCCTGGCTTAACTTGACAAGTTCATCATCATTTGCCTGGCTCAGCAAAATCTCGCTTAGTGGAAATGGAGCTTCAATGGTTTTGTAGAGGCCTTCAAGGGACAAATCAATCACTCAATAGCCTGAACTCATAAGAATAATCATTGATGACCGGGTTTGCCAGCAAGCTTTGGCACATTTTTTCAACCTCAACTTTTGCCAGTGCTTCATCATCAGTATCCAGATGAATAGAAAAGTACTTCGAGGTCTTGACCTCGGCAACCTGGCTGAACCCTAATAATTCTAACGCTTTTTTCGTATTCTTGCCCTCTGGGTCTGCCACACCTTTCTTGAGTCTGATTTGCACATCAGCCACCAACATTTGAACCACGGCGGGTGATGTGACCAACCATATTAAAATCTATTGAAAATATATTCAAGTTATAGGGTCTAGGGTCTGAATTTACATTCAAAAGAAATAGGGTCTAAGTTTGGATACAAAAGTGATAGGGTCTATGTTTGTATTCATGTACAAAGGGTCTACCGCTATCAGACCTAATCTGATAGCAGAAGGATAAATTAATGAGGTCGGTGAGCCAATTCGGCTCATTTATTGCCTAGGCATCTAGCCAAACTTAAACCCTAGACCCTCTACAACAATAACCAAACACAGCCCCTAGACCCTTTATTAGCGATAATTAAGCGTAGCCCCTATAACTTTGATCATTAACACTAACCAATTAAAAAAAAATACTGGGCGGAACGTTGGGCCCGAAGGCCCGGGTTGGAGAGAGATTCGCCAGACCGAATAAATTCGATCGACTTGCAATGACCGCATTGTTCGCAGGTCGAATAAATTCGGCTTGCTCGCCTCGACATGTCATTGCTCATCCCGCCCAAGTGGGGAAGAGTTTATAGTGATTCAGGAAATTAAGTAAATAACTACATTATCCCTCATGTAAAGTGGACTCCCTCAGTACCTAACTATATCGTATTCGGCATATAAATAACTTTGTCCCCAGATATCAGATTTTGAAACTTCCATAGAATATTTATAGAGTTAGTTCTTACCCTGCTAATAGTCCTATTTTCATTGGGGGGATAGACTTACAAAGTGACATTATGGTAATCAGGCCAGATATTCGGGTTTTCGATGATTTTGCAGATATGTACGGTCAGTGCCGGAAATGTGGAACTTCACTTGTAATGCTCCCTGATGACCGCCGCATGGGTTACTGTTTTGACTGCCTTGATCTATTGAAAGTTTCCAGAAAACAGGAAGTGCAGGAAGGCAGAACTATTCAATTATCACGTGAATATTGTTTTGGGATACAGTAAATTACCAGGCCATAAATGACCTGGCGTTTCTGTTTCTATAGTTATTGATACCAGTTCATTTATGGCTGTATGTTTACCTATGTCAGCCCAGACTGAAATCCTGCGGCTGTCACTCAATTCACAACTAGGTATCGTTGTTCACACACCTGATTATCAAAGCCGTATGGCTTTGATTTGATATGCTAGAAAATGTACGGTATGCGGCGGATTCCCCTTGCTATAATCCGTGAAAATAGTCAATTCTGTTAAAGACCAGGGGGTTCTTGACCTATTTTCACTAAACAGAAACTACGCCGTATTCTATCAAGAAATCAATTATGCCAGTTAGCATGAACTGAATTGCCATTGATCAAAGACAATTTCGCATAATCCTTGTTTTGCCGTTCATTAAACAGAAACTACGCCATATTCTATCAAGAAATCAACTATACCAGTTAGCATGAACTGAATTGCCATTGCTGCCAGAATAAGACCCATGACCCTGGAGAATGCCATGGCCCCTATGCGTCCCATCCTTTCGAATATTCTCTTGCCATAGAACAGAATAAGATAAGACAATATCATGGTTATTAAGATGGCCAGATACACCAGTGCAATGAGTCCCCAGTCCCAGCCGCCGGAAGTTGCCTCGCTCATGTATATCATCACTGTTGTTATGGAACCCGGTCCAGCGAATATTGGAATTCCCAGTGGAACAATGCCTATGGCCTCTTTCTCCAAAGCTTCAGCCTTATCTTTTTCAGTTATCTTGGATTTAGGCCTGCCGCCCTGAAGCATTGAGAAAGCTATTGTTAGTAAAAGTAAACCGCCAGCAATCTTGAATGCTGGAATTGTGATGCTGAACAGCTCGAAGATGAAATGACCAAGAAGCGCGAATGCAGAGAGGGTTCCGCCTGCCACCAGGATGGTTTTACGAATAACAGCGTTTCTCTCCTTTCGGCTATAACCTTCGGTAAGTGCAACAAAGAATGCTACATTGGCCAGCGGGTCCACGATAACGAATACCGCGATAATGACTGTCAGGGCGAAGTTCATCTCCATGGTTCTGCGGCAATTCGGTGGCCTATTTAATGATTATCCCGAGTACATCAACAATCGTCGTTGATTATTGGGTACTGTGGCCGCAGACAATGTCTTCTCCAGCAGGTTGCAATTTTCCAGCCAGATATTCATTTACAACAAATTCTATTGTCCCTGGAATACCTGAAAAAACCTTTATTCCCACCTGCTGAAATCCCATCATGGGCCTCATGCCAATTCCTGTAATTATGAGGGCATCTGCTCCATTCTCTTTGAGCAGCATAACCGGGGCCATGCATCCACCTTGAGCATGCGGTGGGTTGGGAACTAACTCTGCACTTGTTATCTTATTATCTTCTATAGTGACCATTGTGAATACATCGCTGTGTCCGAAATGTGCTGATATTTCTGATTCCAGGCCGCCAGGGGCCATGCTGGGTATTGCTATTTTCATTATTTCACCTTTGAACCGGGATTCTTTCTTTCTACTTAATTCCATCATAGGCAAGAATTATATGATTCGCTATTATTCCTGTTGTTATTAAACATGCGCCACGCCCTAATACCGCTGCTTTCGGGTATCGGCCCGAAAGTAGAGCAACCTTCAGGTTTGTGGATACAGGGCGAGTCCGTCAAAATGTTTCATCATTTTATCGGACTGGCGTGTGTTTGATAAGGGCTCCGTATCCGAGATGTCTCACAGACATCTGTAGGAATACCCCAATGCTTTAGCTTTGGGGAGCCCTCATTCATGGGGTTGATACCGTGAAAAAGATAGTAGAATGCGTACCGAATTTCAGCGAGGGAAAGGACAAGTCGATTATAGACCAGATAGTGGCAGAGATAGAGAGCGTTGAAGGCTCAAAAGTTGTTGATGCAGATATGGGTGCGGATACCAATCGAACTGTGGTCACTTTCTTCGGAAGCCCGGAAAGTGTGGCTGAATCTGCCTTCCTGGCAGTAAAGAAGGCCAGCGAGCTTATTGACATGACCACCCACAAGGGAGCCCATCCAAGATTCGGAGCTACAGATGTATGCCCGTTCATTCCAGTCAGTGGAGTAACAATGCAGGATTGTGTTGTAATATCCAAGAAAGTTGGGGAGCGCATTGGAAAGGAATTAGGGTTTCCAGTCTATCTTTATGAAGAATCTGCCAGCGATCCTAAAAGGAAAAATTTATCATATGTCAGGGCCGGGGAGTACGAGGGTTTGAAATCACGATTCAAGGATAAGAAACTAAAACCGGACTACGGGCCAGCCAAGTTTGTGCCCAAGTTCGGGGCAATGGCCGTTAGTGCTCGTGAGTTTCTAATAGCTTACAATATCAACCTAAATACCAAGGAGAAAAAATACGCATTTGACATTGCACTGGACATTCGTGAGAAAGGTCGTGTAAAGAGAACAAACAGCCCAACCCAGTTCAAGCGTGACGGTGAAATATTCAAGGACAAGAACGGCAATAAGGTCACATTGCCAGGTAAATTCTCACATTGCAAGGCAATTGGCTGGTTCATTGATGAGTATGGCCAGGCACAAATATCTATCAATTTAACAAATTACAAGATTACTCCGGTCCATGAGGTTTTTGACGAGGTATGCAAGCTTGCCACAGAAAGGGGTATTAGAGTCACTGGCTCCGAGATTGTTGGCATCATGCCAAAGGCTTCTATGGTGGAGGCCGGAGAGCATTATCTGAAAAAGCAGCTGAAACCTACTGGATTACCAGAGCGGGAACTAATAGAGCTGGCAGTCAGTTCCATGGGTATGCGAGACCTCAGCGAATTCGTCATCGAAGACAAAGTTGTGGAATATGTGCTCAGGGATAAATGTCAACTTGTGGACATGACTCTCCGGGACTTCACCGATGAAGTGCAGACAGATTCAGTTGCCCCAGGCGGCGGAAGTGTTGCGGCCCTTGGCGGCTCCCAGGGTGCAGCCCTTGTGGCCATGGTATCAAATCTAAGCTGGGGAAAGGATTTCCTGAAGGACTACAAGAAAATATGTAAGGTCGGAGAAGAAGCTGAGGCACTAAAAGCAGCATTAATCTACAATGTGGATGCAGATACCCAGGCATTTAATGGAGTGCTGGATGCAAACAAGCTTCCAAAGGGCACAAAAGATGAAATAAAAACCCGTGATAAAGCAATCCAGGATGCATTCAAGGAGGCAATAAACATGCCTATGGATACTGCCACGAAATGCTATGAGGTAATAAAGCTGGCAGATAAAATGGCTGACATGGGCCTGGAAGCATCAATCTCCGATGTAGG
>JAUWNU010000159.1 GCA_030612505.1 Methanomassiliicoccales archaeon
TTAGCAGTTTCTTCAAGAATCTTAATAGGATCAAAATCTCCAGTATCAATATTGGCCATTGCACCGTTCATGGCTTTTTTGACCTCTTCCATCTCCATCTTTAGGCCTTCAAGTTCTTCTTCCTTACTCATAAGTGCCTGCTCTCTCTCGTCTAGTAATTTTTCGCGTTCGGTGAGCTGCTTTCCCAGAGGGCCCATGGGCTTTGCTGATTTAGGTTTCTCTGGCTTTTCGCCTAGCCAATCTTCCAGAGTATCATCTTCACCACTGAGCCATTTTCTTAGTGCATCCTGGCCCTCTTCCTTGGGTTTATCTGCCTTCGGGTCACCGCCCGGAGGCAGCTCTGCCTTCTTTTCACCTTTTTTGGGGGCATCAGCAGGCTTTTTACCATTGTCCTTGCCATTCTTCATCCAGTCATCAAGACTATCCACATCGCCAGAAAGCCAGCTTGCCAGGCCGTCATCAGCAGCATCTTGCTTGGGTTTTTTATCTTTCTCAGAATCATCAACTGACTTGACTTTCGCCCCGTCCTTTCCACCCAGGGAGATTTGAACCTTTTTGCCAGCCTTCTTTTTGACCTTTGGAGTGCCAGAACCACCGCAGACTGAACACTTACCAGTCTCAGTATTAATGGCACCGCCGCAGATTGGGCACTTTTTCTTGTCCTTGTCTTCTTTGGGCTTCGCTACTAGCATTCCTCACCCCTTAGTCGAATAACAGTAACATATTGCAGGCATCTCATAAGTATCACTTATGTGTTAAGCCCACTGGATATGGAATATAGGGATAGTGTAAAAATGTTTTGATTGAGCCCTTTAAATAGTTTCTGTCAGGTTTTTTATAGATGGCAAGTATGGCATGGCCGTGGATTATTACGAAGACATAATCAAACAATTGCTGGAAGGCAAGCCCAAGACAAGGGACGAGGTGCAGAAGCTCAAGCTAAAGTTATGCAGAAGATATAAGATGGATAAACTGCCAAGCAATGCGGAGGTACTTGCCTATGTATCTGAAGAAGATATGGATGAGCTTGAGCCTCTTCTCCGCACAAAACCTGTTCGAACAATCAGCGGTGTTGCTGTCGTTGCTGTCATGACAAGTCCTCATGACTGTCCCCATGGAAAATGCTTATTCTGTCCTGGTGGCGTGGAGAAGGGAACTGCGCAATCATATACCGGCAGGGAACCGGCGGCCCTCCGGGCAGCCACATGGAACTTCAATCCACATGACCAAGTGAAATCACGAATCCAGCAATTGGAGGCAATTGGCCATCCAACCGATAAAGTGGATTTAATAATCATGGGCGGAACTTTTACAGCCAGGGATATTGATTTTCAAGCAAATTTTGTGAAAGGATGCTTTGACGCAATGAACGGCCAGCTGTCAGATACACTGGTAGCAGCACAAACATTCAATGAAACCACAAAACACAGATGTATCGGCCTTACTGTTGAGACTCGTCCAGATCACTTCTACCAGGAACAGGTGGACCTGGCCCTGGAGTTCGGCGGCACAAGGGTGGAATTGGGGGTTCAGACCTTAAATGATAATGCGCTGAAGGCAATGGAAAGAGGCCATGGAAGCGCAGAGTCGGCAAAGGCTAGTCAGATAGCCAGGGATGCAGGGATGAAAGTTGGTTATCACATGATGCCCGGCTTACCCGGTGAAACTCCTGAAAGCGATTTGGCTACTTTTGATAAATTATTTTCAGATGAAAGATTCATGCCAGATATGTTGAAACTTTACCCGACTCTGGTAATTGACGGCACCAAGCTCCATGAAATGTGGAAGGCCGGAGATTATGAGCCATATTCTCTGGAAGTGCTTGTGAACTTACTGGCCGACATCAAAGAACGATTGCCAAAATGGACAAGAATCCAGCGCATTCAGCGTGATATTCCTGTGCAATTGATAGAGGCAGGAAGTCAGAAAAGTCATATTAGAGAATTAGCCCAGTGGGAGCTTGAGGCCCGGGGGAATAAATGCCAGTGCATTCGATGCCGTGAGGCAGGCCATAATTATCTGAAAGGCAGGGAGCCAGGGGAAATTTCGCTAATAACAGAAGAGTACAAGGCATCCGGCGGCAAGGAATATTTCATATCATTCGAGGATGTGAAATCAAACATATTAATCGGCTTTGCCAGGCTGCGAATTCCATCGGATAAAGCGCATCGCCCAGAGATGGGAAATGCCGCTATAATTCGGGAACTGCGGACAGTAAGCCAGCAGCTTCCGATTTCTGAGAGGGGAGATTCATGGCAGCATAGGGGCTTTGGGGAAAAGCTCATAAATAAATCTGTTGAACTGGCTGAAGAAAATGGCTGCCAGAAGATTTTAGTCACCAGCGGAGTGGGTGCCAGGGAATATTATCGGAAATTGGGCTGGGAGAGGTCTGGACCTTATATGGCCAGGAAAATCTGATAATCAATTGCTCGATTGACTATAGGTAAATGATAGTCAATCGCACAACCGTGCCAAAAACCTTTTTAAATACCCCCACCATAGATTGACCGATGACAGGAAGAGGACGCTTCCTAATCTTTGGTATCGTGGCGATACTCATAGCCAGCTCTGCTTTAGCATGGAGTTTTACTGTCTATGAGCCAGATTCTAGCTCACTACTTCTACAGCCAGAGGGATACCCTGATGAACTGGTGGGCGGTGAGACTTCAACGGACCAGGACAGCAATTATGCCGCGCCTGTGGATGAGCGGCCTACAGACAGCCCTATTGAGGATGCTGGTCTGCTGGATATTGGCTCGGATGAATTGCCCTGGGAAGGCGGACTGGTTGCTTTTGTTCTGCTGTCGTCGACCATCATGCTCATACTCTTTGCCAGGCTCCGTGAGGAAGATGTTCTGGAAGGGGTTCGAAAAGACATTTATGATTATATATCACAAAACCCGGGAGAACATCTGGCTGGAATAACCAGACAATTCGGCATGTCTTCCAGTTCTGCAAGACATCATCTGGATGTTCTTGAATGGTCTGATAGGATTGTCTCGCATAAAAGCGGCAAGCAGAAGCATTTTTATCCCAATCAGAATGGGTACCGGCAGTACACCCCGGGCTTCGAGTACAAGGAAATAATGGCAATTTTGAAGAATGATACTTGCCGGGGCATGGTGAAGATTATTATTAGCAATGACAAGGCCAATCAGAAAATGATTGCCAGCGCACTTCAGATTCATCCATCCACGGTTAACTGGCATGCTAAAAGGCTGAGAGGTGCCCAGATAATTTTTAAATCACGGGACGGAAAGGACATCCATTACTCGTTGAATCCGGAA
>JAUWNU010000054.1 GCA_030612505.1 Methanomassiliicoccales archaeon
ATGAGCGAGCGGCGTCTTAAAGGTGGAGTAATATTAGGTTATCTTGATTTCATTAAACGCCAGTGGGGTCAGGAAGGTGTCGATGAGTGTATTAACGCCATAAATATTGACATCAGCATCCTGAAACCAGAGAAATTCCACCCTGGAAAAATGGATGAAGACCTCCTTAAATGGATATCCAAAAATAAGGGCGAGGAATTCGTTCGCAAGGCTGGCAATCATACTGTTAAGAACCTGGGAAGCTTGGCATATCTTGTGAGATTTGTGAATATCAAGCACTTATTGAAAAAGGCCAAAGAAAATTATGAAGATACCTTTGATTATGGCGAGATTTCTGTTCTTTGCGATGAATTCGGGAAAAGAGCAGTGGTTATCATGAAGGATTCCAATATAATAGAAGAATCATGCATAGCCTGGGAAGGGGCCTTGGAAGGGATGATGGAAGTTACCCGGACAAAGGGCACAGTGAAGAGGACCAAGTGCCAGGTGAAAGGCGACCCCTATGACGAATTCATCCTTGACTGGAGTTAGTCCATGGAACTCAGGACCCTGGCTCCAAAGGATTATGACGCAATAATAGACATCTGGAACAGGGCAGGGCTGCCGTTCAAACCTATTGGCCGTGATTCCCTGGAAGAAATAATTCGGCAAATTGAACTGGACCCGGAGATGTTCCTGGGGGCATTTGAGGACAGCCAGATGATTGGCATGATAATGGGAAGCTATGATTCCAGAAAGGGTTGGCTGAATAGGCTGGCTGTGGTTCCGGAACACCAGGGAAAAGGAATTGCCAGAGTGCTGGTTGAAGAAATGGAAAAACGCCTGAAGGCCAAAGGCTTCCGCATAATTGCCACATTGATCGAGGATGGCCATGAAGCATCAATGGCCCTTTTCAAGAAAGCTGGCTATGTGGTTCATGACGATATAACCTATTTAACTAAACGTGAAGATTCAGACGTGTAAGTTTTCCGAGCTTCAATGAATATTAATTCTACCTGGTTTTCAATAGTCTGGCCATAGTTTTTTCTTAATTCTTTCTCAAAAATAGCCAGATTCTTTTCAAAATCACCTTCTGGAACAAGGGCAAGTGTGGAAATATACCGCTTTCTGAACCTGTGAATTATGTCGTCAATGCTGGCCTGGGTTGGCTGGCTCCTGACTTTATGATGATGCACATTCTGGAAATCTAAGTGTTCAAGATGCCATTTTAATTCCGGAACAGGCATGAACCTGTCAAGGTCGATTTTCACCAGCCCAGGAAAGTGGCGCATGATATGGCTCTTTATCCTGGCATGGGAGACTGTGACAATAATAAGCTGGCCTCCAGATTTTAGCACGCGTCGAGCTTCTGAAATCACCCAGGGCTCATCATCCACATGCTGCAAAACCAGCATGATTATCACTGTATCGAAAGTTGCACTTTCAAAGGGTAGGCTGGATGCATCGCCCTGGAGCCAGATACCATGATTCTTGGCAGAGGCCTTTGATAACATACCTCTGGAAAAATCCAGGCCAGTGACTTCTGCTCCTGTGCGTTCAGTGATTTCCAGGGAATATCGGCCGGTCCCGCAGCCAGCGTCCAGTACATGGCTGTTTTTTCCAATTCTGCCCCATTTGATCAGGCTATTTGTCCAGTCATCCAGATGAATGGAACTTTTAGACCGAATATTATCAAATTCCTTGGAAGCAATATCATAATTAGTTTTTTTCTTGGGCTGCCAGCCTGCCATTTCCAGAAGCAGAAAATATTCAAAACGTTTGAAAGAAAGATTCATTGGTGGAGCAGTAAAATATCTAGCTATCTCGATTTCATGGGTTTTTGGTTCAGGAACACCGGAAACATTGCATGAGAATAATGCTAGATTTCCATTGTCCAGTTCTGCCATGCCGCAGTCCTCCCAGTTCTTTCCGATGAGGCTAGTTTCCTCTTTTAATTCTCTTTTTGCAGCCTGGAGTGTTGTTTCTTTTCCCTCGATATGGCCGCCAGGAAACTCCCACTGTCGCTGACTGTGTTTGACCATGATGTATTTTCTGCCACACTTGGCAATTACTATAGAACCTTTGAGTTTCATATTGACCATTTCTCAGACTTATGTAAGCATTTTAAGCTCTTGCATGGAAGGAATCGTCTTATATCGGTTATTAACACCATGCGACAGAGATGTAAGACCGCTTATCAGAATTAAATAAACTCCTAGAGGCTTTCTAGCACTTCCACGATGAATTTATGCGTGTTTTCCATGCCCTGGGTTGCGTCAATGTTCTTTATGAGGCCATTATCTGTGAAATAGCCTATGAGCGGTGCAGTTTGTGAGTTGTAGGTATCCAGACGCTTGCTGACTGTTTCCACATTGTCATCATCCCGCTGGTACAGGTCACCGCCGCAGGTATCGCATTTTCCATGAACTTTAGGAGGGCGGGCTGTCAGATTATAAACTGCATTGCACTTGCTGCATGTTCGCCTTGATGTTAGGCGATTAACAAGCTCCTCCATTGGCACATTGAGATTTATAACCACATCAATCTTGGCCAGTTTTTCCATTGCCTCTGCCTGTGCCAGATTTCTTGGATATCCATCCAGAATGTAACCACTAGCGCAGTCTGGCTTGTTAATTCTTTCCTTGATAAGTGAGAGAATCAGGTCGTCTGGCCCTAGTTTTCCGGCGTCCATATATTCCTTGGCTATCTTTCCAAGTTCGGTTCCTTCGGCCACAGCTTTTCTAAGCAAGTCTCCGGTGCTTATTTGTGGTAGGCTATATTTTTCAACCAAAAACTGTGCCTGCGTGCCCTTTCCTGCCCCTGGTGGTCCCAAAAGTATCAATTTCATCTTACTTCCTCCTAATCACTGGCCAGGCCCTCAAACTGCTTGAGGAATTCATCTTCAATCAGTGTCTTGCTGCTAACAACGCCTGGTATGGTTCTTATGTGCTTGATAACTATTTTGGCTATATCATTGGGCTCCTTTGCCTCGATGATCAGCAGAAAATCTATATCTCCCAGAAGTGGAGTTGCTTCTATTACACCCTTAGCATTGCTGAAGCCTCGATAAGCTTCCATTTCCTTGCCTGGTTCCACTGAAATTAGCACAAAACCTCTTGCCATGCGTTCACCTAGGCCTGAAACAGCATTTCAATTAAAAATGTTGGCCTTCAAATTAGGGGCTAGGGTTCAGGATGTTTGGAATATGTTTGGGTCTAGGTCATAGGGGCTCTGCTTGCATTCAAGTATAGAGGGGCTAGGGTGTTTGAAATAGGTTTGGATTATGTTTCATTCCAGGGCGTTAGGAAAACATAAAGATGCTGGCAAATTTATGGCCAGCATACCCTAGACCTTCTCTTAACGATAACTAAGTATAGACCCTTACCTAACGATAATAAAACATAGACCCTCTATAACGATAAACAAACAAAGACCCTGATAATCAATATATCTTGCTGTCCGGGGCTATTGAACCGGATACTGTTGTCCCAGGACCAACAAATGAATTTTGGCCGATTATCGTGCCTGGGTCTATGCTGGCATTGATTCCGGTTTTTACGTTCTCGCCCATTATCACGCCGAATTTTCTCAAGCCAGTGTCAACCATCTTGCCTTTCAGGCTGGCCCGTATGTTCCTTCCATCCAAACGTAGATTGGCAACCTTTGTTCCGCAGCCAAGGTTGCACCCTGGCCCTATGACGCTGTCACCAATGTAATTATGATGTGGTGTCTTTGCACCATCCATTAATATTGAGTTCTTAATTTCAACAGCATTGCCAACCTTGCACTTGCTTCCTATGTAGGTTGACGGGCGGATATAACAATTTGGACCGATATCGGTGTTCTCACCAATAATGACTGGCCCTATGATATAGGCGCCATTCAGGATGCGACTGCCCTTGCCCAAAATAATATCGCCTTCGATGGTTGTATTGGATTGTATTTCACCCTCTATTTTCGGTTTGAGATTTTCCATTAGCAGTTTATTAGCCTTGAGAAGATCCCAGGGCCTGCCGACGTCCATCCATTCTCCATCAAAAATTTCACATTGAATGTCATGCTTTGGAGCCATCATGTTCAGGGTTTCTGTTATCTCATATTCACCGCGAATGGACTTAGGAGTCTTATCTATGTAATCATGAACTTCTGGATTGAACAGGTAAATTCCAGCATTGGCCAGATTGGATGGCGGGCGCTTACTTTTTTCCGCTACCTTGACAACCTTACCCTTCTGTACATCAAAAACACCATACTCACTTGGATTGCTAACTTCAAAGCCTGTAACTACCTGGTTTTTATTTTTCTTGTAGGCCGCTAGTATATTTTTAATAGTTTTTTGATTGATAATAATATCACCATTTATTGCCAGAAATGGTTCGTCAATAGTTTCTCTGGCACAACCAATGGCATTTCCAGTCCCCAGAGGCTTCTTCTGGGTAGTATATTCAAGATTCATTCCCAGATCCGAGCCGTCACCGAACTCCTGCTGGATATGTCTCCTACCGGGGCTAACTAAAATGGTTACATCCTTGACCTTGCTGGCCTTGAGTGTCTCAAGCATATGCTGAATTAGTGGCTTTCCAGCAATGGGAAGAAGTGATTTCGGCATGCTAGCTGTAAGTGGCTGCATCCTGGTTCCGTCTCCTGCTGCAAGGATGAACGCTTTCATTTTAGTTCAACACTCCTTCAACTATTTCCATTGCCATATCAAAAAGTTCCTGGGCAGCCTCATCATCATCACCTTCAATGACTATTTTCAGTTTAGGCTCTGTGCCTGATGGCCTGAGCAGTATCCAGCCTTTCTCATAAATTGCCTTGAAGCCATCCAGCTCAGAAACTTCCTTTGGATTTTTTGATTTTAATGCGTCACCCAGCTTCTGCATACTCTCATCCTTGATTGCCGGTGGTAAGTCTACTCTTTTCCTAATAACACTAAATTTTGGTATTTCTGCCAGATATTCTGATAGGGGTCTTTTTTGCACAATTTGAACCAGTCGAGCCGCGGCAAATATTCCGTCTGGACAGTAGGATGTTTGGGGGAACACCCAGGTTCCTGAGGGTTCTCCACCGAAGTCTGCATTGACTTCTTTAATGGTCTCTGAAACATAAACATCGCCAACCTTGCAGCGCACAACCTCTATGCCCTCAAGGTAGCGGTCAACTGCCATACTGGCATTGATTGGCACAACAACTTTTGTCCTGCCTTCCAGTTTGCAGAGCAATGGCATTAAAGCGTCACCATCAGCAAAATTACCCTTCTCGTCAACTGCAACAGTACGGTCCCCATCACCATCATGGGCAATTCCTAAATCTGCGCCCATTTCAACAACGCATTTTGCCAGTAATTGAGTATTTTCCTTGGTTGGTTCTGAACCCCGTCCAGGGAAAGAACCGTCTGGATGACCGTTTATTGTGATTACCTCACAGCCAAGTTTTCTCAGCAAGTAAGGTGTGATTGTACAACTGGCACCGTTCCCGCAGTCCACAATTACCTTGGCATTGAGCGAGGGAATATGTTCCATTATGCGTTCCATGTGGCAGTCAATGGCCCAGTCGATTGTCCGAAGCTGGCCAACCTTGTCCCATGTTGCATTTGGGATTTTCTCTCCCAGAAGAATATCTTCAACCTCTTCCATCTGCTTGCTGTCGAATGACGAACCATCAGGGTTCCAGAATTTTACACCATTGTCTGTAGCTGGATTGTGGGAAGCGGTTAACATAATTCCGCATTTGTAATCCTTGGCAGCACTGGCCAATGTAGGCGTTGTTATCAATCCGGCAACATAAACGTTTGCACCTGCAGCCAGTAATCCAGCAATCATGGCATTTCCCAATAATGGGCTTGTGGTACGGGCATCCCAGCCCACAACCACCTCATCATACAGATTGCCAACAGATTGGCCAATCTTGCACACGAATTCCGGGGTTATCAAGTCATTGAAATGACCTCTGATACCAGAGGAACCAAATAGTCTCATGCTGATGCCATATGTCTCAGTATAAAAAACCTTTTGGTTCATTGTTTTATACAAATTTTCAACTTTGATATTTTTTGTGATTTCCAAATATCAAAGTTCGACTCCGAGCAGGCGACATGGGGATGGGTGGAGCTAGCGCAGGAGCCGGGTGGGGGGAAAACAATTACTGGGGCGGGTCAACACAGATAAACAACCACTATTTTGTTTTTACAATTTACCAATCATCTGCGCAATAATACCCATAGCAGTCGAAGTTTCCAGCGGCACATTGGAACCAGTAATCTCAGTATGATAATCAATATTAGCCAGCAAAGATTTTGGAAGTCCTTTTCTTCCCAGGCCCATAATCACGCAAAGCCGTTTTTGTGGATGATTTTTGGCCAACTTTCTAGCCTTTTCCAGTTCGATTTTCTTCTTATTGTCGGGATGAGAGGTTGTGGCAATAGCTAATCCTGCTTCATCTGGCTTGTTAATCAGCAAAATACGATTTTCCCGAATCAGTTCCTTGAGGTATCTGCCACCTTTTCCAATATTTGTGTCTGCAGATACTTTCTTCACCAGAGAGTCCAGGTCTTTAGCAGGAAAATTCAAAAGCGCAAGATCCAAACCATAAGCAATGCAGAGTGGCGCAGCTCTAGCAATCATCCTGATATGGATCGGGGAAAGTTTTCCTTCATATGTGTCATGGAGTGCAAGAACATTTCTATTGCTTTTTTGAACCACTGGCTTGGGCTTTTCCTCGGCTACATGACCCATTGCTTTTTGTATTCTGGATTTGAGTTTTTCATTATCAGTATTATTCAGGGCGAGTTCAAAATTTTGCGCAGCAGATTCATCCTGGCCAAGCCTTTGAAATCCAATTGCAAGGTTCAATCGAATACTAGCTGTCTCTGCCATGTCTTTGACCTCATTGAGGCATTCTTGAGCAGAATTAAACCAGTCCAGTGCAAGTTCCTTTTGCCCGGCCTTATCTGCACTTCCTGCAAGTGTTGTAAGAAGACTGGCTTCCTCAATGGGAGTTGATAGGTCCGTTATTGCCATGGCAATTGCCTCCAGGCTTTCAATATCATTTGATTGTGAAGCTAGATACTTCAGAGAGTTCAATTTTTCAGTCTGCTTCAATGCCAGTTCAACAGCTCGCTCAATTGGCTCGGTTGTTCCTGTCCCGATTCTGGCCAGTTGAAGTTGCAGGTAACCTAAAAGTCTAATTCGATTTTCGGGTTCAACTTTCTCCAGAGCTTTTATAATCATTTCAAAATCAGGGCATTCTGCGACCCAGAATTTTATGACTGGTTTGCATGATTCTGTTTCATAACCCTCATTTTGAACTGCCAGTTTCAATAATTCAGGGGCATTATTACAACCAAGATGTTTAGCTGTTCCAGAAATTGCTTCTGCCCTGGCCTCTGGTTCTGGGATTTGCTCTATTAATTTGATTATTTCTAGATTATTCTTTGATAATTTGCAGATTGATATTATTAATTCTGCCCTGCGCCATGGTCTTTTTTCTTTATCTACAAGTTTGAGTGCCTGAGTTTTCAATTCATTGGCTATCTTGCTTTCCAGTTGTTTGTTAATTGATATGGTGAACAATGCCAGTGAAACATAATAAGGGTCAGAAAGCGCCCTGGCTTCCTCTATTAACTTGTTGATATTCACATTGCCAGACTTGGAGCTCTTGATTATTTTTCTGTAGGCCGAGGGGGCATGTTCCTTCTTTCCCATTGCTTGGTTGTAGAAGCAGCGCGTATAATACTTTTTTCATAGAATGCCAAAAAAACACAAAAAACCCCTATGAAATATCTTATTCAAAAATGAAGTAAAAAACATCATAATTGCCCAAAAAAGTGCCCGTTTTTATTCTTTTTACATTATTACGAATTATGTATTAGTATGTTTAATACTTTAGCCAGTTATTTTTATTGCAATGGAAATCATGGTGTGTTTATATTATGATGATAAATTATGACAGGGTGTTGAAAATTTAGTTGATAGGAAGTAAGTAATAATTATTTGTTTTTCGTATACCTCAATAATACTTAAATATCTAAATGATGCTTTCATTTAAAATAATTTAATAACCATACATAACTGTAAAAATCAATTTTTCAATAAATAGACTGGCTATTGATTGTATTAATTTAATCGTAATACTATTTTTATAATTCGTATGCATTCGGCCATGATTTCCACTGGAATGTGCTTAAAGGTGATTTATAGAATGGGTATTATCATATGCAACACTAGGAGTAAAGGCGTTTTTTTGAAAATAAAATGACTGGCTATTATTAAAATTAGATAATTTGAGCATCCATCTCTTTTAAATACCCCTATCAATTCCAGCGGCCAACGCATCTAACTCGGGAGAAAGAGCATCTGTTAAACAATCAGACCGCTGGTCTGGATGTTTAATTCATAGGCCATACACTTGCTTTCTCGAAATCGAATGGATTTCGAGATTGTAATATGCAGTGATGGCGACCACAACATTTCGCTTTTTCGTTAGCAGGTGCATAAATCCAGAGGGATACAAATGAGCACATTTGATGAGCTTGGCTTAAGTGATAAACTCCTTGAGTCAATAAGAAGGCTTGAATTTTCAGAGCCAACAAGGATACAGAAAGATTGCATTCCGTTTATTCTAAATGGGAAAGATATTATCGGAGAGTCTGAAACTGGTTCAGGTAAAACCCTTGCTTTTGGCTGCGGGATAATTGAAAAATGCTCACGAAAAGAGGGCATCCAGGCACTTGTACTGACACCCACCCGGGAACTTGCTGAACAAGTTAAAGATTCAATAAAAGAATTGGTTTACAAACCACGATTGAATGTACTGGCCATCTACGGCGGCACTTCTATCAATGCCCAGATTAAACATCTTACACGTGCCAACGTAGTTGTTGCAACACCCGGAAGGCTACTGGACCATATTGACCGCGGTACAATTGACCTGAAAAATGTGAAAATACTGGTAATGGACGAAGCCGATAGGATGTTTGACATGGGATTCATTGATGATGTCAAGAAAATAATCAAAAGATGTCCCAAAGAGCGGCAAACTCTATTCTTTTCAGCTACAATTTCACCGGATGTTAAAAAGCTAGCAAACAGGCACATGGTGGAACCAGAAACAATTCTTGCTGGGAATATTGTTGACCCTTCAAAGCTCAAGCAGGTTACAATCAGGGTTTCTAAAAACAAGAAATTTTCACTATTAACACATTTCTTGAAGCAGGAAGATGAGCCTCTGGCAATGGTGTTTTGCAATACCAGGCATCTTTCAGACTTCGTGGACAAGAATCTGAGATTCAATGGAATCAAGTCCGTGGCAATTCATGGGGGCCTGACCCAGAACGCTAGGCTCAAGGCCATAGACAGATTTCATTCTCATGAGGTAAATGTTCTAGTTTGCACAGATGTAGCTGCCCGTGGACTTCACATAAAAAATGTTTCACATGTAATCAATTATGATTTACCACCAGACCCAAATGATTATATTCACAGAATCGGAAGGACCGCAAGGGCTGGAGAATCCGGCCAAGTAGTTAATATCCTAACTAATTTTGACAAAAATCTCATGAAAAAGATTCAGTGGCAATACAAAGCATTCAAGATTGAAAATATGGAAATGGATGATTTTAAAGATGCAAAGATAACCACAACAATGGGCCGGATAAAGAAGGACCACAGCGCAAGACCTGGCTCAGGCAAATGGGATACTAAAGAAAGCGGCTACAGAAATTCCCAGGAAAAGCACAAGAGCTGGAAATCAAGTTCCACTGGAAAAAACGAAGGCTGGCAGTCAAATTCTAAACCTGGAAGTTATAGAAGAAATTCTGATGATAATAAAGGAAAACCCAATGGCAAAAGTTCCAAACCTGGCGGTTATAAAGGTAAATCTGACAGCTATAAGGGAAAATCAGATGGCAGAAAAGGAAAGTCTGGCGGCTACAAGGGAAAGGATGACAAAAAGGACAAGTATGGAAATTACAAGAAAAGTTCCAGCGGAAAGCCCAATGGACATAAGCCAAAATCTGGTGGCAATTACAAGAGCAAGTCAGGCGGAAATTCCAATGGGCCAAAAAAGGACTGGCGCTCAGAGAAGAATAAGCATGGCAAAAATTCCAAACCTGGTGGATATCAAGGCGGGCATCAGGGGCGCAAGTGAGGGCTCCCCAACCCTAAAGGGTGGTCTGCTTTCGGGTTAACGCCCGAAAGGCATCAGGCGTGACATGTTCAGTAATCAATCAAAACCCGATGTATCTCCACCATTGCCAGTGTATCCAACTCACAATATTTCAGCAGATTATTTTTAATAATATCCTTATCATCACCATCTGGCAGACCAATCATCCTAGCATACTCTACCATTGCGGCCCCGCCTTCCTGAATCTCTAGATTTTTGTAGGACAATTTCGGAACAAGCACTGGTAGTACGCTCTTGATACTGTTTGAGCCCTTGAATCTTGAATCACAGTAAAACTTGCGGAAAACAACCAGCTGGTCCCATAATCTTTCCAGAACATTATTGATTTTTTCCTGGTACTGTGGAAATGCCTCTGCAATTTCTTTGAGCCTTCCACCTTCAAAAGATGCGCTATAAACTACTATTGAACCTGAATTTCCAAGTACATCAAGCAATGACTGGATGAAGGGCTCTCTTGGGTCAGAATCCTCCGTATGAATAAATTCATGATGTTCTGGTTCTGATTCTCCATCTTTCAGGATGTGAACTGACCACTGAACAGGATGCTGAAGCCACGGCTTTGTTCCATTGTATTTTGGAGTTGCCAGCTGGAGCGTCTCGAAGTCCATGAAGTAAATTGGTTCTTTTAATTCGCTCATGAAATTTTCCAGACCTGCATGGTCAATATGCGGCTTTCTGGACCTGAAAGAATGAACAAACGGCATCTGGCCGGGAGTTCCCATGAAATCCTCAGGCACATCCTCCAGCTGAATGATTCCCTGATTGTAATAGTCCCATTTGCCTCTGAAACCTGGAATATTGAATATTGACATCTCAGGAATATGTTGCCAGCACTGTTTCATAAGGGCGCATTCATAGGGCTTTTTGCACTGGGGCCCGATTCTTGATTCTGGTGGCCCATCCAGCAATAACATTTCCCGCATGTTTTCAAGATTTCCAGGGACCTGGGGCATTCTCTTATCCACTTTTTCGGTCTGGTCAAATAATACGAATAATTCACCGTCAGGATGCCGATATTCCTTATTCATGTGCATGAGTATTGTTGAATTTATTTCAAAATCATTACCTTCCAACACATATTTTTGAATTGCCAGGTCATCCAGATGAACATCTTTCACGCTTGTGCCGCTCTTGACCTCAATAATGTCGAACTTATTATCACCCAGATTTCGCAGAATATCAACTTTCACATGTATGTTTTCAAAATTGAAGGCAGCTTCGAATATGTGTTCAGCTCCCTTATCCAGAGCGGCCTGGGTTTTCTGAATTGACTCATCAATTGGGAAGGCTGGAATTTCTGTTCCGCCAGGAAAGAATTTTGTAGCAAGCTTTCCTGCTGCAGTACCCTGGTCAAAAAGATATTGGGTGAACGCATCAGGTTCCGGTATTGAGTCGGGGTCATGGGCTCTAGTGTGCAGTAATTTATGGCACTGGAGGCCTGCGACATAGCGGGATTTTGAGAGGCCTGGGAGTTTTGTATTTATCATAATATCAATTCTCAGGAGGATTATGTTGGTTTGGGTTCTTAAAGGGTTATGGGGGGTTGGTGAAAGTGTCCAAATGCAAAATTAATTAAGAATTTTCCTAACCTCGTCCACCAGGTCCTTGGCACCGGTCTTTTTCAGGGCATTGATGGCTTTGTTTGCCATTTCTGAAGCGTGTTCCTTATCACCTGATTCCAAATATAGCTGGGCAAGCTCTCCCCTGACTACTCCGAGATCATATGGCACTTCAAGCTCTTCCATACGTTTTTCTGCTTTATGAAGCCACTCCAGGCCTTTATCTTTATTGCCACTTGCATACTCCAGCAAGCCAGTGACATACCACATGCAAGCTATAACATACTTATCCTCTGAATTTACTAGATGTTCCTTGGCTTTGGCCAGACTGGCTTCCGCAGATTCAATTTCGCCTTTTCTTGTCTGGCACTCTGCCATATTAGTGTAGAGATAGCCAAATCGCTTCACTGTTCCATCATCAAGCATCGACAGTCCTTCTTCGTAGGACTCAATAGCCTTGTCATAATCCTTCATGCGTTTGTATATCTCTCCCTGATTGTTATATGCCCTGGCCAGTTCTGATTTGTTTCCGAAATTCCGATAGGTCTCCACTGACAGAAGAGCCACTTTCAAAGCTTCTTCAAAATCGCCCATCTCGAACAATACTGCGGACATAATGTTGGCTCCGCCGGCAGTGAGGTGATTCTCCTCGTTCTCTAGGCCTATCTCCAGCACCTTCGTGGCCAACTCCATTGCCTTCTTGTTCTCCCCGGTCCTCCAATATATATTGGCCTTTCCTGCCAAAGCATAACCATATTGGATAGGATTCTTGAAGTTCTTGGTCAATTCCTCTGCCTCATTGAACTTGTCCATTGCACGGTCACGTTTGCCCATCTTGTTGAAAACAAAACCTATTCTGATGAGGCCTTTGGCCAGCATTTCTTTGTCATTAATGGAGCGTGCACCTTTGGTTAATTGTCTAAGGTAATTGATATTGTCGAACATTCTGTCCTGTTCTTTACAGATATCGCTTAAAGTTACTAAAATCTCCAGGCGGTCCCTTACAACAGAATCCCCCATTGTGCTGCTCTCGGACTCATTTAACGCGGCAATGCAAATCTCCCTAGCCCTGGCATAATCATTATTCTCCATGGCCTCCTGGGCCTTCTGAATCTCGGATTGAATGTTCCCCATACTTTCAATAGATAGTAGTGGTTTGAAATATTTAAAATTTTGGTGAAAATGAAAGGGAAATCAATAAAAAAGAGGTGGATCCAACGGGATTTGAACCCGTGGCCTCCTGCTTGCAAAGCAGGCGATCTTCCGAGCTGATCTATGGACCCACATGAGTTTGCGTAGAAACCGGAAATTGGGACTGGTTTATAATCGTTTGGATTCCTTCCTAGAAGGAGGAAACAATTATAGCAGTCACAAAACATTGTCAAAAATCTTCCATTTCTCCTAACATTTCTCCAACATCCTCCGGTCAACCTTATTAACCCGAATTAGTTTCAAGGCTCGGTGATTTCATGCCCAAGACCTTGGTAGAAAAGATACTGGAAGCGCATACTGGTGAGGAAGTTACGCCTGGCAAGATAGTTTGGATAGAGATTGACGTACGCTCAGCAAGAGATTTCGGCGGCGCCAATGTGGTGAAGAATTTTAAAAAGTACTATCCTGGCGAGAGCCTAGATGAGTGCGAAAAAACATTTTTCACCTTTGATTGTAATGTTCCGGCAAATACAATTCCGTATGCAAACAATCAGCAAATTTGCAGGAACTTTGCCAAGGAACATTCAGTAAAACTTTATGATGTGGACGCCGGAATTGGCTCACACGTGGTTATTGAGGAAGGACTGGCATTCCCGGGTTCAACAGTTGTTGGTACTGATTCGCATCTGAATATCATGGGCGCAGTAGGAGCATTCGGTCAAGGTATGGGAGACCAGGACATTGCTTTCGTTTTTAAAACCGGAAAAACATGGTTCGAGGTTCCGTCCAGCATTATTGTTAATATCATCGGGGATATGCCGGAGAACTGCACTGCGAAAGATCTCACACTGGCAGTCATCAAGAAGCTGGGAACCAAGACCGCACTGGGTAAAGCCATTGAATTTAGGGGCCCGGCAATAGACAAGCTCACAATGGCCGAAAGAATAACACTGGCAAGCATGGCAACCGAGATGGGCGCTATTATTGGGCTTATTGTTCCAAATGATGAGATTCTGAAGCATTTTAATCAGTCTGATTCCTTACTTCCAGATGAGGATGCAGTCTATGACGACACAATATGCGTTGACATAACTCATCTAAAACCGCAGATAGCTAAACCTCCAAGCCCGGATAATGTGGTTGATGTGGAATCATTACCCCCAACGGAAATTCATTCGGTCTTCATCGGCTCCTGCACCAATGGTACATATCAGGACCTGGCAGGTGTTGCGAAACTTGTGAAAGGCTGGAAAGTGAAAGAAGGCATTTTCGGGACCATTGTGCCAGCAACAATGAAAATCTACAAACGATTGCTGAGTGAAGGCCATATCATGACATTCATTGATGCTGGCTTCATTGTTTCAAACCCCGGCTGCGGCGGATGCGCTTCCGGCCAGATTGGAATGACCGGAGAAGGCCAGGTGCAAGTATCAACTTCAAACAGGAACTTCGCAGGAAAGCAGGGCGCTGGTGATACTTATCTTGCCTCACCTGAAACTGCTGCAGCATCGGCGATTCTTGGTCGCATAGCTACAAAGGAGGAGATTTAATGAGATTCTCAGGCAGAGTTTGGGTCCTGGAAAGGGACGGGAAGTACATTGATGATATTGACACGGATATGATATTCCACAATCAATATCTGGCTATTACAGATATCGAGGAAATGGGTCAGTATTCCTTTGACAATCTGGAAGGATACAAGGACTTTGCCAAAAAAGCAAAGCCTGG
>JAUWNU010000056.1 GCA_030612505.1 Methanomassiliicoccales archaeon
AGGGCTGAATATGGCCCGGAAATATGGGCAAAAAGAACCCTGGAAAAGATGCCCCCGGGAGATGTACTAATCGACGGTTCGAGAAGCCTAGAGGAGATAAATTGCTTCAAAAACATGCTGGGAAATGGCCTGAAAGTAATAGGCATCAATGCGCCTACCCAGACGCGATTTCAAAGACTGACAACCAGAGGCCGTGATGATGACCCCTCGGCATTCGAGGATTTCCAGGCCCGGGACAGCCGGGAACTATCATGGGGCCTTGGCGAGGCCCTTGAAAATGCAGAAATAGCCATAGTCAATGACGGCACCCTGGAGGAGTTCAGGAATAAGTGCCAGTCACTGATAAAAGAGATAATAGGGGAACACAGGAAACCTTTATAATCGGGTCTACATTGCCTGTGAACCCACCTAAACAAAATAGGATGTGTCGAGGACATGCAAATGTCCGAGAAATACCTATCTCACAGAAACAGGAGGAATAAATATGAGCAGGAAGAGCGTTCAGGATATGAAAGCCAAGGATGTGATGAGCCGCAACCTCATCACAGTTGAGCCGGATGATGATGTTTCATCTGTACTTGGAAAGATGCAAAAATATGACATTAATGTGGTGCCAGTGGTATCAGAGGATGGCAATATTCTTGGTCTTGTAAATTATGAGGCATTGCTCAAGAGAAGGAGCATTCCAATGAGCACAAAGGTAGAGAATATCATGGCTTTCCCCCCTAGAGTGGATGAGGACGCATCGGTCATGGACATTGCAGAGACCATGCTTTCCTCGGGATTCAGGGCAGTGCCAGTCACAGACCGTGAAAGGATAATAGGCATTGTTTCCAGAACCGACCTGATGAATATCATTCCTGCACTTAAGATTCTCAGAGGGATAGAGGTCAACGAGATTATGACAGAAGCTCCACATAACATAAGCGAGAAGGACACCATCGACCAGGCAAGAAGCATCATGTACAAGCTTGATGTGAGAACATTGCCAGTAATCAATGGAGATAATAATGTAGTTGGTGCTGTGGGGCTCAAGGACCTTGGAAAAGCTAATTTCCGCAAGAGGGAGCGCGCCACCAGGGGAGATGCTGGCGGGGAGCAGATTTCTGCCAAGATAAAGGTTGGCAGCATCATGAGAAGCCCGCCTATCACCATCGGCGAGACACAGAAGATTATCGAGGCAGTCACCCTGATGAATGAAAATAATATTTCATCGGTCATAGTAACTGATAAGGACAAGCCAGTGGGTATTGTCACCCAGTATGACCTTATTGAGCTTATTGCCAGTTTCAAGCATGAGGAACAGGTTTTCGTCCAGATATCTGGCTTGCATGAGGCAGACCCGGAATCCTATGACATGATGTACGAGCTTATCCAGAAGAATATCAAGCGTGTATCAAAGATAGTGACACCGAAGATATTCACGATTCATGTCACAACGCAAGAAGCTGGCTCGGACCACCTATCTGGTGACGTGACTCTCAGAGGCAGGATGACAACCGAGCATGAATTGTATTATTCCACGGTAACTGATTGGGACATCATGAAGGCATTAAGCACAATGCTCAGCCACATGGAAAAGAGCGTGCGAAAGGACAAGGACAAGAAAGTTAGTGCCGATAAGAGAAAATAAGGGTCTGAGTTATTATCCAAAAGTGATAGGGTCTAGAGTCTGAGTTTGTATACAAAAGAGATAGGGTCTATGTTTATTTATCGTTAGTGAGGGTCTGCGTTTAGTTATCGTTAAAGAGGGTCTAGTATTTGACTGGGTGCCCCAGATAATAAATAAACTAGATTTTAGCTCACCAGCCTCATTAATTTTCCATAGACCCTAATTAAATCCATTCAACTTTTCCATCTTCCAGATTATATATTGCACCTTTGACTTCCAACTCACCTTTTTCCAGGGCTTCAGCAATAATCTGGCTACGTTCTTTAAGCATGTCTATTTGCCGCAGTAGATTGGCCTTGATATTATCTTCAGTTCCAAATGCGCAGCGTATTTCCTCAATTATCTGGCCTATTGATGAATCATCACCAGGGCCGCCTTCCGAGGCATTTACTGCTCCGCAATGGCTGTGGCCAAGTATCACCAGCAATGGCACATGCAAATGCGCCACAGCATAGTCCAATGAACCTAGAACACTGGAATCAAATGCCACATTGCCTGCAACCCGAATCACGAATATCTCGCCTATTCCAGCATTAAAAATTAGCTCTGGTGGAACCCTTGAATCCGAGCAGGTCAAAATTGCAACAGGCGGGCTCTGGCCGCCAATATGCTTAGAAAGCTCTCGACTGAATTTGGAAATAAAAGCCAGGTTGCCCTGGCTTAAACTGTCCTTCACTGCATCTGCTTCTTTCGTCATAATGCACACCTACTGGGGATTCTTTCTGCGCCTTCTTTTTGGTGCCCCAGGAACCTTCAGCATGTAAGCAAGTAACACAGCTACAGCACAGAGGATTCCTGCGATTATGAATGCTGGAGCCCAACCCTCAACACCGCCGGCAGAGTCCTTGAAGTATCCGGCCATCATTGGTCCAACAACGCCGCCCACACCATATGCTGTGAACACGAATCCATAGTTCTGGCCCACTGTTTTTGTGCCAAAGAATTCTGCTGTGGTTGTTGGGAATAGCGAAAAGTTACCGCCGAAGTTAAATCCGATGATTGCTGCTGCAAGATACAATGTGTATTCATTACCGCCCATGGAGTAAATCAGGAACATCATGACTGCCTGTAATGAGAACATTGCCATGAGGGACTTCTTTGTGCCAATCTTGTCTGCAATTGCACCCCAGGTAATTCTGCCTACGCCATTGAAGATAGCATAGAAGACAGCCATTGCAGTTCCTGCTATAGCTGCAGCAGCTTTCGTAGCGTCCTCTAATGTCTCATAATCATTTACATCAACATAGCCAGATGCAACAAGGGCATCTGCGCCGAATAGTGCAATAATTCCTATGACCATGAGTCCAGCCAGTGCTCCGAAGATGAACATTGTCCATATCATGTAGAATTGCTTTTTTGCCTTCCTGGTGCGGAATAATCTCTTTGGAGAGTAATTATACTCACCTTTTCCACCCTTCACCTGTTCTGGTGGTGTCCAGCCCTTTGGTGCGTATCCTTTTGGTGGGTTCACCATTGTAAGGGCACCAACAAAAACCATCACAAAGAAGATGATTCCATAAATGAAAAATGTAGTATGCAGATCCGTCTTTTCAATCAGGTTTCCCCAGTCGCCTGCAAGCTTCACCCAGATGGTTGCTCCGAATCCGAAACCAGCAACAGCCAGTCCGGAAACAAGACCTTTCTTGTCAGGGAACCACTTCATGCCAACTGCAATTGGCACAACATAGGCCATACCGATACCTGCACCGCCAATGATTCCAATTGTTATGAACATACCAATAAAGGAATTGCCAACAAAGCTAGCCAGTATGTATCCGAGACCAAGGAGAACTGCACCAGTAAGTGCAACTTTCTTTGGGCCCCAGTCCACCTGAAGCTTTCCTGCCTTCACCATGACCAAAGCAAAGGTCACAAGTCCAGCACTGAATATCATCTGTGTCTCTGTGGTTGTAAAGCGGAACCCCTCTCCTGTGAGGGTGGTTGTGAAAACTGACCATGAGTAAATTGCACCCAGGGCCAGCTGGATAAGCAAAGCACCAACAACTACAATCCAGCGGTTCATTGTCTTTGGACCCTGCTGAACAGGTTTTGGTTCAGGGGTCGGCTCCGGTTCTGGGACATGCTCAGGAACAGGTTCTTCAACTACAATTTCCTCCTGGGCTTGCTCAAATACGGGTTCCTCTACCCCTTCAGTCATAACTTCTTCCGGTTGTTCTTCAACAGTCGGAGACATCTCCGTCTGTATCTCATCAGTCGGAGACAGTTCCTGGTCGGAACCTACAATTTCAGCTGAAATGTCAATTTCATCATCTGGCATTGGTTAATCACCATGGCGGCAGAAGTACATATTATTGATATACCTTTCGTATTTTCATAATAATGGAGAAAATTGTTTGGTTCTGTAGACACGTCGTACGACCTAAGGTGCTAATTGCTTATATTCGGTGCACGACAGTAGCGGCTGTGCAAGAGCTTGGAATGTTTGTAAAATTTTGAGAAATGGCCTACTGTGTAAGAGCTTACAACTCCCAGCATTTTGATTGAATATGTTTGGATTTGAACGCGAGTTAAGTCCAGAACCTGGGCAATCTAGGACCTTCTGGAACCTTTCTCAACCTCCCTGATTATCCAGCGAATCTTCTTGTTATTCAACTTGCACATATACTGAATAAAATTAGGTGTTAAAGTATTTCGAGATACTACAATTGATGCATTGTTAACTGAAGTAGGATAAACTCAAACACTCTATCAGGCGGATGGCCCTTGCTCAACTCCCTACTCCCAATGGCTATTAATAGTTAGGATGGACTTTAGCATTTCGATTAAATTTGTGCATAAAAAATTTATATCTAACATCAGATACCTGTTTATGAATGAAGGACAAATTAAGGGAAAGCCTTTCCAACATGCCCTGGAATACGTGGCCAAGAAGTGGGGACAGAACGGTCTCGACATGGTATCCTTTGCCTCAGACAAATATCTACCGGAGCGCTGGTACCCCTTTTCCGACTTTTACCATCTCCTATCAGATATATGCACCAAGTTAGCTGGTGGAGATGCTTCCATCATATATCATATGGCCCGTGAGATGGCATTGAACGACGGACAATGGCGCATCCTTTTCAAAGGGAAAGACCCGAATGAGTGTTTCATGTCTACCAAATACCAGGATGATCAATACATAGTTGGCAATTTCGATGCTGAAACTCTAGAAGAAGGGCACATCTCCATCGACATGACTCCGTGGATAGAGGATGATTACCATGTTGAATTGTGGTGTGAGTTCTATCATGGACAAATCCAAGGAATACTTAATCTAACTGGCCACATCGGAAAGGTGGAAAAGACCCTCCATCTTGATAAGGAGCCTAAATCTTGCACATATCATATAAAATGGGAGTGAACCGATGGAACTAGAGTGGAAAGATAGATATCTATTTGCCATCTGGGATATTCGTACGAAAACAGGTAAGGTGTCGGTTAAAAATCTGAGAGAGTATCTGAAGATTGAATCAGAAAAACAATTAGACCTATATGATAAATTAAGCATCTTGAAAAACGATTTGTATATTGTGTATGGATTCTCAGTTATAGGTGGTGAGCAGACTGAAGAACCTTACATAAAAGTCCTTCCAAGAGGATTAAAATATTTTGAGAGATTCGATTCATACATAATTTAGAGAAACTTCCACATTGTATATCGGACTACCCCATTATTTCCACTGCAAACAACAGGGCCATTAGCAGAAGTTTCTGCACTTCGATTATGAAGAAGAAGGAATCTTGATTGGTTTGTCACATTCGGGACATAGGGCCATTTCACCGACCATTTTTTCTGACGCCTCCAACATTACCCCGCATTCCGGGCATTTGAAATCTACCATATATGTTACCTCCATCCCTTGATGAAACTCTTTTTATATTAATCTTTTCCACTATTCAGGCTATCCCACTTTTCACGTTAGTTTAAAGATTAATTTTTGGCTACTACGAATTTTAGTAGTGTCCACCCTTTGTTCACAGTCATTCGTAAGTCACGTAATATCATTACCTAATATAGGATTCCATTACAATTCCCAATATTTTGACTGCATGGCTATTATTTCTTCCAGATAACTGGCACCATGAACATCCTGGTCTGCTATATCTGTGAACTTCAGTGCTGGCTTTTGTTCTTGGGATTGGGCCATTGCACCGCCAACAGTCTCTGCCAGTGCATTGATATTGTACCCGCCTTCAAGGTAAACCGCATACCGATTATTACAAAATTCATTGGCAATGCCAGATATATCATTCATGATATCAAGATAACCTTTGCTGGATAATGTTAGAGAGGCCAGTGGGTCCATATAATGCGCATCTCCACCAAGGCTGATGAGTATAGCATCTGGCTGAAACTGTCTGAGAATTGGCTGAATTAATTTCTTACTGGCTTCATTGAATGTTGAATCACCGGACCTTGATTTCATTGGGATGTTGACTGTATATCCCTCGCCATCTCCAATGCCGACCTCATCATAGGGGCCAGTACCAGGATAAATGCCCCATTGATGGGTTGAGATAAACAGTACATCATCTCTGTCCAGAAAACTATCATTGGTTCCGTTGCCATGATGAACATCAATGTCCACGATTGCCACTATGTCAAGTTTTTTTCTGAGCCAGTTGGCCGCAACCGCTATATTGTTAATGTAGCAGAAACCCATGCCCATTACTGATGTGGCATGATGTCCAGGCGGTCTCAAAATTGCGAAGCTCGGCTCATTATGGTCAAGCATGTTCTTTGCAGCAGCCAGTCCTCCTCCAGCTGAAAGCATTGCCATGTCATAAGTATGTGGAAAAACAGAACTATCTCCATCTAGCATCCCTCTGCCAAAGTGCTTCAGGTATTCCAGATATTCAGCAGAATGTACTGTCAATACATCATCCAGTTCCGCAGGTTCCGGCTTAATAATCTCTGGATGAATCTCATTCTCATCAAGATAGTCCATTATGGCACTCAGCCTTTCCGGACATTCAGGATGTCCATGGCCTTGTGTTTGCTGTAGAAAGTCTTCATGATAAACTGCTTTCATTGTATCAATCCGCATTTCTCGCATTGAAGTTTTTCGTCGGCCAGCAATATCAATTTACCACCGCACTCCTGGCACACATCTTCGGATATTGTGGGTTCTGGCTTTTCATCATCTTCCTCTGTGGCCTCATCTTTCTTGGCCAATGCTTCCATGTGAAATGCATGTTTTTCCTTCTCTTCCCTGTGCACGACCTTTGTTCCTGCCACCCTGTCCAGCATTCTCTGCCTGGGATCTCCCCTGGTGGCCATTCCAAGTGTAAAGTCCAGAGGCGGCAGAACAAACCAGAATAGTCTGGATAGGTTTCTAATGTATACTCTTCCGGCAATTGCCCCATCATCAATTCCATGGACCCGGAGGTGAAAAATATGCTTGCCAGGTGTTGAGCCAGTCAATGATTCGGGTATGCTTGAAGCAAGATAAAATATTGTGCTGACGATTATTCCGACCTCCAGAATATCAGTAATTTCCAGCAAGTAAAGTACAATAGAAACAGGCACAAAAGAAATAATTGCATCTACAATGAAAGCCAGTGCTCTATTCTTCCAGTGTCTGCGAAGTCCAGCATCATGTCCCCAGATATCAAATCCACTTACCATCCAAAGGTATATAGAAGTACAGGATAAAATAAATATAGTATGTGCGTATCCTGTTGGATATATTATCCAATAGGTGTTTAAATGAATGAGGAAAATGAGAAGGCCAGTGGTTTGGGAATAAAACCCATGATTGTGGTAGCTATTGTAGTCATAGTTAGCATTGCAGGAATATTTGCATACAATGAATTTCTAAAGCCTGAACCTGCATTGGTGACTGCCACAATATCAATAGATTATGGAAATGGAACAGTGATATCAGAGGAAATAGGATCAGACAATAATACGGCTCTTGGGATACTCTGGACATATGTGGGTACAGAGAATGTAGTTGCTGAGGCCGGATTTATCAGCTCAATAAATGGTGTGGCAATAGTAGATGATGTGCCTGGTCTTGAAGGCACCGAAGCAAGATACTGGATGTTCTATGTAAACGGAACAATGCCTATGGAATCCGCAGCCACAATTGAGATATTTGATGGAGACCTTGTGGAGTTCAAATTTGAAGTTTCACCATGGTGATTGCTAACATGCCAGAAATTGACCAGAAAAAATTGAAAATAGCTATAATCATAATCTCAATAGGAATTGCCCTGAGAATTGCGCTTTTGGATTATCCGAATATCGAGCCAGTACTTCCCCTGGCAATTCTAGCTGGTTATATTCTTGGCCGTTGGTATGCTTTGATTGTGCCACTGGTCATGATGCTGCTCTCGGACTGGGTTGTCTATGCTCTAAAATATGGAGAGTTTTACTCCATTGAATTCATTATTGGCATTAGTTTCTTCACCTGGTCAGGAATGGTATTGGCTGGCTACATTGGACAACAGGTGAAGCCCAGGATGATATTACGGATGGGCAATCTGGCAGTTTTCACAGGTATAGGCCTTGTTACTGTGCTGGTCTATGATGTCTGGACCATGACTGGCTGGTGGTTGCTTGGAGTTACTTCATGGGAGATCATACTTGCAGGCCAGGTCACATTCACCATTTATCACATTCTCAGCACTCTAATATTTGTGCCACTTTTTGGCACTGGCTATCTGTATATCAAGGAATATGGAATTCCAGACCTCAATGGCTGGAAGAAAGATGCCGAAGTTCCAGATGAAGAAAGCTGAGAAACTGTTTTCTCACTGAACATGTCTCGCCTGGATGCCGCTGCTTTAGCGTGGGGAGCCCTCACTCCGCAAGAGCTAGAAAGCTTTTTATGCCAGTAGATTTACTGTCATTCAATGAAACTCTATTTGAAAATATACTTCAGTTCCGAAGGCAAGTCTGCAATGGACGTCATAAAGATAGGAGAAAAAGCTGGTTTCAGCCCACATGTAGGTGATTTTGACTTTGTAGTGGACTATGATACACTTGAGGAATATGAAGTGATAATAAAAAAGATCCACAAGATGCTGAAGGGCACAAAGACAATGTACAAGGTCTCAACTAAAAATGAGTAGCATTGGCCTTGAATTTAGCAATAATTTTTGCATGGTCAAAGGCCATATTAGGCAATTCGTTCAGTGGAAACAGAGATACTTCGGCAGCGTCATCTCCAGCCAGCATTTTTCCACCAGTTATTTTCAATTCAAAAACAATACTGACAGTGTGGCCTCTTGGGTCTCTGTCCGGTTCAGAATATATGCCAATGAAATCTTCTATCTCTGCATCCAGGCCAGTTTCCTCTTTAAATTCTCGAATAACCGCGTTCTCCACGGTTTCTCCATAGTCCACGAAGCCGCCAGGTAGCGCAAAGCTCCCCTGAAATGGCGGGTTTTTCCGCTTGATTAAAATTATCTGGCCATCCTTGATTGCTACTGCGTCCACAGTAAGTGCCGGGTTCTTGTGCATGTTAATCTTGATTACATCTAAAATATAAAAGGGTCTAGGGTTCAGGGTCTAGGGTTTAAGGGATGCTGACCCTATTGTATGGGCTAACTCATCAATAATTGTAACTACATGATGCCCTTCTGTTTTCTTAGAGCAAAGGTGTAACTCTCTCCAAAGAAATGCAAGGTGTTCCAAGCACCTTGCGTCACCTTTGTTCCTTTCTCCAGAATTCTAGATGGGTAATTGGCCATTTCGTTTCAGCAGATTATCTACGGAGTTCAGATGCTTTGCCACTGGCTTTCCCTTATCAGTAAGCTCATAATATTTGCACACCGGAAAACCGCTGCCCAATTCATGACAAATCAATTCTTGGCCAAGTAATTTGTCAAGCGCAGATTGTTCTAATCTATTCTTCGTAGATCACCCCATTAGTATTGACATTGATGGAGTAAAGTATTACTATTTATATGATGGACTGGGCAGCGTCACCGAACTCATTGATGTTAACGAGAATGTGGTCAATCAGTATCGCTACACACCATTTGGTGAATCCTTGGTGAGAGAGGAAACCGTCTACAATCCTTACCAATTCACAGGAAGAAGATATGATGCAGAGAGCGGAATGTATTACTACCGGGCGAGAATGTACTCACCCGATATCGGAAGGTTCATGCAAGTTGATCCGGCTGGAATGGTTGATGGGACTAATCTGTATGCCTATGTGGGGAACAATCCAGTGAATATGGAGGATCCGAGCGGTCTATATAGGACAAGAACTTTGAAGAGCTGGATTTTCGTCTATGGATATGAAGTGGATTTCACGAGATCAGAAAGTTCGAGTATTTCTAATAACTTAGAGTTTGCTACTTCGGCCTTTTTAGCACCTCTCATTTCTGGAGGTCCTTTGGGTTGGGCCATATTGTCAATATTGGTTACATACACATTCATCTTTTATATTTGTTATAATTGGTACAGAAAAGGTACAAGAATAGGCTATACAATCTTTGGAGGAATATTATATATGCCCAAGTGTATCTCTTACTATTAGATGGGAGAGTATGAACGTGAAAAGAATGCTAATATGTTCGTTATTTATTCTAGCATTATTTTCTATTATAAGTGTTAGCCATTTACAAAGTGTGGAAGCACAAATTCTTGTACATACTAATGATACAATAGACATTTCACCAGGTGAATATGTATATTATCCTTTTGAAAGAAATAGAGGGGATGAACTACTCTATAATTTTACAGTCGTCAATGGCCCAAAAGTTGATGTCCTAATTATATGGGAAAGTGAGTTGTCTCAATTTCAAAACAATGGAACTTATGGAAATTATGCACCCCATGTTAATGCGACCGATGGAAAACATACATTTTGGATCCCAGATGATGAAGGATATTATTTGATTTTTGACAACAGCAATCGAAGTGAAGCAAGCCCTATGATAATGCCATTAAGAATGCTACAGTCTCATATACAATTGAATTTTCTGTAAAGCAAGGGTTACTTCTTGAGGAAGAAATAATGTTGATTGTTTTTTTCCTTTCTGCACTTATGATTTCCATTTTTGTCCTTTATCATAGAAAATCAAAAACTATCTCTGAAGTTCCACCCATAGATACTAAACTGTCCGGTAACAAAAAAACTTCTTTCTATATGAAGTGGAAACAATGGGATTCAATAAGGCGCGATATGCGAAAGGTTTGGCTTCGTGGAGTTCATAGGTACATTTATTATTCTGGTATCGCTTTTGTTTTATTCGGCATGATTTTATTTTTCACAATTTTTTACAAAACATATAGGGAACCCATTCATGTGTTATTGTATTTTGCTTTTATTAGCATACTATATATTGGTGAATTGATTCGATTGGCAAAAATCGAGTATAAAAAACATAGATTTATTTTCAGTGTTATCTCAGTCGTCTTATTGATTGCTTTTTATGTATATAGTGCATATGCAATTAGTGAGGAGGAGTTTATAGGCCTGCTCATCCTCCCTTTCATTATTGTTCTTATCATTACTATGATAATTGACATAATAAATCTAAACAGCACTCTACCCCAATAGTGAACTGAGACCTTTCAATGAATTGGAGTGACCCCATCATAGTGGACTCTATGAATCGAGACATTATATAATTTCTCCTTTCAATTTCTGCTCGAATTCTATCGGAGATAGATATCCAAGTGCAGAATGCATTCTTTTACTGTTGTACACGACCTCAATGAATGCCTAGATATTATTCCAGGCATCCTCAAATGTTTCATATTCGTTCAAGTAAACCTCCTCGTATTTTAGCGTCTTGAAAAAGCTTTCAGCGTACGCATTATCTGTCGGAACTGCTTTTCTGCTATTTGATATCTGGATACCATGGTCCCGAAGACACTGGGTGAACGCAAACAAAGTGTATTGCGTTCCTCGGTCTGAGTGGTGAATCAAACCGCTGAGATCTTCATCCTGGCGATTGTAGAGCGCCATTTGAAGGGCATCCAGTGCTGTTTCTGCGCTCAAACTTCTGCTCAAAGACCAGCCAATACATTCACAACTACCCCTGCTTTCTGGACACCCGGGGCACAGATGTCTGCAATCTGAGAACTCATTTTCTCACTGGCTCTATCGGGAGAAAATGACCACGCCCCAGGTTGTTCAAGGATACTAATAAAACATAATAAGATACTGGCCATTGGTATTGATAGAAATATTGATAAGAACTAGACCCTCACTAACAATAACTAAACAAAGACCCTCTCTAACGATAAATAAACAAAGACCCTAAGTAACAATAACCAAGCATAGTCCCTTATTAACGATAATCAAATACAGACCCTCTCTAACGATAACCAAACACAGACCCTAGCCCCTAATTTTACCGAAACTCTTAATAAGCAAATGAAGGTAGGGGGGCTACTTTATGTGCACTGTAGTAGGGGAATGCCCCGCGCACTACAGGAGGACTAACCGTGTATGATAATGTCGGTGATTTGGTCAAAAAGGCCCTTGAAGGGTCCAAGGAACGCAAATTCCAGGAATCTATAGATTTGGCTATCAACCTGAAAGGTGTTGATCTGAGCCAGCCCAAGAACAGGATTGAAGAAGAGATTCTTCTACCAAAGGGAAGAGGCAGGGATATCAAGATAGGCGTTTTTGGAAGCGGTGAATTAGCAGAGAAGGCAAAGGGCGTTGCTGATGTAGTTATCAGCCCTGAGCAGATAGAGGAATATGCAGATAATAAGAGGGAAGCCAGGAAGCTTGTTAGCAACCACAATTTCTTCATTGCAGAAGCCCCGTTAATGCCGGTTATCGGTAAAAGACTGGGTGCAGTTTTGGGTCCAAGGGGAAAGATGCCCAAGCCAATTCCACCGGGAGCTGACCCGTCCGGTATGATAAATTCACTCAAAAAGACCATCAGAGTTAGAAGCAAGGACAGGAAGACCTTCCACACAATGGTAGGCACGAAAGATATGAGCCCCGAAGACATCGAAGCAAATATTAGAGCTGTTGTCACAAGGGTTACATCAAAGCTGGAACAGGGTGAGAATAACATAGCTTCAGTCTATGTTAAGACCACCATGGGCTCGGCAGTGAGGCTGATGTGATAATATGGACAGGGAGCCAGCATCTTGGAAACAGGATTATGTGGAAGACCTGAAAAAGGTCATCAGCGCCAGTCCAGTCATTGGTATAGTTAGTGTCACTGGAATTCCAGCGCCCCAGATTCAGAAGATGAGGGCTAGTTTGAGAGGCAAAATGACCTTTCTGGTTGCAAAGAATAATTTACTTCTACTAGCGCTTAATGAATTAGATAAAGATAAGCCAGGGGTTGCAGGACTCATTGATCTCATAGACGGCCAGTGCGCCATTGTGGGCTCAACAGACAATCCCTTCAAATTATTCAAGGTCATGGAAGCTACCAAGACCGCATCACCGGCAAAGGGTGGCGAGCTTGCACCGGATGACATCGACATCAAGGCAGGCGAAACTCCATTCAAGCCAGGCCCTATTGTGGGTGACTTGCAGCAGGCAGGAATCCCGGCAGCAATAGAAGGTGGCAAGGTAGTAATCAAGAAGAGCAAGACTCTTGTGAAGGCCGGAGAACCTATACCAGCTAGCGTGGCACAGATGCTCACAAAACTCGAGATATTCCCAATGACCGTGGGAATGGACCTCAAGGGAGTTTTCGAAGAAGGCATAGTATTCAAGAGTGATGTACTGGCCATCGATGAAGAAAAATTTATGGGCGACCTTTATGGCTCCATAGGCGGTGCATTCAGTCTGGCATGCCAGATTGGTTACACAACTCCACTCACAATCAGGCCATTATTGACCAAGGGAAGTTCCGAGGCAATGAATGTGGCAATCTTCGCTGGAATAACCAACAAGGACACAGTAGAAAAACTCCTTGGAATGGCCGGCGGAAAAATGATGGCACTTGCTTCTCAGATTCCAGATGCTCTGGATGTAGAGCTCAAGGAGAAAATGGGAATAACCATTGCTGTGGAAGACAAAGCAGCCCCTGCAGAAGGGGTTTCGGACTCATCAGGATCCGAAGGAACAGAGGCAAAATCAGAAAGTGCAGAATCATCGGATTCTGCAACGGACTCGTCGGAGCCCGAAAAGAAACCTGAAAAAAAGGAGGAAGTATCTGAAAAAGATGCAGCCACCGATAGTTGAACACTGTTCAATCAGAATCAAATATTATGGAGGTAGAAAATATGGAATATATATACAGCGCAATGATCCTTCATTCGGCAGGAAAGGAAATTACAGAGGCAGCTGTCACCGGCATACTAAAGGCCGCTGGAGTAGAGGCAGACACATCCCGTGTCAAGGCACTCACAGCATCTCTGGAAGGTGTGGACATCGAAGAGGCAATGAAAGTTGCCATCGCCGCACCAGCAGCAGCACCTGCAGCAGCAGGCGCAGCACCAGCCGAAGAAAAGAAGGAAGAAGAGCCAGAAGAGGAAGCAGTATCTGAAGAGGATGCAGCCGCCGGTCTGGGTGCTCTGTTCGGCTAAGCGTGAAACGTAAATTATTTCAATTTATTTTTCACGCAACACGTCATAATAGTTGACGTGCTGAACAGACACCTGGGCTACTTCTAGTCCAGGCCAGACCAAGATTAGTTTGGGCGCTAAATTCATTTTTGGCAGAATCTACCTTTCAATAAACATTCCACAATTTTCACATTTTTTAGCATGTGCCGGCTGCGGTTTCAAACATA
>JAUWNU010000058.1 GCA_030612505.1 Methanomassiliicoccales archaeon
ACTGTGGCCCATTACGTGCTAATCTCAGAAATCACATAGGAGGGGAGGCTTGCTGCTCGACGAGGACTTGTGCCTCAAGGGAGGCGCACGCCTACCCCTCAGCCATTTCTTAGAATGCTTTACAGGGATATAGCCCTCATGGGGTTTAGAAAGTGAAATATTATATTCCAAATGAACAATCACGAACTATGAAAATCCCCCGAGACCGCATGTATCTCAAATTCCGCCTTTATGGCTTTCTTAAGAACCTGCGGTTTTTCGACCCTTTCATAATACTGTTTTTCATAGATGCTGGCCTGTCATTTTTTTCCATTGGACTGCTGTATGCAATTCGGGAGATATGCATTAATATTTTCGAGCTGCCTACCGGCTTCCTGGCAGATACCCTGGGTCGCAGAAAGGCAATGCTCATGGCTTTCTCATCCTATCTGGCTTCATTTATCATTTTCTTTCTGTTCCAGGACTTCTGGATGTTCGCGCTAGCCATGGTGTTCTTTGCCTCCGGAGAAGCGTTCAGGAGCGGAACCCACAAGGCAATGATTCTTGATTATCTGAAGCGCAGGAAAATTGAGAAATTGAAAGTGGAATATTATGGACGAACAAGGTCTGCCAGTCAGCTTGGCTCGGCACTTTCGGCACTTATTGCCATTTGCCTGATATTCTATTTCGGCGAATATCGTTTCATCTTCCTGGCTGCAATCGTCCCATACATTTTTGCGCTGTTCCTCATGGCCTCGTATCCGCGATATCTGGATGGCGATATTACAAACAGGGGCTGCCTGAAAGAATCGTTTTCTGAGACCTGGAAATCCTTTACTGGCATATTCAAGAACCGGGATTCTGTGAGAGGGATTCTGAATTCTTCCATATTTGGAGGCCTATTCAAGGCCAGCAAGGAATATTTGCAGCCAGTTTTGGAAGCCATGGCAATAGCTCTTCCAGTATTGCTCTTCATGGCAGACCAGGAAAGGATCGCGATTGTTGTTGGACTTGCTTACTTTGTGCTATTTTTAATCTCAGCCATCACTTCAAGAAGCGCAGGACGATTTGCCTCCAGATACAATAACCTGGCCAGGCCAATCAACACAACCTTTATTTTCGGCGGTATATTGATTCTAATGGCTGGCCTTTCAGTGCATTATTTATGGTATATTATTGCAGTACTGGCATTCATTGGCCTATACATAATGCAGAACATTCGAAAGCCCCTGAATATTGGTTATATCAGCGACACAATATCAAGCGACATAATGGCAACTGGCTTGAGTGTTGAGGCTCAGATTGTAACAATAATTACTGCAATCTTTGCCCCTCTCATTGGCTGGATGGCAGATGTGTACGGAATAGGAATAGCACTGATTGTGGTTGGTATTATTTATCTGGCTATGTTCCCCATGGCTGCTGTGAGGAAGATTCAATCATAAGCCAATCGAACTTCCTCATCTGCTAGTGTGGGCTGAATGAGTCCTTTCCATTTTGGAGAATCCCATGTTCCCAATTTAGTGTGCACAATATGATATTTCTGAGGGATTGGGTGGGTGCCAATAATAACATCCACATCATATCTTCTCTTGATAAAATCTCGAAATTGGCTGATGCGGGTGCATGGTGGGTATCCCACAACCATTCCTGTGGCTAGATGTATTACTTCTGCACCATTTTTTATCATTTCCTCTGGTGCATATTCAATGTTCCCGCCAGGGCAGCCGCCGCAACTTGTGTAGCCCACTAATTCCACATCTTCATCTTTATCGTAAATGCTGAAAGCACCTTCTCTATTTTTCAGGGATCTGAAGCATTTTCCTCCGGCACAGTTATGATATCTGTGGCAGATGATGATTCCTATTTTTTTGGGCATATTATTTCTCACCTAAATCAAACTAATTTCCTGAACTCCCTGGCTGTAAAGGCCATGAAAAACGGGTTTTGAAAAGAGCCAGCCAGACAGCCACAATTGGAGCAGTCGGTGTTTGGTCCGAAGCAGCGCCTTGTTTTCCATTTTACGTCAAAATGCAGAACTTCATCACCCCAATAACACCAGCCACGGTGGTCTGCTTCCTCATACCATTTAATCATTGCATTGCTGAGTAGAAGTTGTCTTGGATGCGCTTTTTTGACACGTTTCATCTCTTCAACAATGAGCTTTCTTTCCTCCATTTTAACGTTCATGGGAATTTTGACATCCAGCCCTGACGCGCTGACATTGCAAACTACACCTCTAAACCTGTGCTTTTTTGACAGCTTGACCACGTCTTCCAGATCCTTGTAATTATCCATATTTAGTGTCATGTTTATGGCTACACGCCTGTCACCAGAATAAATTTTCATGACCTTGTTGAAAGTTCCTTTTCCTCTGATTGCATCATTGGTCTCCTGCATGCCGTCCAATGAGACAAAAAGTAAATGATTGAATTTTTTCGGAATGAAGATTGTTCCATTAGTGATAACATAGACATAGGGAAAAATTCTGTGGGCCAGCATAAGAACATCAATCCTCAAGGCTGGTTCGCCACCAACAAGCAGAACAAATCTCACGCCTTGTTTATGAAGCTTTTTAAACCGCTTTTTCCAGACTGATAGTGGCAATTCTTTCTTCTCAAAAACATCCTTGCCGTGAAAGTGATAGCAATGCTTGCATCTGAGATTGCAATTGTCAGTTATGTCTATTTCAGCGAAGAACTTGACGCCAAGAACCTTTCTCTTTAACTCGAGATAGGCCAGATGGGAAGCAAGATTGATTTTGTTCATTGTTTCACATAATCGCAAACGTATAATGTAGGTTTCTTCACATTCAAGATTAAATCCTCGCCTGCCGGAATTATTAGTTCATCATAGGGGTCTGGCCGAACAGTTGGGTTCTTTCCATAGCCCCAGTCAATTTCTCCATGTAGAAAGTGCATGGTCTCCTGGTTGCCGCCAACATTGAACACGAACTCGCCAACTGGTAAGTATCCGAATGTTGATGGAGATTCTTTGCCCTGCCCTTCGATTACTGTGCTCATTACGCCATTGTCGTATTCGTTTATCTTGCCTGGCTGGGTGCCTCTGAAATAATCCGCAATATCTGGAAATGTCTCGGCTAGTAACTGGAAATCAATGTCCCGGCTCAGAAACATTTCTTTAACTTTTTTGTCCATATTAACACCTATTTTGATACTGGATAGCATTGTCATAGATATAATTGACCACCCTGCACCCATCAATCTTCAGACTCGGATAATATTTTGTCCAGCACCTTTGTGATTTCTCTTTCTGACTTCTTGCCCATTAAAGTATAAACTTTCTTGCCATAACTGAATATGACAAGATAGGGTATGCTCATGACCTTGTACCGTTTGGCCAGCTCCCGGTGCTGTGCTATGTTCACCTTTCCAAAAGCTACACGATGCTTGTACTGTCTGGATACCTGCCTGATGGTTCGGGATAATGCAACACAGGGCCCACAGGTGGGAGAATAAAAATCCACTAAAGATAAGGGATATTTCTCAATGAACTCATTGAAATTCTTCTCATCAAGTATCGTTAAACCGGCTGGCCAGTCGTCCTTGGACAATGATTCGCGATTCTTACCGGGTCGCCGTTTCCCAATCTTGAAAAGGTTTTTCATACTAATCTCCGCACCCAATGCTTTGCATCATCACTAGACACCTTCTCACCATCCAAGTAATTTCCACCTAAGACATTGAGGCCAGCTACTCTAATTCTGCGTTTCATTTCTTCTCTCCACTAAGCCTCTTCTTTTTCTCTGACTCTTCCAAATAATTTTCAGGCGTAACTACTGGCTGCTTGCTTCTCTTTTCCAGCTCTATTCTAGCAACTCCAGCAACGGTTCCGCCTTCATTTGCGGCTTCCTTGTTTTCAATGAAGCCTTCTGCGTCTTTGTTCCTTGCAATTCTGGTTGTAGAGGCTTCTCCCAGCATGGTGAATATCAGTTCCAAATCATTCATGTGGTCTCTCAGGTTCTCTTTTTCCAGTCCTTTCAATTCTCTATATTCGCTGGGCGTCAGCCCGAATGTGGCCTTCGAGATCTCGGCGGTGAGTATGGCGAATTCCACCGGTGTTTTCACGTCTCGTTTCTTCCACTCATCTGTAAGCTCGTCTCTTACTGCTATTCCCCTGACCCTCTTTTCAATCCAGTCATCAGAATATCCTTTTTGGCTGAAAAGTTCTTTCATCCGTTTTTGAGCCAGTTCAGGGTCTTGAATTTCTTCCACCCGTTCATAACCGACCTGTGCCAGCCACTGTTTGAAAGGTTCTGCTTTCTTGGATGGGATTGACTGGATGATTCTAAATAGGGATTTTGTATTTGCACAGTCAGTCAAGTATTTCTTTCCATCAGCAGATGCTAATTTCAGTTGTCGACAATTTGTCGATAACTCAATACCATGTTCTAATTCCCTTTTTTTAAGTCTATACCAATAATCTTTAGGATCTTTACTATTAGTTAATACAAACACAATATCAACCACTGAGAAATACCACTCCCCCTCATGCAAGACTCTGCGGATCCCCTTGCCCTGGAATACTACCAGGGCCTTTTCCTCGTCCATTCTGCTTCACCTGTGGAGGAATATATGTTTGGAGGCATTTAAAGGATTATGAGGGGGGGGGTGAAAGTATTGGGTTCTGGTTATGAGATATTTTTAAAAAAGATTAAAGATTGCCAGGCTGAAGCCTAGCATTCAGATATTCACACCGCAAATTTGACATGTTTGTGTTTGTCAAATCTGTGTTTCACCTAACTTTGATTGTTGATATTGGGCAATTCAAAGTTAGATCACCACTGCTCCCAGTACTTGGCATCATCGCTGGGGGTCTTCTCGTCTGCACCATAATTCCCGCCCCACTTGTTCAGTCCAGCAGCTTCATCCTCATCTATCTTCTGCTGAAGCATTTGCAGCATCTTGGTCTCGTCTGCGAATCCCAGGGCAATCATCTTCTGGGTTGTCGGAACACCATTGTGTGTCCAGCCTCTGCGGATGTACACTGCGTCTGCCAGCTTCTGATACTGGTTCTGACGGAAATCGTACATTGCTGCCATTCGGTCTTCGATGCTCATGGCTTCGATACTGTCTGCTGGCAAGCCCTGCTTCTCAACAAGCTGCTTGTCATACATATCCTGGCGGGAAATGTATTCCAGACTGGTAACAGGGCCCATTGACCTGTAAGGTATCCAGTCATCTGCTCGTCGTCCGCGGCCCATCCAGACATTCATAGCTCGCTGCCAGTTATAGCATCTTTCGCTCTGAAGGATTAGATCCTCCTTGGTAACATTCCAGCCGGTGATTGCGTTTTGAATGTCCACGTAATTCTGCACATGGCCAGGAACCTTTGCTGGCTCGCTTGTCTCTGCATTGTCAGAGGGTTCAACATCATTCCATGGAAGCTTGCACAGCCCATTCAGTCCGAACCAGGTCCTCCACATCGGGAAGTAATGGAGAGCTTCAGCTTTATCAGCGAATGTCGGTATCTGATTGTTCACCATGTCCATGAAGATTAGCCAGGCCTCGTCATGCTGCGGACCCTTCAGGGTTAATCCGTAACCGCCCTGCATTGCCAGGCTTTCTTTTGTTACATACTCTGAATATTCCAGGCCTTTGGATTCCATTCCGCAATCCTCTATGAGCTGTGGGTCGCCCCAGCCCTTTGCCTTGAGCCAGTCCTTCATTCTTCGGGCACCTTTTCCAGCCATCTTGACGAATTCATTATCGTCACCGGCTGCTATTCGGTGAATCAGTTCCATCATGGCATCTGCGTTTCCGAAGCACAGTTCAAGACCGCCGCATCTCTCCTTATTGAGAATGCCATATTCGTACATCTCCATGTAGAATGCTATAGCTGTGCCAGTGGATATGGTATCAAGACCATAGGTGTCGCAGTAGAAATTGAACTCCAATACCCATAACGGATCCCAGATGCTCATGTTTGATGAGCAGCCCAGGGTCTCATATTCTGGCCCATCTACCGTTACCTTGTGGCCCTTGTAAGGCCCTGTCATGACCGTGTATCCATCTGCTGCCTTGGCACAGGCCATTGTGCAGCCATACCAGCAACCGTCTGGAATTACCTGGGTCCAGAGCTTGTAAAAGTGGGGTGAATAAATTTTCGGAGCCTTGGGATGCTGACCAAATCTGTAGTTTTCAGTTGGCAGAAGGTCATAGTCATCCATGATCTCTACAAGATGGCCTGTTCCCACAGTCCTCATATTGCACTGTTCTTTATCAAGATCGCGCATCTCCTTGTGGTATTTTGCACCAATCTCGGCAATTTTGTCCAGATCTATTGCGTCATTGGTTGTAGCATCGAACTCATCTATCCTGGCAACCAAGGCCTTTATCTTCTTATCCCTGAGAACAGTTCCAAGACCGCCGCGGCCGTGCTGCTTTAGTCTGGCAACCTTTCTGCGGATATCATAAAATGAAATATTCAGACATCCCCAGTAGCTGTTCTCTGCGCCAGTTCCAGCAGAGACTACTGCTACGCCCTGTTTGGCCTTCTCGGTGTCCTCAAAGGCGTATAAATTTGTCAATTGCTCGGCCAGGACATGGGAATTGGTTTCTTCGCCAGGGGCTGTTTCTATTCTTACTTTTCCTTCAACACCATCGATTAAAACGATTACATCTTCGTCTGCCTTTCCATGAATCTGGATTGCGTCGAATCCGGCAAATTTCATGTAAGGGGCAAAATAACCGCCTGCATTTGAGTCACAAATTATGTCTGTTGAAGGCGAGACAGAAAGTGCTAGAGATTTCCCAAAACCGGGGTACTGGGTTGAACCGCACATTGGCCCTGCAGTGAGCACCAAACCGTTTTCTTCGCTATCCCAGCGTGTTGATGGTTTTATGGTGTCCCATAGAAGTTTCAGGCCAAATCCTCGGCCGCCAGTGAACTTCTTTTTCATGTCCTCGGTGACTGGAATTTCTTTAATTTCTTTGGTGGTAAGGTCCACATAGAGTGTTCGGCCAGCATAGCCCTTTACTATTGGCTTTTTCTCGTAGACGTATTCAGCCAGTACTTTATGGCCTGCTCTCAGGGCATCCAGGTCCCACTTGTGTTCTGTGTTTCCAGTTTGAAATCCTGTATTTCTGTCGCCGATTGTTGTAATCTCCGTGCTTGTGCATTCTCCACCGCTCATTGGCAAACCCCCTGATAAGAATAAACTGTTTTTTCTATCTCGTCCAGATTGACTTCTTTGAGTTCCAGTGCCCCCTCTGGACAGGCTTTTACGCACATGCCGCAGGAGATACACTTGAAGGGCGTAATTATCTCAGGAGCCTTCCTCATTACCTCGGTGGGGCAGAAGCCGACACATGCCTGGCACCCTATGCAGGCTTTCTTGTCCAAAGTCACTGTGCCATTGCTGAGGCGCTTTAATGCTTGGACTGGACACATGTCAATGCATAATCCGCACATATTACAGTTTGTCATTTCATAGCCGGACTCTGTTTCATGAATTCGAATTGCAGAATATTCGCCACCCTTGTCATTCTTGTGCATTATATTTGAGCAGGCTTTCTCGCATTCCAGACAGCCTGTGCACTTATCTGGGTTGAACACTATTATTTTTGCTGTTGCCATGTGTCATCACCTCAGAGATAGAAGAAAGCAAACACAAATACCCAGCAGAATGTGGATACTCCAGCTACAGCACCGTAATAATGCTCTTTCTTGATGCTTGAAACATCAATATACAGCTGTTTGGCCAGAACTGCCAGCGGGAGAGTAATGCCCCCTAGAACAGCCGCGAAGAATCCCCTTCCGAAGATAAGTGGAAGTACAGCAGAGAAGTTTGATATGCTGAATGCGCCAGTTGTCAGAATAGGTGTGAATATCTGGGTGAACATGTATCCGGTTGTGTAGATTGTGAATCCTGCGATTATTCCCAGGAAAGCCAGGGTTCGGATATTCCTCATGTCTCTTCCAGATTTGTTAATATTGAAAACTGGACGGTTGAATATGAGTTCGAAAACCATACCTTCAGCAACTATGGCCAGTGCAGAGCAAATTACGCAAGTTCCCACCGGGGCCCAGAAGCGAAGAAGGCCAGCAACCAGGGCCATGCCCAGCTGCATCCACAAAACATTGTATAGTCTCCTTGTGAGCGCCATCAATCCAAGGCCAATCATGCCGCCCAGAAGGGCGCCCATTGGGAAGTTTTCCAACACTCCAGTCAGCCTAACCTCGCCAAGGGTGCATTCAAGCAGTCCCCATAAAGAACCAAAAACAATGATTCCTGCCAGTATCTTATATTTGTCACTTACCCTCTTTTCCATTAGATCACCTTTTGTTTCACAAGAAGTGAGCCTTGAAAATCTATTTTCAAGATACCACCACCTCAATTGACGCCAAGTCCTTTACCCAAAAACTTCTGGTCTGGCTGGGAAAAACCACTTTATGTTCATCTTCAACCAGATAACCGTTCTGCACATCATTCCATGATAAATCCTTCTGATAGCCATCCAGACCCACAAATTTATATGTATAGGCCTCGGGATTATCCAAACCAGTATCCAGAATAATACTGCTGACAAGAACACCATGAAAATCATCTCCTGATGCAGTGAATGATACTGTTTCAAAATCAGTGAATATAGCATCCCAGTTATAATCAACTTCATTCACCACAACCAGACTTGCATCCCCCTTTGGAACCAGGGAATAGGCAAAAGCAGAGAAGGACAGCAGCAGAATTAGAATGGCAAATATGCCCAATATGGTATTAAGTCTCTTAACGTCGGTCATTGGGTGGCACAATCGAGAGGGCTTACATAAATGTTTGGTGTAGTTTTTGAAAGGGTCTAGGGTTCAGGGGCTAGGGTTCAGGGAAAATTAATGAGGTCGGTGAGCTAAAAGCCAGTTCATTTATTATCTTGGGCGCCCAGCCAAATACTAGACCCTAGACCCTTTATTAGCATTAACTAAGCAAAGCCCCTATCTCTTTTATGTGTAAACTCAGACCCTGAATTATACTGAAAACTTTAAATCGAATGGCCAATATCTTAGACCCATGAAACTGAAACTTGACGGATGGGCACTGGGCATTGGCTTTTCAGCATGCCATTTCCTGCCTGGACATGATAAGTGCAATCGTCTTCACGGGCATAATTATACAATTCACATTCACTTGACTGGTGAACTTGATGATGATGGAATGGTCTATGATTTTGTGAAGCTCAAGAAAGCCATGAAAACAGTTGCCGATGAGCTGGACCACTGTGTGCTCATGCCTGGAAACTCTGACGCGGTGACTATTGTGGTGGAAAATTACCAGGTGAATGTGACTGCTCTTGACAAATCGTATTCATTCCCGGAATGTGATGTTAATATTCTTGATTTAGACAAGATATCTGCAGAAAAACTTGCAGAATACGCCCTGGAAAAGATTCTTGGGCAATTGGAACTTGGCGACAATATTACGAAAATCAAGGTTGGCATTGATGAGGGCATAGGGCAGGGGGCCTGGGCATCCAGAATGTTGTAGTTCTGCTGTCAGGCGGCCTCGATTCTGCCACGTGCTTGGCAATTGCCAGCCAGGATTATGAGGTACACGCACTGACAATAGACTACGGTAGTAAACATTCTAGAGAGCTTGAATCAGCAAGCAAACTGGCCGAACATTTCAAAGCGGCCAGTCACAGAACTATAAAGATAGATTTGGGCATTATTGGAGGTTCGTCCCTGACAGACGAAAAAATTATACTGGACACTGGAAAAAAACTCGAAGAAATAGGCAAGGAAATACCAAGCTCATATGTGCCTGCAAGAAACATGACTTTTTTATCGCTGGCCATGGGATTGGTTGAGGTTGTTGGCGCGGAGAAAATTTTTATCGGGGCTAACGCAGTTGACTACAGCGGTTATCCAGACTGCCGCCCAGAATTTTTTGAGGCATTTCAAAAGACAGCAGAGCTGGGCACAAAGGCCGGTGTTGAAGGAAAGCCAGTGATTATTGAATCCCCACTATTACGACTTACTAAAGCCCAAATTATTAGCAAGGGAATGGAACTTAAAGTTCCCTATGAACTAACCTGGACATGCTATTCCGGGGGAGATAAGGCCTGTGGAAAATGCGAAGCTTGTCTGCTGAGGCTGGAAGGATTCAGGGAGGTGGGAATTAATGACCCAATCAGATACAAAGATTAGGGCCGCTACACTTGCCGATATTGAAGCTGTTATCCAGATAACCAAGGACAATGAGCATTTCTGGACTCCCCAGGTTGATGGTGCCGAGGCACTTGAGCGAATTCTGGAGCGGCCAAGCAATTTATTTCTAGTTTATGATGACGGTGAGATTTTAGGATTCATTCTCGGCTCCTGGGACGGAGCCAGAGCTTTCATTCACAAAATTTCTGTTAGGCCGGACATTCGGCAGAAAAGCATAGGCACCCAGCTTGTTTCTGAAGCCATAGTATTCTTTAAAAATATAGGCGCTCCAACAGTCGCCGTTGCAGCAGCCGATGGGACCAGGGAAGAAGAGCAGGACAGCACCGAATTCTGGAAGAAAGTTGGGTTTGAGCCTATACCAGCAAGGTTAATGATTTACTTTGATGTTCAAGGAGATGAAAATGAAAATTAATGAGATATTCCACAGCATTCAGGGCGAGGGCGCCACCATGGGCATTCCCACAGTATTTGTTCGGCTTACTGGCTGTAATTTGAATTGTGAATGGTGCGATACTGAATATGCAAAAACCGAGGGTGATAAGTTCACCATTGGCCAGATAGTTGCCGAAGTGGACAAATTCAAATGCAATCAGGTCTGCATTACAGGTGGAGAGCCAATGTGCCAGGATGAAACCCCAAAGCTCATTGATGAACTTTTAGGTGCTGGCCATCTTGTGACACTGGAAACTAATGGTTCAATTGGCCTTGAAAAGCTGGAATGCTCACCTTTGCTGATGATAAGCATGGATATCAAATGTCCAAGTTCGGGCCAGGCCGAAAAAATGAATTTTTCAAATATTGAAATTCTGGGACCAACCGACCAGCTGAAATTCATAATATCTGGCAAAGAAGACTATGATTATGCCAAGGAGATTATACGAAAACATCAGCCTGCCAGTGTGATTATTATGACACCGGTGGACGGAACGAACCTTGAGGAACTTGTTGAGTGGGTTCTGGAAGACAAGCTGGACATTAGGGTTTTGCCTCAATTACACAAAATAATCTGGGGTAATGAACGAAGAAGATAAAATATTCAAAATTCTGATTGTTTTAGTTGATAAGTTCGCCTTTAACGATTTCTATCCTGAAGGTTCCAGGAACTCTCAGGCCTGCTTTCCAGAGTGCTTTTTTTGCATCTTTGAAATTGGGCTGGTTCACATGTAATTCCATCAAAATCTGATTACGATGGACCCTGGCTGCTGTTCCCACGGCCTTTCCGAAGGCATTTCTCATTCCGCTGGAAATACGATCAGCTCCTGCACCGGTTGCCATCTTGTTTTCTCTTAGGACTTCGTGAGGGAAAACACGCACTTTCAGGAAATACCCCTGAGTGCCTGCCTTTTTCTGGATTGTTCTGTTGCATGCCACACGAGCAGCTTCCAGGGCTGTGTGTCTTATTGCCACTGGATTTTCTGCAATCAGATGGGCGATTATAGGGAAATCTCCCTTCCTTTTCTTGTTTCCCATCTCATACTGGCTAATACGGTTGTGTGGAATTCCACCCATGTATTTTCTGCGGGTGTATGATTGCGATTTTATCCTTCTGTACATTCTTGCTGGTTTTCTTCCTGCCATGTATTCACGCCCTTTGGGAGTATCCGCATATTATGGTTTAATATTTAAGAGTTGTCTAAAATTTACACATATTGCAGAGGAATTAAGAAAAGTTGGCTGGTGTTGGGGCGTATAGCCGAATTGCATGCCGGTGGCGACCATCTCCCCACATATAGGCCTAGTCAAATGCGACATTCTCCATATTATCAAGCATATCTCTGGTTGTCCATACCTGAACTAATTTTTGTTTCTTGAAATGTTTATCGTCACTCCAGATACCATCATTATTGAAAGAAAGAGCCAGTGCAAGGAATGGAGTATCAAATTCATCTATGTTTTTCATTTCATCGAATGCAATGCTTGTATGTGTTTGAAATTTTGATTTTGGAATTACATCAATATTTTCTGTGATTATCTTTATAACCGATTTGAGATTTGTTTCACTCAAGCCAGTCTTATTTTTCAGAAGTTCGAAGTGCCTGTCCAATTCAATAAAAGTAAATTCAGGAACACAGAATTCAAAATATGGCGACAATAATATTTTTCTGGTAACTGAATTTTTTATTATGGCCGAAATAAGAATATTTGTATCAATTATCAATTTCATTCAGCATACTTCCGGTAATGCTTGGCAATAGCCTTCTTTACCTCGTGGTCGATTTCGTCAATATCTTCTTTTTTCAAGTTGCTGTCTGAAACAAGTTTGTCCAGCATTTCAAGCTTCTGGGCATACTCCCTGATTGCCTTCCTGGCAATCTCGCTCCATTTGATTTCCGAGTGTTTTTTCATTACCTCATGAAGGTCCTGGGGTATAGCAAGGGTCATGTTCACCATTTTATCACCTACATATTAGATAAGTATTTTTACTTATTTAAGTATTTCTACGGGAATTCAGTAGTTGATGTCATTGAGGTATTGATAGAACAACCAGATCATCAAAAGGCAAGAAAGTACTGGAACAAGCTAAGCCAGAGGCCAAGGGAAGAAGGAAGCGAAGTGGTGACAAATTGTCACCGGTTGAAGTTGCCAGCAGAGGATGGCAAGCTAAGGAGAATGAATACCTTGTCTAGTCGGGAAACTGGTTCAATTCTTAATAGCTTTCAAAATTATGTTCGAGTTCTTATCAACATCAATTTCCACTTCTTCTGCGCCCTGAAAACCTGGAGCTGCATCAATAATAGCTTTGGGAATGGTAACCACATAGGTCGTGTATTTACCTCTGTGGCCTGGCCTTTTTTGAAGTTTAACTTTGATTGAAACCATTACATCACAATGACTACAGTAAGTTTTTTGTAGTGAGATAATCATTTCCATGTAGTATTACTACAGTAAAATATAGTTGGAGAGATACAATGAAATCGAAAATAATTAGTTTGGTAATTTGCATATTTATGGTAGGTATTGTGCTTTTACCAGGAAGCGCATTGGCCGATTGGAAAGATCAAGCATCACTATCATCATACACTACCCCATCTAAAGTTTATATTGGCGTTTCTACAACATTTACTTATACGCTCTCAAATGACGGGGCCTCGTCTTATGATGTTTCCGATGTGACTGTTCATTTTGATTGGCAACAATCTGGCTATGTATATGATTTATTAGATTATACAGTAAACATTCCCGCGGGTGACTCAGAAACTTTTGATGTTACAGTTACAATACCCCAAATAAGTATTGGGGCACACACTGCAACTATAAAAATTGAGGGACAAGCAGTAGGGGATTGGTGGTCATCAACAGGAACATGGAATGATAATTTCCAGGTTTATGATATTCCATTGCTTGAGGCTGCCTTATCGGCAAATCCAACATCTGGTGTTGCACCATTATCCGTTTCTTTTGCATCTACTGTTAGTGGTGGTTTAACACCATATTCATATTCATGGTCATTTGGGGATGGTTCAAGCAGTTCTCAAGCAAATCCAACACATAGTTATTCTTCTGCGGGCACATATACTGTAACTCTTATTGTTGAGGACTCATCTCCAACACCTAAAATAAAATCATCTTCAACAACCATTACAGTTATTGCTCCATTATCATTGAGCATATCAGCTAATCCGAGAACGGGGACTTCACCGCTGGCTGTTTCATTTACTTCTACAGTAGCAGGAGGAAACACACCATATTCATATTCATGGTCATTTGGAGATGGATCTTCTAGTTCTCAAGCAAACCCATCTCATAGTTATTCATCTGCCGGCACATACACCGTGAGGCTTACTGTTACAGATTCTTCATCGACAACTATACCGAACGACATAAATACTTGCGCATTATTAAGGGGTTGAGGTATTTGTTTGGCAAAGCGTTTAACAGTTGCGGAAGCTCCGCTAATTATAATGGCATTATACGACGAAATTCGCAGAACTAAGGATGCTCGATAT